>CBFIHA010000087.1:0-15595 GCA_965662195.1 uncultured Pirellulales bacterium
AACGAGGCCACACCGCGCGGCTCTCTCGGCCCATCAGCCCTCGTCGGACTCGTCAAGGCCGTGCTCGAGCAGCTTCTTCCGCAGCGTGTTGCGGTTGATGCCGAGCCGGGCTGCCGCCTTGAGCTGCACACCGTCGCAGGCAGCGAGCATTTGGGCTATCAGTTCTCGTTCCACCCGGCTGACCACCCGCTCAAACAGGTTGGCATCGCCCTCCGGGGCCGAGGCCATACCCTGCTCGACGAGGTCACGGGCCAGGCTGTCGAGGTCGCCACCACGGCCCGGCAAGGAGACTGCCGGCTGCTCGCCCCGGACTGCCGGGGGCAGCAGGTCGAGGCTGATCACCGCGCCGTCGGCCAAGATCACGCCGCGTTCGACGACGTTTTGCAGTTCCCGGACATTACCCGGCCAGTGGTAGTGGGTCAGGGCGTTGAGGGCAGCCGGTTCAAGCTCGGTGACGCTGCGGTTGTTCTCACGGCTGTAGTAGGCCAGGAAATGCCGCACCAACGTCGGGATGTCCTCCCGGCGGCTCCGTAGCGGTGGCAGATAGATCGGCACCACGTTGAGCCGGTAGTAGAGATCCTCCCGGAAGGTCTCGCGGGCCACCTCGTCGAGCAGTTCCCGATTGCTCGCCGCCACCACCCGGGTGTCGACCCGGATGGTTTCGGTGTCACCGACCCGCTCGAACTCCCGCTCCTGCAGCACACGCAGCAGTTTGACCTGCAGCTTCGGGGTGGTCGAGTTGATCTCATCGAGGAAGATCGTGCCGGTGTGAGCCGACTCGAACCGGCCGGCCCGGTTGGCCACCGCCCCGGTGAACGAGCCGCGGACATGCCCGAAGAGTTCGCTCTCCAGCAGGCTTTCCGACAGGGCCCCACAATTCACCCGGACGAACGGACCACTGCCCCGGGGCGAGAGTTCGTGAATCGCCCGGGCGATCAGCTCCTTGCCGGTGCCGGTCTCGCCGACGAGCAGCACCGAGGCATTGGATGCCGCCACCCTGCGGGTCAGGGCGTAGACCTCAGCCATGGCCGGGCTGGTGCCGATGATCCCGGGAATCGTCTCAGTGGCGTCGTCAGCGGGGTTCCGAAGCATCGGTAGGCGCCGTCGGGCGGGAAGCCGGCGTGAGGAGGGCGGTGAGGGCGCGGCCGATGGGATTGGCTGCCGTGCCGGTCGTGTCATTGTACATGCTGATGACGTCCCGCCGGTGGCTGGTCGAAAGCAGCATGCCGTGACGGCTGAGGCTCTGTTCGAGCGCCGGCACCGCCGCCTCCCTGACGGAAGCCGACAGATCGGGCTGAACGGCGAGGTCGAGCAGCGACCGCTGGGCTTCCGGAACGGGCATGATCGCCAGCAGCCGCACCGCCACTGCAAAGGTCTCGGCCAGCCGCAGACCATTGCGGGCCGCGGGAAATGACGGTTCGACATCCCAGCCCTGTTCACCGAGCCCGCCGAGCAGGTCGAGGGCGATGGCCGCACGCTCAAGTCGCTGAACGGCCCGCTGCCGCCGCCGGCCCTCGGCAGCTGCCTGCCGCCCGGCCACCCGGGCCAGGGTGGCGGGGAACCGCGGCGGCAGCACCGCCGTCTCGTCGGCTGGATCGAGGCTGGGCAGCAACAGGCTCTCGAGCCGGTCGGTCAGCAGCACCTGCTCGAAGCCGGTGAGGGTCTGCACCAGCCGGGTCCGACACCGCCGGCTGCGGTCATCGTCGAGCGGATCAAGGAGGACCAGCACCGGCCGCTGGTCACCGAGAGCCGGCTGCCGCAACAGCTGAATCATTTCCCGGGCAGCCAGATCGAGCCTTGACGAGACCAGTACCAGAGTAGTGTCGGGTGACTGACGGACTGACAGCAGGCAGTCACGACCGCGGGTGACCTGGTCGGTGTCATAGCCGAACCGTGACAGCCCGGCAGCCAGCATCGTGCCGACCTCCCGGCTGGGGTGGGCGATGACGGCCCGGTCGACGCCCGTTGAGCTGGCGAAGTGGATCAGTCGTTCGAGCATCAGGCTGGCCCCGGCAAAGGAAGACGGGCCGGCCAGTTCGGCCAGGGCATGGGCCGCCTCGAACTGCACCAAATCAGACGGTGCCGTCAGCGCCCGTACCAGCGATGGCCGGAAGATCGTGATCGGGGTCGGCAAGGTCGCGGCGGTTTCGCGGAGGGCTCGGGTCGTCAGGGCGGCGGTGAGGGGGAGTTCACGAGCCAGGGCCTCATCGAGCACCGCCGCCACCGTTTCGGCGTTGAAGCCCTCGGGGCCGGAGAGGACCTCGCTGACAGTCTCGGTTGGCAGGGCGACAACGGCTGCTTCGGGATCGGCCACTGGTTCAATCGAGTTGGGGTCCGCGCCGAACCGGAGCAGCGACTCAGCCTGGGCCAGCAGCACCAGCCGCACGGCAGCAGGATCGGTACAGCCGATGGCCCCAAGGCTGCCGGCAAGCTGGCGGGCCCTCAGGCAGCGGGTCTGCTCCGGCGGCCTGAAGCTGACCTCTGGTTGGCCAGCCGCCACGTTCCAGAGGAACTGTTTGACTGTTGGAATCGGCAGATCGGTGTCCGCCTCGGCCAGGCTATCGGCCAGCGGTAGCCCTGCGGGTGAGAGCAGCTGATCAAGCTTGGCCGTCAGCAACTGGCAGGCGATGGCCGGGCTGACTGGTGGGCGACCACGTTCAGCAGGGGCAAGCCCGGCCTGAGCGAGCTTGGCGAGCAAGCCGCCGGCGGCCAGCCGCACAGGCTCGGGCAACTCGGCTGAGACCGCCGGTTCGAGCAAGACACTGGCCAGGTCGAGTGTGGCAGGCCCGTTGGCCGGCAGGCTGCCGCGGTCCACCAGCACCTCAAGGGCGGTGATCACTCCGGGCAGGAGCGGCTGGTCGCCGGAGCCCAGCCAGACAATCAGGGCCTCCACACCGGCTTCACCGAGTTGGCCAACAATCTGTTGGGTCAGCCGACGGGTACGAACAAAGCTGGCCGCCTGGTCGGGGGCACCTACCGGCGGCGTGGGTCGATTCAACAGATCGATCAGCACCGGCAGGGCGGCCGTGCCACCCCGCAGCAGGGTCTCGGCCGCCCGCTGCCGCGTTCCCCGGGAGTCACTCTTGAGGTCGTCGGCCGCCTGGGCCAGTCGGGCTGGGTTGGTGCGGCGGCTGTCGGCGGCTGCCCGCATCAGCTCGATCAGCTTGGCGATTGCGGTGGCATCCTCAGGCGGAGCGGCAGTCTTGAGGAACCGCCGCAGGCGATTGAGCTCAGCTACCGGAACGCTGTCGCCGAGTTCAGCCAGGATCACATCCGGATCAGCCGCGGCGGCCAAGGCCTGATCGAACCGGCCCAGAAACTCAAGCGTCGGCTCAAGGGCCTCGACTGCTGCGGAGCGGACGGCGGCCTCGAGCAGGTCTTCCGGGGTGGTTCGTTCAGGATGCCGCAGGGAGTTGACGACCGCCCACTGCAGCGGATCGAGCTGGGGCTCAGCCGGCTGCTCGTCGGCGGCCTGAACGGCCGTTACCGTCACGATGAGGGCGAGAGCTACCCCGAGGCCTGCTGCCCACGCTGCCTGCCTGCTCACAGCTTTTCCCCCCGGTTGTTAACGCGCAGCCTGTGGATCGAGTCCTCAGCCGCGGGATGCGGCTGAGGCGTGCCCCGAACCCTCCGGGGGTTCCGGGGACGCACTCGCCGAAAAACCCAACGGATGGCTGTTTCCTCAGACAGCTAGTCGGCGGCAGCCGCCAAACGCTGCCCCCATGCAGCCAGTTGTTCGGCTACCCGGGCCGGGGCGGTCGATCCAAAACTTGCCATCCGTTCAACTGCCCGTGAGGCCCCCAGAGCCTGCCGCAGCGAGCCGTTCCAGCCGGCATAGTCAGCACGGCAGGCATCATCGGTAAGGTCTGCCAGGCTGCAGCCGGCGGTGAGGGCCCGCCGCACCAGCTTGCCGACCGTCTCATGGGCGGTCCGCTGGGGCACCCCCTCGCCGATCAGGGCTTCCATCAGGGTGGTGGCGTCGAGGTGGCCGCGGTCGATCGAGGCAGTGATCCGGTCGCGGTCGAAGCTGGTTCCGGCCACCAGCGGGGCGGCCACCCCGAGCATTGCCTCGAGGGTGTCGATCGAATCGAAGACGGCCTCCTTGTCCTCTTGGAGGTCGCGGTTGTAGGCGGTCGGCAGCCCCTTGAGCAGCACCAGCAGCTGCTGAACGTTGCCGATGGTGCGGGCCGACTTGCCGCGGACCAGTTCAAGCACATCGGGGTTGATCTTCTGCGGCATGATTGAGCTGCCGGTACAGAAGGCCTCGGGCAGCTTCAGAAAGCCGAACTCGTCAGTGCTGTAGATGATCCACTCTTCGGCCCACTGCGAAAGATGCACGGCCGAGAGCGAAAGCACGAAGGCCAGCTCACAGACAAAGTCACGGTCGCTGGCGGCATCGAGACTGTTGGCGGCGGTGGCAGCGAAGCCGAGGGCGGCCCGGGTCTGTTCCCGGTCGATCGGCAGGCTGGTGCCGGCCAAGGCCGCCGAGCCCAGCGGCATGATGTTGGTGCGGCGGCGGCAGTCGGCCAGCCGGTCACGGTCACGGGCAAACTTTTCGCACCAGGTGAGCAGTTGGTGGGCCGCCAGCACCGGCTGGGCCCGTCGCAGGTGGGTGTAGGCGGGAATAACCAGGTCCTGCTCCCGCTCGGCCATGCCGAGGAAAGCCCGCTGCAGTTCCAGCAGGCCGGCATCGATCCGGTCGATCGCCCGGCGGCAGTAGAGCCGGAGGTCGGTGGCCACCTGATCATTGCGGCTGCGAGCGGTGTGCAGCTTGCGGCCGGTGTCACCCAGCCGGTCGGTCAGGGCCGACTCAATATGCAGGTGAATGTCTTCCTTGGCGGCAGTGAAGGGAAACTGCCCGGCGGCGATCTCGCAGCGGATTTCCTCAAGCGTGTCGCGGATGGCATCGGCCTCAGCCGCGGTGAGCAGGCCGCAGTCGGCCAGCATCCGCGAGTGGGCAATCGAGCCGTCGATGTCGTCGTCGGCCAGGCGGCAGTCAAAGGAGACACTCTCAGAGAAGGCCTCAACCCGCTGGTCGGTCGGCACACTGAAGACACCCCCCCAGGCTTTGCCGCCGGTCGTGGGGGCGGGGGCTGACGGCGGAACGGACGAAGGGTCAGGCTTGGTCACGGCGGCAGAAGGTCTCCGGCGGCTGGTGAAACCCGAAGTTTACCAGCCGCTGCGTGATGAGAATCCCGGCCGGGAGAAGTTTTTGGGGCTCACAGACGAATTTCAGGGGCTGTTGGTGAAGCGTCGGGCGTTGCCCATGCCAATCGAGCGGCGTTGGGAACCGAGCGGAGCCGGGATGGCGAAGCGAAGGTTCCCTCGAGTGAGTGACGGCCAAGGATGGCCGGAGCGAACGTCCGGCGAGATGGCATGGGCAACGCCCCGGTGCTTCGGAAAACCCGCGAAAATCTCCGAAGAAGCATGTATAGATAGGCTATGGATGACCCCCGCGCGTTTCTCGCTCCCGATGGCCGGCTGGCTGCCCGAATTGCTGGCTGGGAGTCGCGGCCGCAGCAGCTGGCGATGGCCGATCTGGTTGCCCGGGCGATGGCTGAGAGGCGGCATGCCATCGTCGAGGCGGGCACCGGCACGGGGAAGAGCCTCGCCTATCTGATTCCGGCGGTGCTGGCAGCCACCGCCGATCAGCAGGAGCCAGCGGCGAGGCCTGCCGGTGAGCAGCCGCAGTCAGACACTGACCCGGAGGCTGCTGCCCCTGAGAATCCTTCACTGCAGCCCCGGCAGCGGCGGGTGGTGATTGCGACCCACACGATTGCCCTGCAAGAGCAGTTGATCACCAAGGACATCCCGGTGGTCGCTGCCGTGATGCCCAGGGAGTTTTCAGCCGTGCTGGTCAAGGGCCGTGGCAACTACGTCAGCCTTCGGCGGCTGGCCCTCGCTCGCGAGCGGATGGCCAGTCTGTTTCAGCACGATGAAGAGGTTGCTGAACTTGAGGGGCTTCTCGAGTGGGCCGACCAGACCCGCGACGGCTCGCTGGCCGATCTGCCGACGGTGCCCCGCGGCTCGGTCTGGGATGAGGTGCAGAGCGACTCTGGCAACTGCATGGGCCGGGCCTGCCCCACCTATGACAAATGCCACTACTACGCCGCCCGCCGGCGGATGCACCATGCCCAGCTGCTGGTCGTCAACCATGCCCTGTTCTTTTCCGATCTGGCCCTCAGGCGGAGTGGGGCGAGCCTGCTGCCCGACTACGACATCGTCATTTTTGACGAAGCCCACATGGTCGAGGCGGTGGCCAGTGACCATCTTGGTATCGGCCTTTCGAGTGTGGCGGTCGATCGGCTGCTGTCACGGCTGTTCAATGAGCGGACCAATCGCGGTCTGCTGGTTCACTATCAGCTTGATGACATCAGGCCCGACGTCATCCGGGCCCGCCGGGTGGCAGAGGACTTTTTTTCAAGCGTCTACCATGCCGTTGCCCGGCGGGGCGATGGACCCTGGCGGATTGCCAGCCCCGACCTGGTGCCTGACGCGCTGGGCGAGGTGCTGCTGGCCCTCGGCCGCAAGCTACGATCGGCCTCCGACCGGCTCTCGAATCCGGCGGAGCGGCAGGACTTCCAGTCACAGGCCGATCGGCTGACGGCCCAGGCGGGGGCGGTACGCACCTGGCTGGAACAGACCGAGCCGGGCAGCGTCTGGTGGGTGGAGGCCCGGCAGGGTCGTCGGACGATACCGAGCATCAAGCTCGCCAGTGCGCCGATCGATGTCAGTGGTGTGTTGCGGCGGGAACTGTTTGACCGGGTCGGATCGGTGATTCTGACCAGTGCGACGATCGCGGTCGGTGGGCGGGCCGAGGACGAGGCTGTCACCGACGAAGCCGACCAAAATGGCGAGCCTGGCTTTCGTTATGTCCGGCAGCGGCTGGGCCTCGAGTCGGCCCTCGAGCTGCGGCTGGAGAGTCCGTTTGACTATCAATCGCAGGCTGAGCTCGTGCTCATCGACCGGCTGCCCGAACCGAGCCAGCGAGAAGCCTATGACCGCGATGTGGCCCGGATGCTGCGGCACTTCGTGGCGTCGGGCAGCGGCCGCACGATGGTGCTCTTCACCAGCCATCAGGCCTTGGCCAAGGCCTCAGCGGAGCTGGCTGGCTTCTGCATTCGCAATCAGCTGCGGCTGGTCAGCCAGGCCGATGGACTCTCGCGGGGGCGGATGCTCGACGACTTTCGGGCTGCGGCCCAGGCGGTGCTGCTGGGTACCGATGGCTTCTGGCAGGGCATCGACCTGCCGGGCGATCTGCTGACGCAGGTGATCATCACCCGGCTGCCCTTCGCGGTACCCGATCGGCCGCTGGTGGCAGCCCGGATTGAGGCGATCAAGGCGGCGGGGGGCAATGCCTTTGCCGAGTACCAGCTGCCCGAGGCGGTGATCAAGCTCAAGCAGGGCTTCGGCCGCCTGATCCGCACCCGGGAGGACCGGGGTCGGGTGGTGATCCTCGACCCGCGGATGATCACCAAGCCTTACGGCCGCATCTTCCGGGCCAGCCTGCCGCCCGCCCGGCTGGTGATCGAGCGGGCTGCAGTGGCTGGCCGGTAATGCGGTAGCCCACGACTTCCGGACTGTGGGGCGGGCGGGATAATGAGCCCCCGGCTTGCAGCTTTTGATCCTGTGCTGAGCGGAACGAATATCCTGGAAGCCCGAGGCGCGAGCCGAGGGAATGCGTGCCGGGGTTCAAAAAAGTGGTTTCCCTCAGCTTCCGCTTCGGGCTTCAAAGCACGGGTATTTTTTCTCACTGGTACGGGGGTAGCCGCGCCATCAAAACTTGCGGCAAGACGGAGAGTCGTCCGGGTGCCCGGCCCTTCCGGCCTTCGATTTCGAGGAGAGCCCGTGAGGGGTAGGGCTTTCACACTATTGCGGTGGGGTGGTGGGGCCCGGTGAAATAGATTTCCGAAGGGGTGTGCTGGATTCGCGTCCGTGTTTTTCAACCCCATGCATTATTTTCGTTCAACACGTACCGGTTCACCATTCGGTTTTTCACGAGGGCTTTCTCATGAACAGGCTTTCTCTTTCAGGTTTTTTTCCGTTTATTTCCAAGCGACCGAGGCAGGCGTTTAGCTATGTAGGGGTTTGTCAAGCCGGGCTGCTTCATTCGATCATGGCGTACCTCCTCGGGAGCCGGTGGGCTCGTGGAGCGCAGGCCCTTCCACATCCGGAGCGGAACGAGTCCACCGGCGGGCCGTTGCTGGGGATTGTTGTTTGGGTTTTGACCTCGAGGCGCCCTCGTGGGGGCCATTCAGCTATTCGGGATCACGAAGACGTGCTCCGGTCCCATGAGATCGCGTACGGGAGGATCGGCGCCCATTCACACTCGCGGGATCTGACCGTTGAGGCCGTGTCCCATAAACACCAACGAGCTGCCGAGCCCCGTGTCTCACCCCGAGGTCCCGTCATCACTCAATCTTCAGGCCGCGACTGGTTCGCGGGCCTTGTACAGGTCGTCCTTTCTTACAAGCGTCCACATCAGGACCAGGATTTTTCTTGCGATGGCCACAGCGGCGGCCTTCTTGCCGGCGGTCTTGGCGATCCGCAGCCACGTCTTCTTGAAGCCGGCATCGCAGCGGATGGCCGTCCAGGCGGCCTGTTGCAGTGCCCATCGCAGGTCAGGCGAGCCGGTCTTCGAGATGCGGCCCAGCCGGCTGGAGTTGCCCGAGGCATAGACCCTCGGTGCGAGTCCGGCGTAGCGACCAATCGCCTTCGAGTCGGGGAAGCGGCTGAAGTCGCCGATCTCGGCGATCGCGGTCGCCGACACGACGAGTGCCACGCCCGGAAGCGATTCGAGGACCGTACGCAGACGAGCGAACTCGGGGGCACGCATCAACTCGCTGATGCGACGCTCGCTCTGAGCCCGGTCCTGCTCGATCTCAACGAGCCGACGCTGGTGCTGCCAGAGCATCGTGACGTCGTCGGCGCTGAATCGCTCCACACCAGCCAGCAGGTATCGCTGCAAGCCGGAGGCGTCGAGTCTCGTGGGACCTGGGCGGTTCACTCGGTGCATGATCGACTTGACGTGGTGCAACACCTTGGCGTGCTGCCGCGAAAGGCCGTTACGGTGACGGGTCCAGTTGCGAAGCAACTGGACGTTCTCCGGAGGTGCCCAAGCGAGCGGCAGGCGGCCGTCGGCCAGGAGCAGCGCGACATTGAGGGCGTCCTCCCGGTCGGTCTTGATGCGTCGGCCGGCCAGCGCCCTGGCACCGCGGGCGTCGCAGAGCACGAGTTGGTCGACCACCGGGTCGAGCTCCGTCCACAGCCAGCGGTAGAATCCGACTGTCTCGATCGCCACAGCGCTCGGCCGCGGCAACGACGAGAAGAACTTGCGGATCCGCTCCCGCGACTTGCAGGCTATTTTTTCAAAAGAGACTTCTCGGTCCTTCGCCGAGACGACACACGCAGTCAGCGTGTCCTTGTGAAGGTCAATGCCAACGAAACAGGCCGCATCACGTCGGGCGATCATCGTGAACTCCATGTAGGGGGTCGAAACACACACACTCAGAGGCAGCGTAACTTCTGCCTCCGACCCCTACATGGTTTCACGCTGATTGAACTGCTGGTGGTGATCGCCATCATCGGCGTCTTGGTCGGGCTGCTGCTGCCCGCCGTCCAGGCGGCCCGCGAAGCGGCCCGGCGCTCGTATTGTGCCAACAACCTCAAACAACTCGGCCTCGCCCTTCATGGGTTTGGTGATACGTATGGCAGCCGGTTCCCGCCGAGCCATTACTGGGGTGATGTTGCGCTCAAATACTCTTGGGTCGCCGGGATTCTGCCTTGGATCGAGGCGCAGGAGACCTATGACCAGCTCTCCTGGAACAACATCTGGAGCGGCTGGGTGCAATTGGGTATCGACACTAACGGGCCTGCTGCGGAACAAACGGCAAAACAAAACTTTTATGCAGCCAGCCTGGTTTGTCCGTCGAGCCCGATGAAGGCGGTGCGTACCGGGCGGTATGCGACGCATCTTACGCCCAGCTATGCGGGCATCGCGGGATCGAGTGACACGGTCTTCAGAACCGTGATCGGGTCGCTCGCCCAAAACGACCGGTGCCACGACACAGGGACGCAGTCGAGTTATCACGACCAAAATGTGTCGTGCTACAACGGGGTTTTTGCCACTCCCTACCGCAACATTTATTCGCCAAATCCCAGCTCTTCAAACCCCGGAGCCCCTCCGCTCTCCACCGTCGGCCAAGCGGCGAACGCTGTTCACTCGCAGGGCGTGCCGTTTCAGCGGATCACTGATGGCCTCTCGAATGTGCTCATGCTTGGCGAACAGTCATCATGGGGCATGACGGCGGCGGGTATCCAAAACGACTGCCGGTCGTCGGCTGAGTTTGGCTGGTCAACCGGCGGCGCGGTGAACAACGTCGGCAAGGGGCGAATTTACAACGTCGCCCGCATCACGCGGCCGATCGGCACGCTCACGTGCGACCTGATCGATGCCGGGCATGCTACGTCAGCCGACCACGCGATCGCCTTTCGCTCGAGCCACGGCGCGGGTGCGCAGTTTGCCCGTGCCGATGGATCGGTGAGTTGGCTGGAAGACTCAATGGACTTCACGGTCTACAAACTGCTCGCGATCCGCGACAGTGGATCGGCCTTGAAATAGAAATAAGAGAGGGAAATGGATGGCTTTCATCATCGTGAGGAAGGTTCTCCAGGTGTTTCCGCGCCGCTTCTGGCTGGTTCTTTTCGCTGCCGTCTTAGCCGCAGTCGCCGGCTGTGGCCGTCGCGACATCGGGCGGGTCGAGGGGCGAATCACGTTTGAGGGCCGGCCGGTGGCCGATGCTGTGGTGACCTTTCTCCCGAAAAATCGGCCGCAGGCGGGTGGCAAAACCGATGCCGATGGCCGGTATGTGCTCAACACGTTTCGCAAAGGCGACGGAGCCTTTCAAGGCGGCTGTCAGGTGACGATCGGTCCCTACGGTGAAGTGACCGAAGAAGACCTCAACCCGCCTCCCGGTGCGGTGCCCCTCCGCCCCGAGGAGCGAGCCGACATTCCCGAGGTCTATCGATCCCCGGCCACCTCGCCCCTCACGGCCGACGTCGTTGCCGGCAAGAACAACCAGTTCGACTTCGAACTTGCCCCCTGATGGACGCAAAAGGTGTCAGGACGCAAAAAGGTGTCAGGACTCTTTTCCGCACGCAAGCTGGCGATGCCATCCGGGATAGTGAATGGGAAAAGAGTCCTGACACGTTTGTGGGTGATCGCGGCCTGCACCTTCGCCGCATCGCTGCCGGCCGCCGACATCGAGGTGGACATCACCCAGCCCGGGCAGCTGTCGGCCGCCGTCTACGAGTCCGCAGGCCGCATGGTGCGGGAACTCTCCCGCGCGCTGCCAGTGCCCGGCGGCCAGCACACCTTCCACTGGGACGGCCTCGACATGGATGGCAGGCCAGTGCCCCCCGGCGACTATGAGTGGCGATCGCTCCAAACGCAGGGCCTCCGTAGCGAATATCTGATGAGCGTGGGCACGAGCGTGGGCGACCGCTGGTGGCCCGGCAATCATGGGGGGCCCGATGCCCTCGTCGTGGCCGATGATTCGCTCGTCGTCGCCGCCCACCCGGAAGGTCCGCCGCTCCTCACGCGGACCAGCTTCGAGGGCGGTGTGGTGTGGGAACGCAAAAACTTCGAGCCGGCCCGCAATCCCTTTGACATTGCGATCGGTGGCGGAAAGGTGTTTTACCTGCAAGACAACGGCAAGATCTTTGTGCTCGACTTCGCCACGGGCAAACCGATCGGCCCCGGCCGGCATGGCACCACGCTGTCCGCACAGGTGCCGGTGAAGACGTTTGGGTTTGGCAGCGACGCGGCAGCAGGAGAGACCACCGTGCCGCTGGCTGTCTTCAATGCCGACACCGGCGTCGGCTGGAGCAGCATCGAGGGGCTCACGCAGACTCCGGGCGGTGTGACCTGCGATGCCGTGACGCCGCGAACCTTTCAGGCGACCCTGCCCAATGGCGAGTATCTGCTGCGGTTTCACTATGGCGACGACGCAGCGGCGACCACGCTCGTAGAGGTGCATCCCAACAGCCTTGAACCCTATCCCGGGCATTACACGCTTCCCGACAAGATGGCCTGGTGGCAGCTGCCGCCGGCGGCCGCCGGCGCCGAGCCGAAGCCGATCTTCTTGCCGCAAATCTATGGCGTGCCGCGGCCCGTGGCCGTGACCGACGGCCGCCTGAGCGTGACGCTGATCCCCGAAAGCCTGCGAGCACAGCCGACGCATGCACACTGGGCGCTCAGGCGGATCGAGGTGCTTGGTATCGCCGACCGCATCGCGGCGGATGACGAAGCGTTGCTCCTCTCGTGTCGGGCCGCGGGCCTTGTGCTCTGGCTCGATCCGGCGACCGGAGCCGTCATCGACTCGGCGGCGGTCGCCGATGTCCGCGACATCGCCCTCGGCTCCGATCAGAGCGTGTTTGCCCTCACGGGCGACGCGGTGGTGCGGCTGACCCGTGACGACAAGCAGCCCGAAACGATCATCCGGGGCCTCGAAACACCTGTCGCATTCGATGTCGATCCCCGCGACGGCGGCATCGTGGTCGCAGAGGGTGGAAGCGTGCAGCAGGTCAAACAGTTCTCGGAGTCGGGCACGCTGCTCGCGACGCACGGCCGCAAAGGCGGCCGCCAGCTTGGCCGCTACGAGCCCCGCGACTTTTCCAGCCTTTGCGGCATCGCCGCCGACGGGCATGGCGGCTTTGTGGTGATCGAGAAAAACGGGGTGCCGCGGCGGACGGCTCGGCTTGATCGCCAGGGCGCTCCAGTGCGGGAATGGTTTGGGGGCATGGATTTCTATGCCCAGACGTCCCTCGACCCGGCCGATCCGACGCTCGGCTGGCTGCGGCAAGACGCCGAGAATCTGGTGCAGGTGAAGCTCGACTATGCCCGCCGCGAGTGGCGTCCCATCGCCGCCTATCGATGGACGAGCGGGTTTGATCCAGCCGGCAGCAGCCAGACCGGCGACACGCTGTATGCCAACCGGCTCAACTATCCACCCTGGTTCGCCGGCCGGGTGTCGAGCCACCAACGGATGCGAACCCTGCGTCGCGACCTCGACGGCGACGGCACAACCGAATTGCTCGTCGAATTCACGACGCTGCCGCTGCTGCTTGTGCACGATGAAAAGCTCGATCGTCTGCGGCCGCTCGCCTGCCTCGGGCTCATGCACCGCGATCTCTGGGCCGCCGGCACCGCCGCCACCGAGCAGCAGCTGCCGGCGGCCTGGGCCGGGGCGATCCGGCAGGCGGGAGGCGACCCCGCTGATGCCAAGGCGAGGATCAAGTATGCCCACTATGCCTGGGCCGACGACAACGGTGATGGCGTCATCGATGCCGACGAACTACGGCTCGGCCCGGCCCATCGCGATGCCAGCGGCGCCACAATGCCCAATGGCGGCTTCTGCGTGCGAATCGATGAGCAGCTCAATGCGTGGATCGGGCCCGGGGCCACCGACCTCAGCGGGATGTACACGATCTTCAAGCCCGAACGGCTCACAGCCTGCGGGGCCCCGGTGTGGCCGCTGGTGCCGACCGTGTCTGGGCCCAAGACCGCCGGCCGCGGCCAACTCAAATCGGTGCTGCCCACCGCCGAGGGGTGCTTCGCCCTCCTGGGCGGCTCAGGCGACGGCACGAAGTCGTCGTTCACGATGGACACCGCCGTTCACGGCTGGGGCTGGCCCTGCACGATGACCGACGCGATGGCGCTGCTGCGGCTCGATGCCGAAGGCCGGCAAGTCTGGAAAAGCGGCCCGAAAGCGGCACGCTGGCCCCATCCACGCGGCCAACTTCAGGGTGCCTGGCATCTGGGCCGGGAGGTGAAGGGCTGCGTGCCGGTGTTTGACTGGACCGAGCAGCCGTGTGAATTCTGGACGACCGACGGGTTGTATGTCGGCGGCCTCTTCGATGGCCGCGACCCACACACTGGCCGCGATTTGAGCCGGCCCGACAGCCAACCCGACCCGCTCTACACCTGGCATGGCATCAAGAAAAAAAGAATCGGTGGCAACCGGTATTTCGACGAGTGTTCGCTGTTTGCCGCCGACGACCTGCGGACCGGCGGCGATGCTGCCGAGCTTCCCGATGGCAGCGTCGTTTTTCTCGGCCAAGGAGCCAACAACAATCCCTGCTACCGCATCACCGGCTGGGATGGGTGGCTCCGCAAAAGCGGCAGCATTCGTGTCGAGAGCCCCGCGGCCGCAGCTTCCGCTGCAGGCACAGGCCTGTCGGCCGAAGTCTTTTCCAATCGCGATCTGGCCGGGCCGCCGGTCGTTTCGCGGATCGACGAGCGGCTGTGGTTTGGTATCCACAAGCCCTGGCCGGAGGGGACGCCGGCCAAAGACTTCAGCGTGCGGTGGACCGGTTTCCTGGAACCGCGGTTCACCGAAGACTACTGCCTGAGCATCTATGCGGTGGGCGAATTCCGGCTCTGGGTGGACGGGCACGAAGTTACCTGGGCCCCGCAGGACTATCCGCGGGATGTCGAGATTCGGAAGGGGCATTCGGTGCCGATCCCGCTGCGGGCGGGAACACGCGTGCCGATCCGGATCGAATACCGCGCCGTGCCGATGAAGCCCACGGCCCCGCACCCGGGCCCGTCGTTTCATCTCAACTGGGAGAGCCTGAGCCAGCCGATCGAACACGTCCCGACGGCGGCCCTGTATCCCGCCAACAATCCCTGACTCGCCGGCTACCGGTGGCTGCGGCGGCTACTCGGAGCACCGCTCCTGCAACGCTATGACGTCACTGACCAATTCGGGCAGCCAGTCTGTGAACGTGGCCCACACAACCTCGTGATCGATTGAGGCATAGCCATGAATCAACACGTTTCGAAAATCAACGGCTGCAGCAGCGTGACGGATTTTACCGAACAGCACGGGATCACTTCTGCGGAGCCGGGAAAGGGCTTCTCCGATGATCTCGAATTTCCGCTCGAAGATAACCTGCAGATCTTCCTGGCCGAGGTACTGATTTCGGGACAGGCCGGCGGCCCGCTGCTGCATGTAGTCGGCAGACGCGAGAATATCGGCGAGCAGCCCCGGCACATTACGCGGCGACATACAAAGGTATCCGTGTCCGGTCGAGTTCCTCTTTGAAAAACGGATTCCTCACCCCTGCAAGGCTGACCAGGTCAATCCGTTCCTCAAAGAGCTCGGCAAGCGTGCGATACAACTGAAAAAACTGCACTGCGGGACTGCGGTCCGCAGCCAGCTCAACCAGGAAATCGACGTCGCTCTTGCCCGGCTCAAAATCGGGTCGAATGGCTGATCCGAACAGCCACAACGATTTCACGCCAGCTGCGCGACAGGCGGCTTCAATTTCGCCCTGATGCAACTCGATGATGGGTGGAATCGTTGGCATTGCGACGATTGATGGCACGGGGGAATCGAACCCACAAGCCGAGTATACGGCCCGGTTTTGTTTTTTGCTTTCTCAGCAGAAGGTATGCGTGAATGCAGGATTTGCCGCCACGAGTGGGATTTTCTGGAACCGGCTAAGGGCCTCTGCCGGAGCGTTCGACGCGCGAACGCTCCGGTGACTCCCCTCTCGAGGTTCATCGATGCGCTTCCCACTTCGTCAGCTC
>CBFIHA010000088.1:0-15593 GCA_965662195.1 uncultured Pirellulales bacterium
TATAAAATTATTCATGTGCGAAGCAGAGATCATCCCAAACGGTGCGACTCTTCCCGCTACGTAATATCGCGTAGGACCTACGTTAACGAGGTAGTTTCCGCGAACCATTCCCCAACTCGTGTAATTGCCACGACGCGCGGCACTAAACCGCAGTTGCGCCCCCGGCTTATCACTTGGACAGTAGTACAGTGACGCTGGCAGTTTGGTGAGTTCCCGGTTGGCCTTTCCGCCACCAACGGCAGGCGTCCCGCTGTCGTAGTTCGCATTTACATTCCATTGGCTGTAAAAGTCGGCCATCTCGATATAAGGCCAGAGAGAAACGACGAATGTTCTTCGCGCTGAGTAGCCACCCGCCGTGTTGACCTCCGGATCGTTGTGGCGTTGGGCAAAGTATGGAAAGGTTTTCAGCGCGTCATGGTGCGAGTGCATCGCCAGCCCCCACTGCTTGAGGTTGTTGGTGCACTGACTCCGCCGGGCCGCTTCGCGGGCGGCCTGCACAGCTGGCAGCAGCAGGCTCACCAGCACGCCGATGATGGCGATCACGACCAAGAGTTCGATGAGGGTAAACCCGTTTGAGGGTTTTGGACGGTTCATGACGGCATTCCTTTCGACAAGCAATAAGGACGAGATGAGAGAGGCGAAAATTTTGGACAGCAAGCGAAAAACACCCTCCATCAGAGTGTTGCTCCCGCCCCGGCCGAAATCTAACGGATAGGGCGATTGGTCGCTGGCTGCTTGAGCCCCTGTCGGTCATCGACACGATGACTAGCCAGCAAACTAGTTTGAAGCTGGGAGGCATTCCGTGGCTGAGGAGTTCGGCATTTTCGCCGCGAAAACCCGTTTTTCTGAAATCGTCGAGCGGGTCCAGGCAACCGGCCAGCCGATCACGGTGACCAACCGGGGTGTGCCGGTTCTTGAGATCGTTCCCTGCCGGCGGAGCCACGACCACCCCATCAGCAAGACGGACGCCATCCAAGAAATAGCCAAATTGCGGTCATCGTTTCCGCCAATCGACACCGCGGCGATTCGCGACCTGATTGCCGAGGGCCGGCGTTGATGGCCGCGTGTGTGGTCGATGCCAGTGTGACGCTGGCGTGGGTCTTCGATGAGGGAGGCCACGGGACCGCTCTCGATCGCCAGATTGGAGAACTTGATCTCGTCGCTCCCTGGCTGTGGCGGCTGGAAGTGGTGAATGCGGTTCTCGTCCGCGAGTGCTCGGGTCGCAGACTCGCCTGGGTAGCGGAACAGGACGGCATAGCTCGTCAGCGTCTCCATTCGGGAACGAGCCGCTTCCCACAACGGCTCGAACGGAACGACGGAGTCCAATAGTATTGAAAGATCGTGAGACTTCGGGATCGCGCAGCCGGCTTCCGCCAGTCGCCCTTTCAGATATTTCTCGATGCACTGCTGAGCAAAAAAGCATGCCGCGTCAAAGTTTGGCCTATTCCGGGCTCGGTATTCGCGGCCCGCACTCACGTAATCGGCCTCGGCTTTTTCAATCCACTCACGCGCTATCGCTTTCATGGAGAACCGTGCCTTTCTCCAAGATTTCACGAATAAAGCCGTCTCCCATCGCCGCGCGGCGCTGGAGAGCTGCCGGCGACCGCACGATGATGTCCAGTGGAAAACCGGCGCGAATGCTGCGCCGGCAGACCCTTCTTCACAGTCTGCGAACTAGCTGAAACGTGAGAAACTGCTTCCGCTTATGAAAATTGAGCCGCTCATATGAAAGCTTCCGTTGACCGGATCCGGAGCGTTGGAAATCAGCGGATTGAAGTCGTCTACGCTGATGGTTTGACGGCGGTTTTAGACTTTGAGGCTTTTTTGGCTGATCACAAAGGGCCGATCGTGGAGCCTCTTCGGAAGCAAGCAGCGTTTGCCGCTGTCCGCCTTGAGCATGGTGTGGTGACCTGGGCAACTGGGTTTGATATCTGTCCCGACGTGCTCAGGTTTTGGTGTGAGCAGGGGCGGGTGTGCTCAGATCAGGAAACCGCCGCTCATTTCAAGTTGCAGCGGTCTCTTTCCGTGCCTTGACGTTCTCGCCGCCTACAACGGGTGGGCGGGTGCAACTTCGTTTCACTGCGGCTCGACGCCTTGGACGATCTGCTGCAGATTCGGTGACGCACCTACCGGGGCAGCATCGCCACGCTGAAATGCCGGAACTCAACGCGGCTGTTGGGAAAGGCAGCCAGGCAGACGTAGCCGCTGGCGGCAGTTTTGGGATCGATGGCAGCTTCACCCAGCACCGTGCCGGCGACGAAAAAGACCGCCCGCCAGCGGCTGCCGGTGGTGTCGAGCAGGATGGTGCGGGTCTGCTCGCCGCCGAAGCGGTCGCCACGGCCAACCGGGTGGGTCTGGCCCGGGCCGGCATAGGCCCGATTGGCCTCGGCATCGGTGCGGTGCCGCTGCACCTGCCAGGGACCACGCGGAATGTAGCTGGGGTTATCAGCGTCGTCGGTCAAGCCGATCGCCCCCCAGCCGACGCCCCCGGCGGTGGTGTGGATCGTCACTGAGATTTGGTAGCGATGCCCGGGCTCGGGCTGAAACGGCAGCGTTGCCAGACCATGCGAGCTGGCGACAAGGCAGCCCTTGTCAGGGTCAAGCTGCCAGCCCGCCGCCGGCGTCTGCCAGGCCAACTCGCCGACGCCCCCGCGGCCACCGGGCGGCGTGCCTGCCAGCGGACCGCTGCCCGCGAATGCATCGGCAAGCAAGATGGTCGCCCGGGCCTCGTCCCAGCCGAAGCGGCGGAGGGCCTCCGCCCGACTGCTGCCCCCCGGCGGCAACGACCGTACAAACCGCTCGGCGGGCGGGTCCACCCGGCGGGCCAACTGCTGTGGCCCCGTTACCCCAGCCTCGCCAGCGGCGAGCCTGAGTGCTGCCGCCCCCGCCTGCCGCGGCAGCAGTTCGACCAGCCCGGCCAGCACCGTGATGGCTGTCTGGCCCGTGTCGCTGACGGCCGCCCCGAACGAGGTGCCCAGGTCGGTGACCGTGGCCGACGGTGTGGTGAGGGTGAACCGTGGCTGGCCATCGCCGGCCGACGCTCCCCCGACTGACACAGTCGCCCGGCCCCGATCGAGCTGGGCCACCGCCGGGTCATGTAGCGTCAGGTCAGTCGGGCCTTCCAGCACAATGCGGCCGCCAGTATCGGCAGCGACCTCCACCAGCCCGGCCAGCAGCGACAGCCGGTCGCCCGGCATGATGCTGGTGTAGCGGCCGCGGGCGGGCTGCCCCTCAGCCCAGACAGGCTGCTGCACCGCGATAATTTCGGCAATCGAGCCGGCCTGCCGGGGCAGCCGCTGTTCAACCAGTGGTGGCGATAACAGGGCAACCAGCCGCTGCAGGCCGCCGGCCTGCTGGCCGACCGCTCCAGCCGCGATCAGCCCGACTGCCAGCAGCACGCCAGCAGCCACCCGGCCCAGCCAGCCTGCCGGCAGGGGCAGGCTGAAGCGGCGTTCCGCCGGCGGCGGCGGCAGTGGCGGCAGCGTCACCTTGCCCTCATGCCAGAGCCGCAGCAGGCTGACATGCAGCCAGACCAGCCGGCGATAAACCGCCCGGCTGGCATCGTCCCGCAGCAGCTCGGCCAGCTGTCTGCCCTCAGCCGCCGTCAGCCGGCCGTCGCAGAAGGCGGTGGTCAGCCGTACCAGGTCGGCATCGGCCGGCGGCCAGCTGTCGGCCAGCACCTGTTCGGTGTAGTTCATGGCTGCTGCCTCCGCGGTGCCGTCGGCCTGGCCGCCGCTTGCAGGGTCTGCTCGATGCAGCGGGCCAGGGCATGGCGGATCCGCTGCAGCCGCATCGTGACGGCGGCCGGCGAGAGCGTCAGTTCAGCCGCCACCGCCTTGATCGTCTCGGCTCCCTGATAGCACCGCTGGAGCAGGCTCCGCTGCGGCGGCTGCAGCTTGGCCAGGCAGTCAGTCAGCGCCGTCAGCCGGTCGTCTGCCTCGGTGGCCAAGTCCTGCACGAACTCATCGGCCAGGGTGGCGACCAGATCGGGTGGCAGGCAGACCTGCCCTGAGCGGCGGTGGCTGCGGAGGGCATGCAGGGCCTCATTGCGGGCAAAGCCGCAGGCCCAGGCAAAGAAATCGTCGGCCGCCAAGGCCTGCTGTCGCTTTTTCCAGAGCGCCAAGCAGGTCTGCTGAAAGACGTCCTCGATGTCGGAGGGGTTGGGCAGCAGCGACCCGATGAACAGATAGAGCCGCCGCTGGTGCCGAATCAGTTCGGCAACAAAGGCGGCATCTGGGTCGTCGTCGGCTCGGCGGGCGGCCATCGGTGGCTCCTCGGTGTGGGCAAACCTCAGTGCAGCCGAACGCTGGCAGCGGCCGGCTGGTGGCTACGCCCACAGTGAGAGGCTCCCGCCACGCCGACAATCTAACTCCTGGTCAAAAGCCTAGATTCATCAGCAGCTATCGATATAGCGGGCATCCGAGTGAACCGTAGTCACGATCAGGCAATCCAGGAAAGGGAGGCTCAGAGGTCGGCGTACACTTGAGGAGCGTTGGGAGTATCCTCGCTCCGCGACGAGACTTTTGCCGCCCCCGAGCCGGCGATACACGCAGTCCGGATGCGGTCTAGCAACCTCGAAATTGATTGCAATGCAATCAATGACTACACTTGTGATTAGAAGAGGAGCCACGCCATGGCCAGCATTACGATCCGGAATCTCGAGGATGACCTCAAGCGGCGGCTGCGGATTCGGGCCGCCGAACATGGCCGTTCCATGGAAGAAGAGGCCCGAGAAATACTCCGGCAGATCGTTTCAGAACCGCCGACACCCAGCGATCTGGCGGCTGCCATCCGAACACGGTTTGCCGCTCTCGGCGGTGTTGAGGTTGAACTACCCACGCGGGAACCAATTCGGGAGCCGCCCCGACTCAATCGACCGCGGCGATGATCATTCTCGACACCAATGTCGTCTCCGAACTGATGCGGCCTTCGCCAGCGCCGACGGTCGAAAAATGGCTGGCCATGCAAGCCGCCGCCGACGTCTATCTCACAACAGTCAGCGAAGCCGAACTCCGCCACGGCGCGGCCCTCCTGCCAGCGGGCCGTCGTCGCGACCGGCTCATCAGGGCGATCAATGAGATGTTGGACAGGGATTTTCGCGGCCGAATCCTCCCGTTTGACCGGGAGTCAGCCGCTGCCTACGCGGTCATTGCCGCAGCTCGCCGGTCAGCAGGTCGCCCGATTAGCCAGTTTGATTGCCAGATCGCCGCCATCGCCCGCTCCCGCGGGTTTGCCGTGGCGACCCACAACACCGCCGATTACACCGGCTGCGGCGTCGATCTCATTGATCCCTGGCGTGGGCAGTAACGTGCGGCTCGCGAGCGATTCTGATGTGGCTCACAACCTCTCAAAAAACCACTGGCCGCCGGAATTGCCCGGTTTCCGGGTTTTTGCCTAGATTGTGGAGGTAACGACGTTTTCCCGCCTGCGAGCTCCGATGACCAGCTACTCCCTGACCCACCTCCGCCAGCTCGAAGCCGAAAGCATCCATATCATCCGTGAGGTTGCCGCCGAGTTCGACAACCCGGTGATGCTCTACTCGATCGGCAAGGATTCGGCCGTGATGGTGCGGCTGGCCGAAAAGGCCTTCTATCCGGCCAAACCTCCCTTTCCGCTGATGCACATCGATACCACCTGGAAGTTCCAGGCGATGTACAAGATGCGGGACGAATACATTGCCAAAGAACTCGGCTTCAAACTGCTCGTCCACACCAACGAAGAGGGGCGGGCCCAGGGCATCAACCCAATCGACCACGGCAGTAAGGTCCACACCGACATCATGAAGACTCAGGCCCTGCGGCAGGCCCTCGACAAGTACCGGTTCGATGCCGCCTTCGGCGGCGCCCGCCGGGACGAAGAGAAGAGCCGGGCCAAGGAGCGGGTCTTTTCGTTTCGCGACGAGTTCCATCGCTGGGACCCCAAGAACCAGCGGCCCGAACTCTGGAACCTCTACAACACCAAGGTCAAGAAGAACGAGAGCATCCGGGTCTTTCCGCTCTCCAACTGGACCGAGCTCGACGTCTGGCAGTACATCCACCTCGAGCAGATCCCGATCGTGCCGCTCTACCTCGCCGCCGAGCGGCCAATCGTCTGGCGGGACGGCGTGATGATCATGGTGGATGACGACCGGATGCCGCTGGAGCCGGGTGAACAGCCTGAGATGCGGCGAGTTCGCTTCCGCACCCTCGGCTGCTACCCGCTGTCCGGCGCGGTCGATTCCACCGCCACCACGCTGCCCGAGATCATTCAGGAAATGCTGCTGACCACATTCTCCGAACGCCAGGGCCGGCTGATCGATGTCGATGAGGCAGGCTCAATGGAGAAAAAGAAAAAGGAAGGATACTTCTAGTTTTACGCGACCGGGGCCGTCCCTGGCCCCCGGTCATCCCAACACAGTCACTCCCCGCTCGCTTTCTCGATCAACATCGCCCATGTCCCACCAATCCGCCCTGATCGCCACCGACATCGACGAGTACCTCAACCAGCACGAGCGAAAGGAACTGCTGCGGTTCATCACCTGCGGCAGCGTCGATGATGGCAAAAGCACGCTCATCGGCCGGCTCTTCTACGAGTCGAAGATGATCTATGAGGATCAGCTCGCCTCGATCAAGAAAGACTCCTCCCGCTACGGCACCACCGGCGAGGAGGTCGACCTCGCCCTGTTCACCGATGGCCTCGAGGACGAGCGGCAACAGGGCATCACGATCGATGTCGCCTACCGCTACTTCTCGACCGATAAGCGGAAGTTCATCATCGCCGACACCCCCGGCCACGAGCAGTACACCCGCAACATGGCGACGGGTGCCTCGACGGCTGATCTGGCCATCATCCTCATCGACGCCCGCCACGGCGTGCTGCCCCAGACCAAGCGGCACTCGTTCATCGTCTCGCTGCTGGGCATCAAGCACATCATCGTGGCGATCAACAAGATGGACATCGTCGACTACGACGAGGCCGTCTTCACGAAGATCAAGCGAGACTACACCGACTTCGCCAGCCGGCTCGACCTGCCCGACGTCCACTTCATGCCGATCTCGGCACTCAAGGGTGACAACGTCGTCGCCAACAGCGAGCGGATGCCCTGGTATGTCGGGCCACCACTGATGACGCTGCTGGAGACGGTCTACATCGGCTCCGACCGCAACATGGAGGACTTCCGCTTTCCGGTGCAGTACGTCACCCGGCCCAACCTCGACTTCCGTGGCTTTGCCGGCACGATCGCCTCGGGGATCATCCGCAAGGGGGACGAGATTGTCACGCTCCCCTCCCGCAAGAAGAGCCGGATCAAGTCGATCGTCAGCTTCGATGGCCAGCTCGATGAGGCGTTTGCCCCACAGTCGGTCACGCTCACGCTCGAGGACGAAATCGACTCCAGCCGTGGCGACATGATCGTCAGGTCCGGCAACCTGCCCAAGGTTGACCAGAAGTTTGAGGCGATGCTGGTCTGGATGGACGACACTGCCCTGGTGCCCGGCAAGGAGTATCTCTTCAAGCAGACCAGCAAAGTGACCCCCGGCCGGGTCAGCAGCCTTCGCTACCGGGTCGACATCAACACCCTGCACCGTGAGCCGGCCCCGACGCTGGCGCTGAATGAAATTGGCCGCTGCGGCATCACCCTGGCCGCCCCGATCACCTACGACCCCTACCGCCGCAACCGGGCCACCGGGGCTTTCATCATCATCGACCGGCTGACCAACAGTACCGTGGGCGCCGGCATGATCCTCGACCGGGAACGCGAGGAGGGGGCGGCCCACTGGGATGACGAGCCGGCCGCCGAGGGCCTGACCGCCTCCGCCAGCGAGGTAACCGCCGCCGAGCGGCAGGCCCGCTTCGGCCAGCAGCCGGCCACCGTGCTGATCACCGGCCTGACCGGCTCGGGCAAGACCACGATCGCCCGGGCGCTGGAGCGACGGCTGTTCGACGACGGCCGGGCGGTGATGGTGCTCGACGGTCAGGCGATGCGGCTGGGCATCAGCCGCGACCTCGGCTTCTCGGCGAGTGAACGGAGCGAGAATCTGCGGCGGTCGGTAGAGGTGGCCAGGCTCGCCAACGACGCCGGGCTGATTGTGCTGGCCGCCTTCGTCGCCCCGGATGAGGCCACCCGGCAGAAGGCGGCCGACCTGGTCGGGCCGGAGCGGTTCCTCACGGTCCACCTGGCCGCTCCGCTTGAGGTCTGCCGCCAGCGGGATGAGAAGGGCCAGTACGCCAAGGCCGACGCCGGTCAGGTTGCGAACTTCCCCGGCGTCTCGGCCCCCTACGAACCGCCGGCTGCTGCCGACTTGGTGCTGCCGACCGATGAACTGCCCGTGGCCCGCTGTGTCGAGGCGATCGTCGAACTGCTCGAAAAGCGGGGCATCCTCGGGTGAGCGGGGAGACGCCAGCCGCACCGGCGGCGGTTCGCATCGGCATCGTCACGGTCTCCGACCGGGCCAGCAGTGGCGAGTACGCCGACGAGGGGGGGCCGGCGATTGCGGCCTACCTGGGTGAGGTGCTCACCGTCGCCTGGCAGGCCGACAGCCGCATCGTGCCCGACGACATCGACCAGATTGCCGCTGCCATTGAGACGCTGGCCGCTGCTGGCTGTTGCCTGATCGTCACCACCGGCGGCACGGGGCCGGCCCCTCGGGATGTGACACCTGAGGCGACCGAGCGGGTCTGCACCAAGCTGCTGCCTGGCTTTGGAGAACTGATGCGGCAGGTGTCGCTGCAGTACGTGCCGACGGCGATCCTCTCACGGCAGACGGCGGGGGTCTGTGGCGGCGGGCTCGTGGTCAACCTGCCGGGCCGGCCCAAGAGCATCCGTGAGTGCCTCGACGCCATCTTCCCGGCGATCCCCTACTGCATCGATCTCATCCACACCGGCAACCCAGAGCCGCCCCGGCTGGAGACTGACCCAGCCCGGGTGCAGGCCTTCCGGCCGAAGGGACGATGAATTCCTTGACAAGAACGAAGCGGACGGTCAGCGTTTCGGTCGCTGATCACACTGAGACACAGAGCCACGGAGAAGCCGAAGTATGAGTCCAGGCAAGGTTCTATGCTCTCACGATCCAGCTGAGAAATATTGGAAAGAGAGTCCGAACATAGAGGTTAGAATTTTTTCTGTGAGTTTGGCGGTAACTGGAGCAAAAAGTGAGTGTCTGAGTACACCACTTACTCGTGGAAGAGATCGTGTCAAGCAAGAAGTACCTTTGTGCCTCCGTGCCTCTGTGTGAATCGAAAGAAAACGACGAGCCGAGCCAAGAAAGCAGAATATCCGAGCGACCTCGTAGGAAAGACTGACTCGTGACCAGCTTCAACATTCTCTCCTGGTTTGCAGCATTTTGGTCTCGTTCACGAAAAATGGCCTCAGTTTCGGCGAGGAAAACCGGTGATGAATTGCACAGCTCGGTGCCGGCTGCACAGCAACCGGCAATTGCCTCGGATACAACTGAGCGTAGTGATTTCGGGCAGCGGCTAGCAAGCAGACGCGAATCGATGCCGCTCGTGCTTGATGCCCGCGGACTCTCTGAAGCAATTGGCCGATAATACGAGCGGCGATTCCGTCAATGACGACGATTGTTCAGCGTCGACTCTGCATGACGGATGATAGAGCTGTTCGCGTGTCGCAAGAGTGCCGCAGATTGTTGACAGTCGCCCGTAAATTTCGGCCTGGCGGGAGAGGCCCATGCCTCAGCCGTGCGTGGCGAAGGACTTGTCGGTGGGATCGACCTCGACGGTGTCGATGAAGGCCGAGAAGGCATACTGGCCGAACTGCTGGCCCTGCTTCTCGTGCACGTAGTCGAGTACGGTCCCGGCCAGGGCCTCGTCGGTGATCATCTCGATCCGCACCAGATCGCCGTCGCAGTTCCGGCTGCCGGTGACGGCATGAACGCCCTTGCCATGGCAGAAACTGTAGTTGTAGCCCCCGACCCCCAGGCCCGTAACGTCCTCGATCACCCGCTCTCGCAGCACCGCATCGACCACGATCACGACCCGCCGGGCCGGTTGCAGTTGCACCATCGGTTGTTCTCCGCCTCTGTGCCTTGCGGCTGCTGCCGCCTGAACCCCTGTCTCCACAATCATTCGTCCACCAGCACTGGCAATCAACCCGTTACCGGGACGGCCGTGACGATCTGCCGGGCGATCTCAATGTAGATCGGAATGCCGATCGTCACATTCCAGGTGAAGGTCAGCCCCAGTGAGGCCGCCAGCGGCAGGGTCGGGCTGGCCTCGGGGATTGCAATCCGCTGCACCGCCGGTACGGCGATGTACGAGGCTGCCCCACAGAGCACCGCAAACAGGGCGTAGGTGCCCAGCTCAAAGGCATGACCGAGGGCCAGGCTGTAGCCATGCAGGATCAGCATGCCGAGGGTGGCAAACAGCACTGGCCCCAGCAGCCCGAAGATGATGAAGCCGATCCCGGCCGTCTTGAGATCCTGCAGCCGCTGGCTGGCCGTCATGCCCATCTCGAGCAGGAACAGGCAGAGGGCCCCCTTGAAGATGAATAAAAACAGATGGTTCGGCCCCTCGACAATTGAGGGATCCTTCAGGGCCTGCACCCCACTGATGAAGCCGACCACGATGCCGCCGAACAGCATGAACAGGCCGGGGTTGAGGAAGACTTCGTGGAGAATCTTGGGGCTGAGGATCGATTCACTGCCTGCTGCCTGCTTGGCCGGGGCGGTATAGCCAGCCTCGCCCGGCATGTTGCCGGCAGGGTCCATGCCCTTCCGCCGCAGCCGCGAGATCAGAAACAGCCCGATCAGGCAGCCGGGGATCTCCATCACCGCCAGCATCACCGGCATGTAACTGTCGTGCAGGATGCTGAGCATCGACAGGATGCCCAGGCAGGTCACAAACGTGCCGGCCGAGTCCGAGCCGTAATAGGCCCCCACGGTGACCGCATCGATCTGCCGCATCCGGGTGGTCCGCCTGAGGATGACGGTGGCGAGGTAGCCGATGAAGGCGTTGGTCACAAACCCGACCGCCGCCAGCCCGCCAGCGACGGCAATCTCCCGGGATGAGAGATGGGCCATCAGTTCACCGCCATGCCAGCCAATGGCGATCAGCAGGTAGATCACCAGACTCTGGTAGAGGGCCTTCGGAAACTCAAAGGGGACCTTCAGGATCGGCACCAGAAAGCCCATGAAGAAGAACAGCAGCAGTGGCTGGAACAGGTTGGTGACAAAGTTGTGCAGCAGTTCCTCGGCCAGTGAGCCGGCCTCATGAACCTCGGTCGGCCGGATTCGCAGCACTCCCTGGGCCTCGGCCATCCGCAGCCACTCCAGCTGCCCACCGGTGACCGCCAGCCCGACCAGGCGGGTCTCATAGAACTCCGGGTGGTCGGCCGGCTCAGCGGTTTCGGTGTCGTCGGCTGGCAGCTCAACCGGCTCTGCCGGGAGGACGTCACTGGCCGCCCCCGTGGTCGGCTTGTTCGAGACCACCAGAATGCCCCGCAGAATTGTCTTGGCCACAGGGCCCTCATCGCCGAGGGTGACATGGGCGATGTCGACTTTTTCGCCGACGGTACCGGCGGCAGCGGTCTCCAGCTCAACCACCGTGCGATAGATCCGCTGGCCAATCGGCAGGTTGCGGGCCACCGGGCCGTCGGCCGACAGGTCGGCACCCCGCTGGTCCATCTTGTGGCCGAGCACTACCGGCAGTTGGCCTAGGACCGTTGTCGATGGCGGAGCGGCAGGCAGGGTTGTCGCCGCTGCCAGCAGCATGAACAGTGAGCCGAATGCGGTCCGAACTCCACCGTTCCGGCAGCAGGCCATTGTCATGAGGTCAGTCCATGGTGCAGGCAGACTCCCAAACCGTGGCCACCGTCCTCAGGTGGCCACCAGTTCTCCGTCGTCAAGCCAACCACAGGTCTACGCTCAGCCGCCTGATTTCACAAGCCGCAGATACTTACAACTGCGAAAGGTTCCTGACGGCCAGGCCGGCTACCGGCAGTGGCAGCAGCGTTCCTCGACCGTCCATTCAAAACCCGGCACTTCGCGGGTCACCTCGCGTTTGACCGGTACGGTTTTGGTGATCGCCTTGGCCCAGGTTGGCTTCCAGAGCTGATACCAGAAACAGCCGCAGTCATCCCGGCCGTGCCGCTGGCCGCAGAGGCAGCTGGGGCCGGGCAGAACGATATCCTCTGTCTTTGCGTCCCAGCAGACCTTGGTTTTCTCTTTCATCACCGGCTTGGGCACTGGTACCCGGCGGATGCACTGACAGCTGCCGCAGCGGTCACACTGGCCGTCACGGTTATCGGGCAGCTGCTCCGGCTCCTCAGCCGCCACGCAGGCCGCCGCCACAACGAATACCGCCAGCAGGATTGATTTCATGTTGTTTTCTCCGTTCCCACCCCCAGCGACCGGGGGTCAAGGATGGCACCGTCCGCGAAAATCGCCCCGGCAGGATGCCGGGTGGTCGGCGACAGAACCCTTGGCGTTCTGTCCGCCGACCCCAAGCGGACGGGGGCCAGGGATGGCCCCGTCCGTGTGAAGTCAGAACTCCGCCTGAAACCTCGTGCCGACGATGTCAAACGGCACCGCCCCCACGCCCACATAATTTGGCATGCTGTGAATCCAGTTCAGCTCCACCCGCATGGCCCGGTTCCACCACCAGTTGATTCCCACGGTTGACTCGTTGAGTGTGCCAAACTGCGGGGACGGTGGCGGCCTGATCTGCCCCTTGACTGGACGTATATTCGCTGGATTGAGGTCGCGGCTGGTAAGGTCAACATAGCTCCAGCGGAAGGCGAGTTCCCAGGCACCCCAGCCGCGAATTCTGCCCCGCCGGCCCGTCCCGAAAAAAGGCGTGAACGGATCAACGTTGTAATCAAAGACACCAGCCGTCTTGAGATAGTCGGCATGCTCACCGGTCAGGAAGTAGCCACACTGCATGTAGGCTCCTGAGTTGAGCACCAGCGGGCCGTTCAGCTGGTTGACCGGTTCGAGCATGACCTCGCTCTGGAAGTTGAACTGGCCCCGGTTGAAAGCCAGCTCGAGGTGGAAAAGGCTGAAATCGGTCGCCAGATAGCGGCCGGTGTCGAGTACCAGTGGGGTGCCGGCGGCGGTGACGCCGCCACCAGTCGGGTCACCCAGAAAAAACTCGGGGAAGGTGCTCGAGCGATAGGTCTTGGCGAAGGGGTCGATGGTTCCCTCTCCGCCGAGCTGAGCGTAAAGGAAGCCAGTGCCGACGTGCAGCAGGTAGCGGCCCTCCGACGGCTCGTCATAGTGAACCAGGTGCGTGATCCGGGATGAAAATGAAACGCCGCCATTGTCTCCGATCTGGGTGCCGGTGCTGTTGTCGCCGAAGGTTTTGTAGGTGGTGCTCGTCCCGTTCCAAAAGGTGAGCCCGGTGCCAAACACGCTGTAGGCCCAGCTGGTCCGCTCGTCCTCACTCATCGAATAGGCCATGATGCCGACCCGGCGGAAGGGGTCGAGGGCCTGAAATGCCGCAGACCGTTCCAGAAAGTTGAGGTGCCGAACGCTCGTCCAGCTATCCATCGTGCCCGGCTGCCGGAACTGGCCAATCCGGATCGTGCCAAAGAAGGGAATTTCAGACTTCTCGCCCCAGACATCGACAAAGCTCGGCCGACCCGGCTGCGCAAAATCCATCTCGATGGTGAAGGCGGTGAACTCTGTCAGCTTGCCGATCGCCTGGAGACGGGCCCGGCGGAAGCCGACACCGTCTTGCATGTCACCGAAATAGGCGAGCGCCCGAGCGTTCTGGCTGTAGAGACCATTTTCGAGTTGCAGGAAACCGCTGAGTCGGATCAGCGGTAATTCCTCGCCCTCAGCCTCAAGCGCATCGAGCCGGGCCTGGAGATTGCCGACCTGATTGGGGTCGAGGACGGTCCCGCCCGCGCCGCCCCCCTCGATGCCGACGCCAGCCCCACGGCGAATGTTGCCAGGCTGGTTAGGGTCGAGCACCGTCCCCTGGCGGGGCTGGAACGAACCTGGCTGCGGGACCGGCCGGGGCAGCCGCTCGGCATCGAACTGCAGGCTCTCAAACCGATCTTCATCGACCACGCTGCCGGGGAAGTCATCGGCTGGCTGAAGCCCGTGGACGGGAGCCGCACCGACCATCAGCAGACCGGCTCCGCAGACTGCTTTGAGCAGTCGCCGGAACAATCTTTGACAGCCTCCCGGTCGCAGCACGACAGGATCTCCACGAAGCTCCGGCCACTGCGGCACAGCCAGCAGGGTTACCGGATCGACTCAACCGACTCAGCTTTTCCTATCGGCAGAATCGGCAAAATCACGTAGCTTCGCCGCTTGACCTTGCCACTTCGTAAGGCTGCGACCGGCCCCTGGAGAGATTGGGCAAGCTGGAGCGTGGTCTGGGGCGGCTACCGAACTTTGACCGCCCGAGAGACCCGACCGTAGTTGTCGACCAGAATGAGGTCGGTAGCCGAGATCGACCGGACGGCCGGCATGTAGGTCTGGTTGGCCATGTCGGCCCGCGATGAGGCGGTGACATGCGAGACCAGCCGGCCGTTGGAGATCTGCCAGGTGCCGCTGGAAATCGGCGTCGGCACAAAGACGTACTGGAAATTCTGCAACATCTGGTAGTAGCGGTAGGTCTGGAAGGTGCCGTCCTCGTTGTAGGTGATATCGACCGAACCTTCGTTGTCCGTCATCCGCCAGGTGCCGACGGCCATCTCGCGAACTTCGGCATCGGTCAGCACCCGGCTGGTAACGCCACCGGCCGGCACCACTGACGGGGGCGGCGAGGGGGGGGACACATCAGCACTCTTCCACTGGCTCATATCAGGTGGGTTGGCATGCACGGGCTTCGGAGCCGGACGTGGCGCGCCCTCGGGCGTGGCTGAGTTGTTCGGCTCATACCGCTCCAGGATGACGAGCGCCTGGGCTGAGTCTTTCGGGGCGGCAAACTCGTTTGGTACCTGAGCGGTGTCGCGGGAGATGCAGACAACCAGTTTGCCGCCGTCGAACTTGTAGATGCCCTTGCCGGTCTCGGTGTCCTTGTTCTTGATCGTGATCCGCTTTGGGTAGCTGGTCGGATCGATCCGGAACTCACGGGTTGTCTTGGCCCCGCTCAGGGGAGATTCAAACAGGATCGTGTAGTCAACGATCTCGAGGTTGCCCCCACCGGGCAGCCAGTACTGCATCTGGTCATCGGGAATCTCTTGGCCGTTCTCCAGCAGCTCGACCACCCGCCAGTGCCCCCGCACCCGCTCCAGCTCGGTATCGACCGCCGACGGTGTCTGAGCGGGGGCCACATCCGGGACAGTCACCATGACGGCCACTGCCGCAAACAAAACGGGAAGGAAAATCTGGCAGCTGAACGGGCGCATGGCATCCTCATGGTCGGGTGATTCGGTGATCCGGGCAGTTCGCAGCGACTGCACCGAACAAATCATCAGAAAACCTGTCGACACTGGTCAACCTGAGTTCTCTGCTGGTAGGGGCCTCGGGACGTTTCCTGGGCCGTTCGTGAAGAAACTTGTCGGCAACCGCGGAGCGGAAGCTTCGCTGATGGATCTTCGGGTCTCCCGGCAAACAGCCCCCTGCTTCAAAGTAGAGTCGGGGAGTGGCGCGGTGGTTTAGGCGGGGCCTATCTGTTTCCGGCTCTTTCGTCTGCCGGTGCCTCAC
>CBFIHA010000089.1:0-15574 GCA_965662195.1 uncultured Pirellulales bacterium
GGGGCCGACCTGGGGGCTGCCCGCAGCCACAGTGAAGAGACCGCCCGTGAGATCGACGAGGAGGTTCGGCGGATCATCGACTCTTCGATCGAGCAGGTCCGGCAGATTCTGGAGACCCGACGGGCTTCCCTGGAGGCGGTCACCAGCCGGCTGATCGAGACGGAGGTGATCGATGGGGTCGACCTGAAAGAGATCGTCGAAACCACCAGTGGCAAGCCCCAACTGGTACCCGGCACGGCGGCCGAACGCCGGGCGACCGCCAGCAAGCAGGCGGCGGAAACCGAGTCCGAACCCCCCGCCGACGCCGCCGGGCAATAGCCGGCTGCACAACCGGTGAGACCGACACAGCCTGCGTCGTCGCGCAGGTGGTTTCAGTCGGGGCAGCCGGATGGCCGATAACCCAGGGGCTGCGGACTCAAGGAATGTTCGTGGCGACGAGACACCTTGAGGCCCAGTGGTGGCACCATGTGGAAGAGTCTGTTTCTGGCGGCGGGAATTTTTGCCACGCTGGTCGGGATCGAGCTACTATTTATTGATTCGGCCGTGATCGTGCCATTGGCCGGCGACGGGAGCAGAACCGTCTCTGCCCCCGAATGGGCTCCTTGGCTGCTGATCTCGGTCGGGGCGATCACAATCCTAAACCTCTGCACCCTGCCCCGCGGGCTGATCAAGGAGTGAGCCGGCCATCGCGGTGGGGCTCAAACCTGACAGCCATGCACCGCCCCAATGACCATCACGCAGAAGAAGCCTGACCGCGACACCGTGCTCTATGACGGTCAGTGTCGGTTCTGTCGTGGCCAGATCGGTATCCTCCGGCGGCTCGACTGGTGGCGTCGGCTGCAGTTCACCTCGCTCCACCACCCGAGTGTGGCGGAAGATTTCCCCGAGCTTCCAACGGCCCGGCTGCGCGAGGAGATGGTGGTGATCGATCAAGCTGGCCGGGCCCGCGGCGGTGCCGAGGCGGTTCGCTATCTGACCCGACGAATGCCGCCGCTTTGGCCGCTGGCGGCGCTGTTCCACATTCCCGGCTCGCTGCCGCTCTGGCGGTGGCTCTACGCCTTCGTGGCGAAGCGACGGCTGCTCATCGCCGGCCGCTGTGATGACGGCAACTGCCGGATTCCGTAACCCAACAGGCCGCAGTTCACTCTTTGGTGCGGCCGAAGAACATCAGGTGCTGCCAGGGCAGTTTGTCAAACTCCCGCACGAGTGCGAAGCCGTTCGGCTCCAACTCCTGCTTCACCTGGGCCTTGGTCATCTTGTGCAGCGGTTTGATCGGCACGGCCAGATCCTCACCACGAAACTCGGCCAGCACAATCTGGCCATCGGGACGCAGGCTTTCACGAATCCGGGCCAGCATCAGTTCTGGGTGCGAGAACTCATGGTAGACATCGACGCAGAAGACGAGGTCGACTGCGCCGGCCGGCAGCCGCGGGTCGATCACCGTGCCGAGGACCGGCCGGATATTGAACAGCTTGGCCTGTCGGGCCCGGGCCACCAGCAGCCGCAGCATCTCCGGCTGAATATCGACGGCGTAAACAGTGCCTTCCGGTCCCACCCGCCGGGCCAGTTCCAGCGTGTAAAAGCCGTTGCCGCAGCCGAGGTCACAGACGGTCTGGCCCGGCTCGAGTTGGAGCGCTTCCAGCAGCATCCGGCAGTCCTCCTCCCGCTGCCGGCTCTCCCGGACGAGCCAGGGGGCCCCGGTGTAGTGCATCGTCTGCGCAATTTCCCGGCCCAGGTAGTGGGTCCGCGGCGGCGGAATCTCGGCACTGCGATCGATCCGCAGGTCGATCTGCAGCGGCCGGAGGGGGCGGGCAGGATCGGGCTCGGCGGCAGCGACAACGCCTGCCAGAACAACAAGCTGGCAGATGACCGTGCAATACATCTGGTGGGCAGGAGTTTTCATGCCCGAAAGTCTACCGCCTGCAGGCAGCCACTCGCTAATGGTCGGCTCAGGCTGCGTCGTACCGTGGCTGTTCCAGCAGTGGCACGCCAGCCACGTCGAAGCAGCTGACAATCGAGATGCCGCAGCGGCCGGCATAGTGAACAAGCTGCTCGCGATCGACCAGAATCGTCTTACCCGCCTCGATTGCCAGGACCTTCCCGCCGGCGGCCCGGATCGACTGCAGGGTGCCAATACCGATCGTCGGCATGTCAAACCGCTCATCCTGCTGCGGCTTGGCCACCTTCACCACCGTGATGCCGCCGGAGCGACAGAGCTGCCCCGCCCGCCGGATGCAGGCGTCGGTGCCCTCGATCGCCTCCAGGGCCAGCGGCGCCCGGTTCTTCACCACAACCGTCTGGCCGATGTCGAGCCGGCCGAGTTCCTTGGCCAGCTTCCAGCCGAAGGCGACGTCAGCCATCCGCTGCTTCGAGAGCGGCCGACCGGCCAGCACGCCACTCGTGGCAAGCAACTCGGGGGCGAAGTCGGTCGCTGGGCAGATTCGTACCCCAGCCCGATCAAAGCTGGCGGCAATCGCCCCGAGTAGCGAATCGTCGCGGTTGTCCATCCGCCGGCTGACAACATGTGGCCAGAAGGTCTTCAGGCCCTTCCAGTCGGGCAGATGCCACAGCCAGCCAAAGCGACGGAAGAGCTTCTTCTTGTGGATCTTGCCAGCCATCGTGGCCCGCAGCACCCCGTGCCGCTGGAAGAATTCGATCGCCTTGCCGATCTCGGCCACGCCCACCTCGCCGTAGACATCGGCCAGCGGCTCGAGGCACTCCTCGGCATGGTGCCGGATGGTGAGAATGGCGACCCGGCCACCCCGACGGTGGATTGCCTCGGCAGTGGCAATCGGGAATCGGCCCCAGCCGGCCAGGATACCGATCAGCTCACCGTCGAGCGACGGGGCCAGGGCGACGGAATCTGCAGGTGCCACAGCATTCATCGAGGTGCCGCTTATTTCCCAAGCCCCTCAGGCGGCCCGCCAGGTCGTGTCACCGTGACCGCCTTCGTGCAGCTGCTCCAACTCCTCAACCCGCTTGAGCAGCTGCTTGACCTGCTTCCGCATCTCCGGCAGCTTTGTCATCGACGCCAGCTGCAGCTTGCGTTCCTTCAGGTCAATGGCCGGCTCGCCGAGCACGGTCGTCTTGGCCGGGACATCGTTGGCGACACCCGAACGGGCCCCGAGCACGGCACCGTCACCGATGTGGATGTGATCCCGCAGGCCGCACTGGCCGGCCATGATCACCCACTCACCGGTGCTGGTGCTGCCAGCCACACCAACCTGCGAGCAGATCATGTTGTGACTGCCGATGCGGCAGTTGTGGGCGATCATCACGAGGTTGTCGATCTTGGTGCCACTGCCGATGGTGGTCGGGCCGTAAGTGCCCCGGTCGATGGTGCTGCCGGCGCCGACCTCGACCCGATCGCCCAGTTCGACCCAGCCGAGTTGGGCCGAGAGTTCCAGGCCGTCGGCAGCCGGCTTATAGCCAAACCCGTAGGCTCCGAGGACGGCGGCTGCGTGAATGATGCAGTCACGGCCGACGACGGTGTCTTCATAGAGAACGGCATTGGCAAAGATTGTTGTGCCCGGACCGATCCGGCAGCCGGCGGCCAGCCGCACCCCGGGGTGGATGATCACGCCCTCGGCCAGTTCCACGTCCGGTCCAACGACGGCCAGCGGGTGAATTTCGACATCGCCGGCCAACCGGGCGGAGGGATCGACCACCGCCTGTGGGCTGACCCCCTGACGACGCTCGCTGCGAGCGGGACGGAAGTGCCTGACAACTGCGGCAAAGGCGGCATGGACATCTCCGACTTCGATGGTCGGTCGGTCCTGCGGCCCGGCCCCTTCTGGCACGATCGCCGCGGCAGCCCGGCTCCTGGCGAGGTTCGGCAGCCGGTCGAGCGCGTCGACGAGGGTAATCGCCTCGGTGGTGGCCGTCTCAAGCGTGGCAGCTGCTGAAACCTCTCGGGCTTCAGGCCCGGGGGTGACCAGCCGGCCGCCGACGAGTGTGGCGATCGTGGTGAGTGGAACCGGCATGACAACTCCTCCCTCTGCGCGCGGATGGGCTCGCGGCCTCCGCCGACCGCGGCGGCGGGAGATTAGGCACCCGGCGATGCCTCCGCAAGGCCGGTCGGGGCCGAAACACCGCTTCGTGCCGCCTGCCAAAGCATTATCCCCGCGACACCCAGCCGGGCCGTCCAGAGGACGGTCCGAATCCAGTTACTTTCCACCAAAAAGCGGTGGGTCGCAGTATCCCAGCCGGTGGAAAGCTGGAGATGGCAGGGCACCTGGAGAAAAAACGTGCTGGCCCAGATGCCCGCCAGCAGGCCCAGCCCCAGCGGTGGCAGCCAGGCAGCCACGCCCCGAGGCCGCCGGATGAGCAGCCAGGCAGCCACGCCCCCCTCGGCCAGCATTGGCGGAATGACGACCGGACCGGTCCGGTCACGATGGGCAAGCTCCCACCGGCCAAAGTCATCATGCGGCCAGCCCGCCATCATCGGATAGTGCACCAGTTGCACAAACCAGATCAGCCCGGTCATGAAGCCGGTGGCCGCCAACTGCACGAGCAAGAGCCGGAATCCAGCCCCTGGCCGCGAGCCGAGTTCAGCGGCAGCCTCACGGCGGGCGGTCATGACCGGGACTTCAGATCGGCCAGACCACCATCGACACCGAGAACCTGTCCGGTCACCCACGAGTTTTGCGGGTCGAGCAGCCAGCAGACGGCCCGGGCCACATCTTCAGGCTCACCCAGCCGACCCAGCGGGTGCATTGCCACCGAGGCCTTCTCGGCGAGTTCACTGGCCAACAGCCCGGCGGAAAGCGGTGTGCGGACGAGCCCAGGGGCGACGGCATTGAAGCGGATCCGGGCCCGGGAGTAGGTGGCGGCCGCTGAGAGCGTCAGGCCGATCACGCCCGCCTTTGCAGCAGCCACCGCCTCATGGTTGGCCAGGCCAATGCGGGCAGCGGCACTCGAAAGCAGCACGACAGAGCCGCCCGAAACCTTGAGCAGTCGGCCCGCCGTTCGCACCGTGTTGAACGCGGTGGTGAGATTGGCGGCAATCGTCGCCTGCCAATCCTCCGGCTGGGTCAGGTGGGCCGGCTTGAGCAGGATCGAGCCGACACAGTTGGTGATGCCGGTAAGCCCACCAAGTGCTTCTGTTGCAGCATCTGCACAGGCATCAACCGCGGCGGCATCGGTCGCCTCGGCGGCTGCCCAGCCAGCACTCAGTTTTGCCGCTGTTCCGGCGAGTCGTTCGGAGTTCCGACCGGCCAGAAAAACCCGGCCACCGCCGGCCACGATCTCGCGGGCAACAGCAGCACCAATGCCGCCGCTGCCACCGATCACCAGAACCTTTTGCACAGTCGATCACTCCCGGGGTAGCCCAGACTCACCGCATGCTCCGGGCTACAGCCAGTCACCAACCGTCTGCTCAAGGTGGGCTTCCTGAGCCATCTCCCTTAGCTTCTCGATCGCTCGGGTCTGAATCTGCCGGATTCGCTCCTTGCACACACCCATCTCGATGCCGAGTTCCCGGAAGGTCTTGGGCTTGTCGCCATCAAAGCCGAACCGGGCCACGACGATCTGCTGCTCGCGGGGCTCAAGCTCATCGAGAAACTTCTCGAACAGACTCCGCAGATAGTCGACCTGACCGGGGGTGCAAACATCCTCATCCCGCGGCTCCTCCGATCGGTCCCGCACCGGCTCGTCGTCGGTGGCAAACCGGTTGCGATATTGCCGGCTCTTGTGCGAAATGCGGAAGAAGTGCCGCTGGATCGCATAGGTGGCGTAGGTGCTAAAGCGGTTTCCAAGGGCGAAATTGAACTTCTCCACTGACCGCATCAGGGCGACGTTGCCCTCACTGATCAACTCGTCAAAGGAGTAACTCGGCTCATTGAACTTCTTGGCAATCGAGACCACCAGCCGGAGGTTCGAGGTGATCAGGATCGCCTTGACCGTTTCGGCCTCGGCCAGCAGACCTTCTAAATGCTTCAGCTGCTTCATCGTGGCCCGCTTCGGGTCGAGCCGATCACGCTGCTGGAGAGCCTGGAACTTCAGCCAGTTCATCCGTCGGAAGTAGAACTGTTCTTCGTCTTTTGACAGCAGCCGCGTCTGATAGAGGCTGGCCAGATAGGGTGAGAGTGACCTGCCGGCCGCCGCCTGGGCCTCGGCAATGGACCGTTGCAGCGGCACCCGGGCGTCAGCGGGTGGCGTGCTGGCCAGCCGATCGGCGTCGGCTTCCAGAAAGACGTCACCGCCGATGTACTCGATCATCCTGCCAAACAGAGCCTCTCGCTTGTTTGCCAGAATTGTGCGGCGACGCTTCTCAGCCGGAGTCAGCTGCTTTTGGGCCAGGCGGCTGACGACCTTGCCCGCTGATCCCGATGGCGAACGCGATTGGTTCTTCCGGGGCCGGCCCGGTTTGGCGAGGGCGATCATGGCTGCTGTCCTTTCTCACTGGGCGTCCTGGGGACGCCGTCGGTATCATTCATGCTATCCTGATAACCGCACCGCTCCCGCAGCGGTAACAGGCTGGTGAAAATTGGCCAGGGAATTTGTTTGCGGGAGGCCTGAAAAGCGGTTTCCTCGGCAGGCAGCCCAGCTGTCCGTCCCCGCTCAGGAGTGCCCCCCGTGTCCCGCAATCTGGTGCTCATTCTCGGCGACCAGCTCGACCGCGGCAGTGCCGCCTTCGCCGGCTTTGACCCGCGGGCCGACACGGTCTGGATGGCTGAAGTCGCTGAGGAATCGACCCACGTCTGGACCCATAAGGCCCGGATCACCATGTTTTTGGCGGCGATGCGGCACTTTCGGGATCGGCTGATCGATGAGGGCATTCCGGTCGAGTACCGCGAACTCCCCCCCGTCAAGCGGGCCCGCGAACCGGCCTCCCTGGCAGCCGCCCTGGGGGAGAGCCTGGCCCAGCTGACCAAAGCCCACCGGCGACCCGAGCGGCTGATCTGCGTCGAGCCGGGGGAATGGCGGGTCCGACAGGCCCTTGAGGCGGCTGCCGCTGCGGCCGGGCTGCCGCTGGAGATTCGGCCCGACGGGCATTTTTTCACGACGATCGATGAGTTTGCCGCCCATGCAGCCGGCCGCAAGCAGCTGCGACTGGAGTTTTTCTACCGGCCGCTACGGCAGCGGTTCGGCATCTTGATGGACGACGGAGAGCCAGTCGGCGGCCAGTGGAACTATGACGCCGACAACCGCGGCAGCTTTGGCAAGGCCGGCCCGGGCAAACTGCCAGCCCCCCGACGCTTTCAGCCCGATGCCATCACCCGCGGTGTGATCGCCCTGGTCGAAAAACGGTTTGCCTCCCACCCGGGCAGCCTGGCTGCCTTTGACTGGCCGGTGACGCCCCAGGATGCCCGCGCGGCCCTGCAGGACTTCATCAGCCACCGGCTCAGCCATTTCGGCAGCTACCAGGATGCGATCTGGACCGGTGAACCCTGGCTCTATCACTCGCGGCTGTCGGCTGCGCTGAATCTCAAACTGCTCGACCCTCGGGATGTGGTCGCTGCTGCCGAGGAGTCCTACCGCGAAGGTGCCGCACCGCTCGCTGCTGTCGAGGGCTTCATCCGCCAGATCCTCGGCTGGCGGGAGTATGTCCGGGGCATCTACTGGCAGTTCATGCCGGAATATGCCCAGCGGAACGCCCTCGGGGCCGACCGGCCGCTGCCGGGGTTTTTCTGGACCGCTGACACCGAGATGAACTGCCTGCGGGATACCCTCAGCCAGACGCTTGAACATGGCTATGCCCATCACATCCAGCGGCTGATGGTGACCGGCCTGTTCGCCATGCTCTACGGCGTCAAGCCGGAGGAGATTCACCAGTGGTACCTGGCGGTCTATGTCGATGCGGTTGAGTGGGTCGAGCTCCCCAACACGATCGGCATGAGTCAGTTCGCCGACGGCGGCGTAATGGCCTCCAAGCCCTACTGTGCCACCGGGGCCTACCTGGACCGGATGAGCAACGCCTGCAAGAGCTGCCGCTACAAGCCCAAGGTCGCCCACGGCCCCGAAGCTTGCCCCTTCACCACGCTCTACTGGGACTTCTTGGCCCGGCACGAGCAGCAGCTGAAGAAGAACCCGCGGATGACGATGCAGCTGAAAAACCTCAGCCGCAAGGACGCCGGCGAGCTGAAGACGATCAGGCGGCAGGCAGACGACCTGCGGGCATGCTGAGCCCTCTGCCCCCTTGCACCCACGTGGGTCAGTGGCACGTCTGCTATCGGCAGTCAGGCGAACGTCGTGTGACGATCAAACTCGACTTTACACTCCTCATCGAGGGTCACTGAAAACCGGTCAGCCTTGGCAATCTCGGCGGACCGGTCGCGGTACTGACCAACTTCATCGAGGGCCAGCCATTCGATTGTCTTCGCGACTGGGTCAATCAGCAGATAGTGGCCGACACCTGCCGATTCGTAGAGGCTGCGTTTGGCTGAGCGATCTTTATCAGCAGTCGCGGGGCTCAGCACCTCGATCGCGACCGCCGGCGAGTGTTCGAGGTACCGGCCGGGCTGACTCCCGCAGACGATCATCACGTCGGGCCGGACAACGGTGTCTTCCTGCACAATCCAGTCGAGGCCCGCATAGCTGGCACATCGACAGGAATGCCGCTGCAGGCAGCTCTCAATCTGAAACACCAGCTTTGCCAACGCCCGTTCGTGCGGCCCCAGCGGCGACGGGCTCATCGAGACTGCCGTCCCGTTCCACAGCTCCCAGTCACCCGCCCACTGGCAGTAGTCGGCGACGGTGTAGTGCGGCTGGTAGCGGGGGGCAGTCGACATGACGAAAGTGTACAGAGAAACACCACCTGTCACAAGTTTTGATGCTGCGCGTTCACAGCAATCAGCAAAAAATTCCATGCTTCGAAGCCCGAAGCGCAAGCTGAGGGAAATCACGTTATTTGATCCCCGAAACGCATTCCCTCGTTTTGATGCTGCGCGTTCACGGCGATCAGCAAAAAAGTACATGCCTCGAAGCCCGAAGCGCAAGCTGAGGGAAATCACGTTATTTGATCCCCGAAACGCATTCCCTCGGCTCACGCCTCGGGCTTCCTGGATTTCGGTTTCACTCAGCGCAATAGCAAAAGTCACAAGCGGTCAGGCCTTCCGACATCCCGCGGCCAGCCCATGTCCACCAGCTTCCGCGATTGCCCGACTGAAGCCAGCTGGCTAGTGTCTGCGGCGATTCTGCGGTGCTCTCTGAAAGTTCACGGCTGTGCCCCTCCGTCCCCCACCGTTGTGGCTGCTCATCAGCGGCTGGCTGCTCGCCGCCGCCGCGGTCCCGGTCTGGGCCCAAGAGGTCGTCTGGGTGCCACCGGTCACCACCCCGACGGCCCAGCCACTGCCCCCCGGCACTTTCAGCCCCTGGACGCCCTACCGCGATCCGGCCAACCGCATTGAGCTGCTGCCGCCGGTCGAATTCAACCTTGAGCAGGACAGCTTTGCCAGTGAGCCGATTGCTGACCTCGACCCGGTCACCCCCGGCGGCAACAAGAAGAAGCCCAGCTTCGGCCGGGCCGCCCCGGTCAGCCTGGGTGGCTTCTGGGCGCCGAACACGCCGGTGGTCGGCCAGCCGGCCAACCTGCAGATGAACGCCCAGTTTGCCCGGCTGGCAGTGCCGCTGGGTATTCCCGAAGAAGGCCAGCCACTCTGGCTGGCGATCGCCAAGTTCGGCCGGCTGGAACTGGCCACCGACGCGGTGCTGCCCGACTCGGGCCAACGGGTGCCGGGGCAGTTCTGGCTGATTGAAACGGGCCTTACGCACATTCGTCCGCTTGCCTCCGGCAGCACCATCGGCGGCACCTTTCTGTTTGGCTCAGCCAGCGACAAGCCGTTTCATGCCGGCCGTGATCTGACGTTGATGGCGATCCTGTTTGCCACGGTGCCGGCCCGCAACGCCCGTGACGACTGGAGCTTCAGCCTGTTCTATTCCCCCACGTCACAGCTGCCCTATCCGCTGCCGGGCATCGCCTATGTCTGGAAGCCCGATGAGACCTTTGAGGCCAAGATCGGCCTGCCGGGGGGCATCGAGTGGCGGCCGAATGATGACTGGGAGGTGAGTTTTAATTATTTTCCGCTCGTCAACGTCAACGCCATGGTGCGGCGGCGGCTGGCCGACCGGCTCTGGCTGTTCGGCGGCTATCGCACCGACACCCAGATCTACTTCCTGGCCGACCGCACGATCGAGAAAGAGCGGTTCTACGTCTTCGACCAGCGGGCCGGCGTCGGTCTTGAGCAGCAGCTCGGCAGTGGCTTCAGCCTTGAGTTCCTCGCCTCATACCTCTTTGACCGCGAGCTGTTCCAAGGCACCAACTTCACCTCGGGCCGCACCGACGTGATCGAGTTCGACCCCGGCCTCGGCCTCTCCCTGCAGCTGCTCTGGCGCCGGTAGCAGGTTCTAACTGTCCGCGGAAAAAGCCCTCCACGGCAATGTTATTCGGCACGACCTATGCGGGTGAGACCGCATCCGTCCTGCGTGTATCACCGGCTCGGGGGCGGCGAAAGTCTCGTCGTAGGGCGAGGATACGCCCAACACTCCTCGAGCGTTCGCCGACCCCCGAGCCTACCCGTCCTGGATCAAATCCCCACGTGATATTCCGGGAGGGGTGCCCGTACCCTGAGAGCCGGCGTAGCTGGCCAGCAAAGCCATGGATGGCGGAGCGCAGGCAGCTTCGAACGAGCGACGGCCTGGAGGGCCGCAGCGAGTGTCCGGCGACAGGGTACGGGCAGCCCCGACCCACGCTGGACATCGGCGTTCCCCGCTCAAAACCAGCTCCAAAAATACCGGTCATCTGAGACGGCACATTTTGTGCCGAACAGGATTGCCATCCATGGCCCTTGCCCGCGAGTTCGGGCGAACGATAGCCCACTTGGGTAACACCATACCTTCCGGCTGGCTCGGTGCCGCATCAACCGTCACCTCATGCCTGCGGTCGTTGCAAGTCGGTGCAGCGATCGGACCGGAGATCGTCAATCGCCTCGTTCGCCAACGCGTCGAGCCGGCCCTCACGGGCATCCTCTTCGAATTGCCGGTCCCAGGCCTCAGCATCGAATTGGTCAAACCATGCACGGAAGGCGGCGAGTTCCGCTCTCGTCAGCTGCCGCACAGCCTGTTCAATTTCTGCGATCGTGGTCATTGCGTCTAAGGACCTTTCGACTCAATCCTAGGAGACGTGTGCAGGAGTTCATTTTTTGTCAAGGTGGTGGGGCCGTTCCTCCAACCGCTCAGCGGTAAACCCTACTCGTACTCCCATTTGGTGATCCAGGGGTCGCCGTACTCCTGCTGCAACGCTTTGAGCTTCTGCTGGTATTTAAGCAGGGTGGCGGCGTGGGCCGGGTCGTCGGCGAGGTTCTGTGACTCGTCCGGGTCCTCCGCAAGGTAATAGAGCTCAAACCGAGGCCGCTGGATGTATTCAGCGACGGTCTTCTGCCCGTAGGGGGCATCCATACTCTGACGGAACTGCGCCTGCCAGCTGCTCGCCGCCCAGAGGTCGGAAGCAAACGGATAGGGCAGCGGGTGGGCGATGTTCCAGATCAGCTTCCAGTTGTGATCCCGCACCGCCCGCATCGGGTAGTACATCTGGATCTCATGGAAGGTGTGAGAAGCGAAGTGGGCGTCGTGAATTGCAGCCGCCGGGTCGGCGAGCACCGGCAGCCAGGAGCGACCGTGGTAGGCCGGCAGACCCCGGCGGGGCCCGTGGTTTTCCCGGTTGGCGTAGGGCTTGTCCTGCCAGTAGTCCCGCGGCGAAACCCAGTGCTTGGGCCGCTGCTTGTCATGGTCGAGTTCCCCGGCAAAGTCGAGCAGCGACGGCGTGATGTCGGTGTGGCTGACGAGGCTCTCGGTGCGGACGCCCCGCTCGGCCACATAGGGGTCACGGACCACGAAGGGTACCCGCAGTCCCGGTTCATAGACCGTGGTCTTGCCGCCGGCGAAGGCCATGCCGTGGTCACTGGTGAACAGGATCAGCGTCCGGTCATAGACACCCGCCGCCTTCAGGATCGCAACCAGTCGGGCGAGGCCCTGATCGATCCGGGCACACGACTGGTAGTACTGTGACAGTTCGCTGCGGGTTTCAGGGGTATCGGACAGGAAACTCGGCACCGGCACATCGGCCGGGTCGAAAAAGACCTCCTTGACCCCCTGGTGGCTGCCGCGGTTGGGCTTGTTGCCAAACAGATCGGGTTTGAGATCGAGCGGTGAGGTTTCATCGGTACCGCCGCCGCGGTGCGGGTCGGTGGTAGCAAAGTAGAGAAAGAAGGGCTGGTCGCTGTCGGCCTCGATCAGCCCGCGGCAGCTTTCGGCCATCTGTACCGCATTGCGAGCGTTGCCCTTGAGCACCGTCTCAAAGTGATAGACCTCTTCGGGGGCGACGTGATACTTGCCGATCCGGGCGGTGCGATAGCCGGCCCGGGCCAGGGCCCGCGGCAGCGAGAAGCTGACGACGTCGTACCAGCTGGCAAACTTATGAAAGTCATGCTGGTGGCCGTACTGGCCGTTGGCATGGTTGTGTAGGCCCGACAGGATCACCGACCGGCTGGCCGAACAGCTGGCGGTGGTGGCGAAGGCGTTTTCAAAGAGCGTGCCGTCGGCTGCCAGGGCATCGACGGCCGGCGTGACGGCCACGGGATCGCCGTAGCAGCCGAGCGTGGGCGACTCATCGTCGGTGATGAAGACGACGATGTTTCGTTCAGCCGCGAAGGCCGACCACTCTGCGGTGCTGCTGAAGACAACCGCGGCCGCCAGCACTCGCCACAGTATCCGCCGTTGGGCTCTCATTCTCAATCCTCCTTCGCGGAATCACTTACGGGCGAATTGACACGCCAAGTGCCTCGCCCAACAAAATCCAGTCGCGATGCCCCGCTCGATGACGGCTGCCTTGTTGAGCAGAATGTCGTCAGGCGGCGTAGGCACGCAGCACCTCCCGGCGGGCTTCCTGGAGGGTGGCGTACATCGAGAGCACATACATCGCGAATGTCGCCGTGACGGTGTGGTCCCGCTCGGCGATGAGCCGGCCGCGAGCGATTGCCTCCTTCGCGTAGACGAGGTTGCGGGTATCGAGGATGCCGAGATCGACCGGGCGGCCGAAGATTCTGCCCAGCGTCGCCATCAGGGCCAGCCGATCCAAGAAGATAGGCAGCCTCCACGGCAGGGTGGCTGAGAAGAATCTGCCGCGCCTGCTGGAGAGCGTCTTGATGAAGTGGTTCAGTCGCCATTGGATGCCGGGAGAAGACACGGTGAAACCATCAGTTTAAGTCTACACAGCCCCGGCGTCAGGTGAGCCAATCGGTGATGACCTTGCCGTGGACGTCGGTGAGGCGGAAGTTGCGGCCTCTCGCAAGTGAAACCATGTTGTTTTGATCCAACAAACCGCATTCCCTCGGCTTCCGCCGCGGGCTTCCCAGAGTTCGCTCCCACTCAACCTGCGATGACCCACCAAAAAGAGAACCCGGTTGCTGACCACGTCATGACGTTGTTGATCGAGCACGGCCCAGCCGCGATGGCATCGGCATTCACCACGACCAGGAACCTTGCCATGCAGATCGAGGCTCAGCAAGCCTTCAAGGCTGAATCTCAATGGTGAACCAACGAACGTCAGGGCTAGGCCAACGGTTTCAAGCCCAAGACGATGCGGACGCGTGTTGGCGAGGTGCCTCTGCGAATCCCTCAGGCTCGTGGATATCGCGATGACGAGGGACAGCTCTTCTACCCCAAACGCCTGATGTGGGACATCAAACTCGTCGTCAGCGATGACCATGCCGGCCTCAAGGCAGCCCCGCCGGCGATGAAGCGATCAATCGGTGAGTGACTTCAGGCGGCAGCGACGGCGGGATCGAGCGACCCGACAGTGGCAAGATCGGGGGCGGCATGCCGCTGGGGTGGCTGAAACGCCCAGTGCGCCGCCAGCGACTGCCCCTAGCCGATGATGACAGCCATAGCAGCCCGCCGGCCAACGAATGTTCTGGAAGAGAAGGCAGCTGAGTATTTTAATAGACTTCTGTTCAGAAACACATCACCTCTGCGGAGACTGTCAGAAGCCCAGTGAAGGAATCCATGATCGAGATCATCGGCAGGCAACCGGACGATAGCACCTACGACGAGATCTTGCGGGAACTCGCGTTTGCCCGCATGGTTCAACGGGGGCTCGATGACAGCGATGCGGGGCGGACGCATGGCTCCCCCCAAGTCGCTCAGGTGATCGACTCGTGGTGCAATAGGATGGACGTTCGAGGCGGCACTATCGAATCGCCTACGTCATTGTGGATGAGACGCGAATCGATGCGCTCGGTGTCTTCCATGGAAGCATGGACATCGAACGACACCTCCGCTGAGTGTGCCAGCCGCCGGGGCCGTTCCAGGGCACACCGGCCGCGACCCATTCTTCAAGCGTGGTCCTGGTCGGAGAGCTTCGTGTCGGGCGGCATGGCAAGGTCGTCGACGTGCTTCACGGCGGCAAGGTGTTTGCTCTTGCCGCTGTCTCCTGGCACGACGACGGCCTCGGCGATCGTGGCCCCGTGGCACTCCAGACATTTGGCGGCCAAGAGCGGCCGCACCTTTGTCTCGAAGAGCGTCTCGGCATCACGAAAGCCGCTCTCAGCGGCGGCCGCCGGGCAAGCCAGAACCAGGCTGCCCACGAGCAGGGCTCCTGCGGCGGGTCTCGCCGCCTTCCATCGCCACCGGCCTCGGCGGTACACCGTGCGGGTCGGCATGACTCGGCAAACGTTTCGGGACGGCTGGCAATCGTTTCCGCGAGGGTTCCATGAGTATAATCAGATGGTTGGTTTAAATGCCGCAGTCGAAAGTCGTATCGTCGCCCCTTTTTCAGCGATCCAGATATGAGCACCGCAGATATTCTGAATGAGTTGCCGCGTTTAACGCCGCACGAGCGAAGGCAGATTGCTGAGCGGTTGGTGGAATTGGAAGATGCTGCTCAGGAATCCCCGACCGGGCTGATGTCTGCAGAAGTTGCGGCCGATCTGCGGACGCGGCTTGCCAGCTTTGCCGAGGAATGGGACAGCCCCGAGATGAGCCACTATGACAACTACGATGCCGCAAAAGCCAAACTGCCGTCGCGGTGAAGTCATTCTGGTGCTGTTTCCACATGCAGATCTGCAGGGAGCGAAGACTCGGCCTGCGGTGGTCGTTCAGGCCGATGACTTGGGGGCCGGGTTACCTCAGGTTGTGGTGGCGATGATCACGAGCCGGATGTTTCGGGCCGGTCATCGGAGCCGCGTCATTGTGCACCGCGACTCACCCGCTGGCCGTGAGGCCGGCTTGCTCGGTGATTCGGTTGTCATGACCGACAATCTGGCAACCATCGGGACGTTCGCAATCGATCGCGTGATTGGCCGTTTGTCGATGACGGAAATCGACAACGCTTTGCGCAGTACGCTTGGCCTCGATTGAACGGCACTTCCGCAGTCGCTCGGACGTGCATGATGGTCGATTTCAACTGCGTGCTGGTCACGGCATGGTGTCGGACGTGAGGGCGAAGTCGATGGTGGTGGTCTCGTTTTCGACGGGCGTGATGCCAAGTTCGGTCTTCAGACGATCGCTGTAGCGATCCGGGAGCGACTCTTCCATCACGTCGACTAGCGGGCTATCCGGAAAGTCCCGTATCTTCTCT
>CBFIHA010000090.1:0-15507 GCA_965662195.1 uncultured Pirellulales bacterium
CGCTTCGGCACTGAAATCACCCACTCTCGCATTGGAACGGTCGGAATGTCATGGTCAGCAAGGTGTGCCGCCGTCTGGGCCATCCGTCGACCTGTGCAGGAGGGACAGACCCCGCGGCCCTTGCACGAAAATGCCACCAGAAAGCCATGGCCGCATTTTGAGCACCAGGCCCGCGCAAACCCAAAGCAGAGCAACCCGCAGGTCAGCTACCGACGGAACTCCTCTTCAACATGCTGCCTGATTGGCCGGCCGCACTGGTCGTGCTCGGCAAGCCAGCTCTCCAGGTGCCGGGTGATGACCTGATAGAGCGACGTTCGCTGAGGCCGCCGGCGGGCATACCGCTGCTGCGGAGCCTGTCGCCACGAGACGGGTGATGTTTACTGGCCTGGACGCTGGAGGCTTTGCCACACCCACGGCAATGCCCGGCTTTCAGAGGTGCCCCACTCTGAAAGCGGATGCCGGGGCCATGAGGGGCTTTTTCCACGGACAGCTAGCTCCACGGCTGGCAGCGGCGGCGGTAGTCGGTTGGTGTCTCGTTGTAGGTGCGTTTGAAGACGTTGCACAGCTGGGCGGCGTGAGCGAAGTGGCAGCGGGCGGCGACGGCGGCGAGCTTCAGGTCGGTCTCGGCAAGCAGCCGCTTGGCCGCCTGCAGCTTCGTGTGGGAAATCTCATCGTGGATCGATCGCCCCAGCAGCTTGGTGAACTGCCGGTCGAGTGACCGCCTCGGCAGATCGGTAGCGGTGGCCACCTCGTCAGGGGTGAGGCCCGCGCAGGCCTTGGCCCGGATCAGCCGCAGCCCCCGGCGGACGTCGGGGTCATCAACCGCCAGCACATCGGTACTGCGACGGACCGCCACCCCCAGTGGCGGCACAAAAAGATTGGTCTCGGGGATGGCCTGGCCGGCCAGCTTCGCCGCCAGCAGCCGGGCCGCCTCATAGCCGATGCACTCCAGGTTCTGATTCACACTGGAAAGCGCGGGAGAGGCTAGCTCGCAGAGCACCTCGTCATTGTCAACGCCGATCACCGCCACATCGTCGGGGCAGGCGAGGCCGAGTGATCGCACCGCATCCAGCACCTCCAGCGCCCGCACGTCATAGGCGGCCATGATGCCAACCGGCTTGGGCAGCGACTCGATCCAGCGGGCAATGGCCGGCACATCGTCAGGCCGCATGCCGGTGCGGCTGGCCTGCGGCCGGTCGAAGACATTGGCCGTCACCCCGCAGGCCTCGGCATGGTCGGCGAAGGCCTGCTCTCGGAGCCGCGACCAGCGGGTATCAACGCCACAGAAGGCGAGCTGCAAAAAGCCCTGCTCCAGCAGATGGTCGGCGGCCGTCCAGGCAATCGCGTTCTCGTCGGAGTGGACACCGGGGGAAGGCACGTCGGCCTCCTCCCACCGGAGCGAGACCACCGGGAGATCGTCGCTTTGCCAGGCCGCCGGCATCTGGCTCCGCTGCAGCCGGGTGATAATGCCGTCCCAGTCGGCGGCGACCATGTCGGCGGGGACCGGCTCGTTGAACCCCCGCTCGTCGGCAAAGACCCGCCAGGAATCATGCTCCCGCTGCCAGCGGCTGATCCCCCGCAGCACCCCGCGGCCGAAGGCTTTCGACGTCTCAATAACCAAGGCCACCCGTTTGGGCGCCGTGGCGACGGAGACAGCAACGCTTGAAGCCATGCCAGATTCCTTCGTGAGCCGGACACCTCAATTTGAACATATCGAGCAAGCGGCCCGTTGGCCCCATGACAGTTTCAGCCAGCGAACGGCTACCGGCAATGCTTCGATCAGCATCTGACAATCAGCGCCGGGGTATTATCCGTCAAGATGCTGCACCAAAATATCGCTGGAGGGGTCTGACCGATGACTGCAGGAGAGACAACTAATTGGCTACGGCCTGCCAGCCGGGCTGTGACGGTCTGCTGGCTCATCGTGGGACTAGCTCCTGGGTGGGCATGGTCCTCAGAGCTACCCTCCGCCAGGAAGATTCTGGTCTGTGGCAAGCGGACGGCGATTGTGGCCTTTTCACCGGCACAGCCCGACGGTGTCGTCGAGTGGAGCTTTCCAGTGAGTTCCCGTGAGGGCTGGGTGCTGCCCGATGGCAACGTGCTGCTGGCCGTCAGCAAGGGCAGCCGGCTGCCGGAGGGTGACTTGGTGCCGGGAGGCGCGGCGATCGAAGTCCGCCGCCGGGCAGCCGCCGCGGGTGAACCTGCCGACCAGATCACCTGGCGATACGACGGGACTCAGGCGGAGGTCAACAGTATTCAGAAGACTGCGGCCGGCACCTATGTGCTGACCGAGGCTGGGCCGAATCCACGGCTGCTCGAGCTTGCCGACGGGGAGGTTGTCAACGAATTTCCCCTCAGCTGCCAACAGCAGAACCACCACATGCAAACGCGAATGGCCCGCAAGCAGGCTGATGGCACATTTCTGGTGCCGCATCTGCTCGACTTTGCCATTGTCCGTTATGCCGCCGACGGCAGGGTACTGGCCACGATCGACACCCATGTGCCGGATGATCCAAAGCAGAACAGCTGGCCCTTCACCGCCATCGCCCTGGCCGACGGTGGCGTGCTGGCCAGCCTCACCAACGGCAATCGCGTCGTGGAGTTTGCTGCCGACGGCACTGTTCGCTGGCAGGTCACTGCCGCCGATACCGCTGGGGCGATCAGCGATGCCTGTGGGATTCAGCGGCTGCCCGGTGGCAACACGATGATTGCGAGCTATCGCATCGGCACCGGGGGTGTGCGGCTGCTGGAAGTGACGCCCGACAGGCAGGTCGTCTGGACCTGGACTGCCAAGGTGCCCTCGGTGCACCATTTTCATGTCTTTGAAATCGACGGCCAGCCCGTGCCGGCCCCGGCCCTGCGGTAGTCGGCCAGGCATCCTTGGGATGGGCTGAAGCTGACCGTTCGACGGCAAAAGGGGTGTTTTCTGCCGGCTTTGGCATGATTTGGCAATCGTTCGGGGCGCAATGATAACAACGCGACGACGAAACCAGCTGCCAAGCGGCCTAAGATTGAGAGAACTGAAGCGGTATTTCCCCATGCAAACTCACTACGTTCCACGTTGGCCAGCGGCGAACCGATCGAGCCTGATCGGCCTGGCGGCAGCGTTGCTTGCATCGCTGGCATTGCCCAGCCGGGCCGAAACGGTGACCGCTTCGGCTGCAGACCTTGCCTTCTTCGAGTCGCAGGTGCGGCCGCTGCTGGTCAATCATTGCAGCGACTGCCATTCCGCTGAGGCGGGTGACCCCGAGGGCGGGCTGTCGTTTGACTCGCGGGCCGACTTCTTCGCCGCCGAAGGCGTCGCCGTGGCGGGCAAGCCCGATGAGAGTCTGCTGGTCAAGGTGGTCCGGTACGACAGCGATCAGCAGATGCCCCCTGACGGCAGACTGCCGGACAAGGCGATTGCCACGATCGAGGAGTGGGTCCGTCGCGGCCTGCCCTGGCCTGATGATGGCAGGGCCGCCCGGGTGGCCACTTTTAACATCGCCGCCCGCAAGGCCGACCACTGGTGCTGGCAGCGGCCCGAGCGAGGTGACCTGCCCGCCGTGCAGAAGGCCGACTGGTGCCGCGGCGACCTCGACCGCTTTGTGCTGGCCCGGCTGGAGGCGGCCGGGCTCGAGCCGGCGCCCCAGGCGTCGCGGGCAGTGCTCGTGCGTCGCGCCAGTGAAATCTTGACCGGCCTGCCCGCCGATCCGGCGGACGTTGCCCGTGTCACCGCCGATCCCGATCCGCAGGCCTTCGAGCGGTATGTCGATGAACTGCTGGCGTCGCCACACTATGGCGAACGATTCGCCCGGCACTGGCTCGATGTGGCCCGCTACGGTGAGACCCGGGGGCATGAGTTCGACTTCCCGATTCCGAATGCCTGGCAATATCGCGACTGGGTAGCGCGGGCTCTCAATGCCGATCTGCCCTACGATCAGTTCGTCCGCGAGCAGATTGCCGGTGATCTGGTCGAGCCGCCCCGGCTGTCGGCTGCCGGGGCCAACGAGTCGGTCCTGGGCACCGGCTTCTGGCTGCTGGGCGAAGAGGTCCACTCACCGGTTGACATCCGGCAGGACGAGGCCGACCGGATCGACAATCGGGTCGACACCTTCGGCAAGGCATTTCTGGGGCTGGCCCTCGGCTGTGCCCGCTGTCACGACCACAAGTTCGATGCGATCTCCGACGAAGACTATTACGCCATTGCCGGCATGGTGATGTCGAGCAGCTATCGGCAGGTGCCCTTCGAAACCCTCGAGCGCAACCGGCAGGTCGCAGCCAGGCTGGCGGCGGCCGACGCTGCCCTCCGGCAAGAGATTCTGCCGAAAATTGAGACACTGGCTGGGGTCACCGCCTCACCAACGCCACCTGCCCCAGCGGCTACACCCAAAAACGAAATCGTGCTGGCCGATTACACCCGGGCCGAGCAGTCAACCCGGCTGCTCTGCGATGCGGCTGCCTGGCAGACAGTTGCTGCCGGACAGCCTGTGGTCACGTCGACGGCCGCCGCCATCCCGCCGGCGATCAGCGTAGAGCCGCTGGGCCATGCCCGCAGCGATGCCGTCTGGGCAACTCGCCAATCAGCCGGCGAACGAGAGCCGCGCACACTCGGCAAGATCGACCGGGCTGGCCGTGTGTTGCGGACACCAAAGCACCGGCTCACCGAAGGCGTCCTCTGGCACCGGGTCCGCGGCCAGCTTCAGATTGTCACCATTGTCGATGGACATGTGATGTTCACCGGGCCGCTCTATGGCGGCCATGTCAGGGAAATCGACACCAAAGGCCAGTGGCAGTGGGTGAAGCAGGACATGCGCAAGGACATCAATGACTGGCCGGCTGGTCATGTTGTCCATGTTGAGTACGCGGCGATCGAGGGCGAGGCGGGGGTGGCCGAGACGGTGGCCGCGCTTGAGCAGCCGCAGCGGGCTGACCCGTCCTGGCCGGATCCGATGAACACCGCCCTGGCAGCCGACACGATCGACTGGCAAAGCGAGCCGGCGGCTGCAGTGCGGGCCGCAGCGGTAGCACATGCCGCCGACCGGGCTGCGATTGTTGCTGACGCCCAGCTGGTTTCGGCCACCGCCCCGGCTCTACTCGACGGCAACGGCATCGACCAGTTCGTGCTGCTGAAGGGCTCGGCGGCCCGGCCGGGTGAGCTGTCACCGCGGCGGTTTTTGGAGGCGATCGACGGGGCCGACCAGCCGGCCTGGCCGGAGCATTCCTCAGGACGGCTGGAGCTGGCCGACCGGGTGCTCGACCCAGCCAACCCGCTGGCTGGCCGGGTGCTGGTCAATCGGATCTGGCACCACCTGTTTGGTCGGGGCCTGGTGCCGACCACCGACAACTTCGGCAAGCTGGGCGAGCCGCCGGCCGATCCCCAGGCCCAGGCGTTGCTCGATCATCTCGCTGTCCGCTTTGTCGAGGAGGGCTGGGGCCTCAAAAAACTGATCCGGCAGATTGTCAGCAGCCGAAGCTGGCAAATGGCCTCGACGCCGAGCGTTGCAGCGGCCCAGCGGGATCCGCTCAACCTGTTGCTGCACCACTATCCGCTGCGGCGGCTGGAAGGCGAGGCGATCCGCGACAAGATCCTGGCCGTCAGCGGCCGGCTCGACCGCACGGTCGGGGGCCCGAGTGTCGAGGTCTTTTTGACCGATTTTCATGGAGGCCGAGGCCAGCCCAAGTCGGGGCCACTCGATGGCAACGGCCGTCGCAGCCTCTACACCAAGATTCGCCGCAACTTCCTGCCGAGCTTTCTGCTTGCCTTCGATCTGCCGGTGCCCTTCCAGGCGATGGGCCGCCGAAACGTCACCAACGTGCCAGCCCAGGCGCTCACCCTGATGAATGACCCGTTCGTCACTGAGCAGGCACAGGTCTGGGCCCGGCGGCTGCTGGCTGAAACCAGCCTGAGCACCGAGGCCCGGGTCGCCCAGATGTACGGCGAAGCCTTTGCCCGCGAGCCGACGGCCGAGGAACAGGCGATGGCGATCGAGTTTCTGGGGGCTCAGGCCGAACGACACGGGGCCGACTTTGCCACCGATCCAACAAACGAAGCCGCCTGGGCTGACCTGGCCCACGCCCTGTTCAACACCAAGGAGTTTATTTTCGTACCGTAAGCAGAAGGGGACCTCTTTCCCGGTCTTCGTTCTGTTCAGAACCGATTGGGTGAGGGGCGTTGCCCATGCCAATCGAGCGGCGTTGGAAACTGAGCGGAGCCCCGGGCACCGATCCACCGGAGGTGGATTGGTCGGCGAAGCGAAGTTTCCGTCGAGTGAGCGAAGGTCAGGATGACCAGAGCGAACGTCCGGCGAGATGGCATGGGCAACGCCCCGGCGCTGCGGCGACAACGCCAACAATCCGTGAATCCCCAGACGAGCCCGCGGATCAACCGGAGAACGATAAAACCAATGACGCCCACCCATCACTGCCGCCGCTTCCGGCCGCTGCCGCTGTCCCGTCGGGGGCTGCTGCGGCAGGCCTCCTGCGGCTTTGGTGGCATCGCCGCCGCCGCACTCTTGCAACGCGATGCGGCCCGGGCCTCCTCCGGCGTGGTCGATGCGTTGCACCATCCGGCCCGAGCGACCAGCGTGATCTTTCTGTACATGGACGGTGGCGTCTCGCAGGTTGACAGCTTTGACCCCAAGCCACGGTTGACGCAGGATGCCGGCAAGAATCCGCGCAGCCTCTTCAAGGTTGACGCCACCCAGTTCAATAATGTCGGCACGGTGCTGCCGAGTCCCTGGCAGTTCAAGCCGTATGGCAAGAGCGGCATTCCGGTCAGCGACCTGTTTCCACACATCGGCGGGGTCGTTGATGAGTTGACGGTGATCCGCTCGATGACCAGTGAGTTTCCGGAGCACACCAACGCCAACTACTTCCTGCACACCGGCAGCGGCTTGCAGGGTCGGCCGAGCATGGGAGCCTGGACCACCTACGGCCTCGGGAGCGAGAACGATGAGCTGCCCGGCTACATGGTGCTCAACGGCGGCCTGATCCCCCCCGGGGGCCTCGATAATTTCACCAACGGTTTTCTGCCCGCGACCTATCAGGGATCGGTCGTCAAGCCGAATTCAGTCGGCCTGGCCAATGTGCAGCCGCGGGAGAAAACCGAAGCACAGCAACTGGCCAAGCTCGACCTGGCCCGGCGACTCGACGAGGGGTTTGCCCGGCGGCTGGCCGCCGGCGGTCAGCCGCCTGACGCTCTCGAAAGTGCCATCGCCAATCAAGAGTTGGCCTACCGGATGCAGACGGAGGTGCCCGATCTGCTCGATCTGGCCGGCGAAACCACCGGCACAAAGCGGGCCTATGGCCTGGAGAGCGACTACAAGGCGACCCAGATCTTTGGCACCGAATGCCTGCTGGCCCGCCGGATGGTGGAACGGGGCGTGCGGTTCATCGAGCTGACCTGCCCCAAGGTCAGCGGCGACCGCTGGGACCAGCACGGCAACCTCAAGGACGGCCATGAGAACAATGCCCGGGCAGTCGACCAGCCGATTGCTGCGCTGATCAGCGACCTGCGGCAGCGGGGGCTGCTCGACTCGACGCTCGTGGTCTGGAGCGGTGAGTTCGGCCGCACCCCCTTTGCCCAGGGCAAGAACGGCCGCGACCACAACCCGCAGGCCTTCTCACTCTGGCTAGCCGGCGGCGGCGTGAAGGGGGGCACGGTGGTCGGGGCCACCGACGACTATGGCTACCGTGTGATTGAAAAGAAGTTCATGATCCACGACCTGCACGCCACCATGCTGCACCTGCTGGGCATCGACCACGAGCGGCTAACCTACCGCTTCAGCGGCCGCGACATGCGGCTGACCGACGTGCACGGCCATGTCATCCACGACGCCCTGGCCTGAGCCGCGTCACGTAAGCCTGGTTAGGGCAACCGTTTGACCCGCAGGTCTTTGAAGTGGATGACGCTATCCGGGTCATGGGCCTGGATGGCGAAGGTGCCGCTGGAGAGCTTGCGGCCGGCCATGTTCTTCGGCGGCTCCCAGTCGTCGGGCTCGGTCCAGTCGGTGGTCACCTCACCGTTGATCATCACGACAATGTGCTTACCGTCCACGATGATGTCGTAGTCGTACCACTCGCCATCTTTGACCGGTGACTCATCGAGCACGTCAGCGACGCCGTAGAGCCCCCCGGTCTTCTTGCGGTCGCCGTGGGTCTGGTTGACCTGGCATTCATAGCCGACTGCCGGCCAGCCCGAGTCCTGATACTGCGTGTGAAAATAGAGCCCGCTGTTGGCCTTGGGCATGGTCTTGACGGTGGCATGCCAGTGGAAGCTGGTGAACTGTTCGTCCGTCGAGTCATCAGGATCTCCGACCCAGAACAGGTGACACCGGGGGCCATCGACCACGAGCACGCCGTCCTCCACCTGGAACGAGTCGGGGTTTTCAGTGTTCGTCTTCCAGCCGGTCAGGTCCTTGCCGTTGAACATTGTGATCCAGCCATCGGAAGCCGGCTCAGCGGCGGCGGTGCCAATCAATGCCGCACTGATTACGAGCACCAAAAAAGCCGTACGACCGGAAAAATGCTGCCACATGAGCAGGCCTCCAAGGAAAAAATCAAAATTGGTTACCCCAGCAAACTAACTCCATCTTCGGTCCTGGGAAAGTCTTCCAAGACGGTTTTTCTCCCAGCGCATCTGGCCCCCAAAGGGCTGCTTGCGGCGTTCGAACTTACGCCATTGCAACGGCCGACATCGCCGGCGTCCCTAGGTTTTGTGAGTCACACCTGCGAATCGTTGCTGTGATACGGCCGCCTGCCAAACGCAATTAGCATCTCCGCAGCTGAACACCGATGCTCCCCAAGCCGATTTGCAACCGCTGCGATGAGTATCGACCCATTCCAAAAAACGCCGCCTGGAGGATACGCCGCGACACAAACGTTCCCACAAAAATTGGCCGCTACCGATTCTTGGCTTCATTTCGGCCCGCTACCACGGCCACAGATATTTTCACAGAAAACAAACACTGTTTTTTGAGGAAGCGGCGATATTTTTATGGGGTCATTATCGACTCCTTCGGACTCTCACAATCTGCCCTCCCTCGCGAAAAGACTTTTTCTACTGACGTAGGATTTGGCTTCCGACTTCTAAAACCCCAGCGAACGCACCCCTTGACGAAGACGCGAAAAAATCGAGGCGTCGATCGGACGGTTGAGAAAATGTTGCGGCGAATGGGGCAACCATCGGCCCCTCGAAGCGACGCCTCAAGTCCATCCTCAACTGCCGCTGAAGCCATTGTCAACATCGCGGAGATTCAAAAGCGAATTGCCCGAGGCGACAATGACGCCGCCCAATTTTACATCAAGAGACTTGCTGCATCGAAAGCTGCGGCGGGAGATGAAACCGGGTCCAGAGGGAGCGGCAGATTCGAACCCGCGACAACCCCAGGTGATTTCCGACTCTCTAGGAGACTCGTCACCTCTACCGCCATAGGTTTCTTCGCCATCGTGGCGGCGATCGCTGCTGGCACCGCCGCAATTTGGCTGCTTTCCCCGACTCATCATTCCGTTGCGGGAATCGTTTTGTTAGACCAAAACTCTGCCGCAGATGTTGAACTGATCTTTCACTCCACTTCTGCCTCCAATCGCCGAGTTCAAATCAAGACTGGAGGAGAGGGGCAATTTGAATTGGAGGCGCTGCCTGCCGGCAACTACAAAATCGTCATCCTTCCAGGGAAATCGAACCACGAAATTCCTAAACATTACATGTCCGCTGTCTCAACACCGCTTCGCCTCAAACTTCACGAAGACACAGAAAATCTGACAATGGCTGTCGCAACGAAGTAGAGATTTTAAGAGCGGCTGGAAATGCGAAGTGCTTTCATTGATTAATCTAGGTCGTCGGGATTGAAAATATAGTGAACGAGATTGCCTTTCTTGTTCCTATATTTCTCCCATTGCGCCGCCCGCTCTGATCTTCCGCCTTTTTGGCTTGTGAGCATTTGACAATAAACCCAGGAAGCAATTCTTTCCTTGATGAACTGAGTTCTTCCATCACAGAACACGGCCACAACTCCCCCCGAATGCTGAGACGAAGGATATCGATACGGCCAATCCGCTTCACTCATCGGTTTTGTACTGTCATCAACATTGACAACGCGAATGCCGAATGCCGGTTCACCGCCTGCAGGCAATGCCGGCGGATGAAGCACAATGTGGGCTCTTGCAACCGCATTTGCATTGGCGATCGCGGGACTCGGGTTCGCCGCCCAGCTGATGTCTCTCGGCGCAAATATTCCACTGCGCTCGGTTACCAGAAGCGTATGTGCGGCGCCGTCTCCGCGTTCAGCCGTGCTTAATTTTGGAATTTCTCTCGATTAACTTTGATACCCACCGCCGGAAAGTTACCAATCGTCACTCGATAGATTGCCGGCGGCGTCAAGCAGCACACCGTCGCCAATGAACTGCTTACTGCCGTTGGTCACCTCGGCCCCAGTTCCAGCGTTCGCCATGTACATCAGGGGTGATTCGACCTCTGAGTCATGTTTCGCAGACGGGCAAGCGTATGACGGTATTGCTTTGACGTCTATATCGTCAACGGCAGCACCGGCGGCAAATGAGTCGTACCATTCACTGATCTCTTTTTGATCATAAAACGGCAGCAACGCCACCGCCCACGACACACATGCTTCCTCCCGAGTAGCTGGATTGGCCAGCTTCTCCTTCGTGTAGGGGTCAAGAACATTTCGCCAGCCGGGAATCGATTTTTTGGCAACCTCACAACCGATAAAAGACTTTCCCATTTGGGACAAATTGTTCATACATATTGATCGCCGAGCTGCCTCACGGGCCATGCCCAGCGCTGGCAGCAAGAGGGACACTAGAAGCGCGATGATGGCAATCACAATAAGAAGTTCAATGAGCGTAACCGCTTTACGTTGAAAGAAGGCGGCACGGAACAAGTTGCACGTCATGGAGGAGGGGACCTTTTTGAGAGACGAAACTAACTAACCCCACTGAGAATAGCTCACTTGCATTAGGAACTTGTGAGTCCCTTGCCCGAGCGTGACGAATCAAGTTCTTCGACCGGCTCACTGGCATCACCGCCATCAGACGGTGGAGGAAAGGCACGTGATGAGTTGAGCCCGGCGGCCTCTGCATGTTCGGTGAGGATAGGTTCAAGTTTTGGCCATGTACGGGCGCGGAGTTCTTGAGGAGCCCAGGCCCACATCCGCGCTCGAATGAGTACAGGGCTTGATTCCTGCTTCATCGCGCTCTCAAACGATGCATCCACGAGCCGTGGAAACGGTGGCAGCTGAGCCTCTTTATTGACGTGGACCGCGCCGGGGGTGCTCACACCGTACTGTCGGTCATAGACGGACCAGGCAAGCTTTACAAATCGGTTGAAGGTGTCGAGCCGGCCCTTCGCGAGTCCATCCAGCATCGCTCTCTGGACCATCGCATCCAAAAACTGACGTGTATTGGAGATGTCGATATCCATAACCTCGCCAAGCCGTAGAGCAAGAAAGCCCTCCAGCCCTTCACTGTAGAGCGGCTGATCGCCGCGGCCCGTGTCCTCGGCGAGCGTCCGCAACTTCCCGAAGCAACCCCGCGCCTCTGCCTCGTCGCCATACAAGTACGAAAACACGGTTGCCTGTTGAAGGAAGGATTCGTATCCGCGCAAGAGGTCTTCCACGGTCGCCAGACCAAACTCCGCGGCCGAGACCCCGCTCTCCGACTGAATCAAGGAAATCGCATTTTGCATCCCACGTTCATAGGCCTCGATGAACCGCGGATCGGGCAGCAGGTCGATGCGGTCGGCCAGGGGATCAAACTCGACCCGTCCGCTCCGCATCAGTTGCTGCAGGTTGCCCAGGCGCGTGCGAATGATCGTCAGTTCATTTACCCGGTCTCGCCGCACCATGTCGCGGCCGATGGCAACACCTTTCTCCGACCAATAGATTCCGTGGGAGTGGGGATGTGACCAATCAAGCGGCCCATATGTCTCCATCTGCTCGAGCATGAAGGCAGGCTCCATGCGGTAGCGATCGATCAGCACCCGCTTTTGGAGCGCGGGAACGATCGTGTCGAAGACAGTGGCGGCCAGCTCCGGATCCTCGAGCAGACTTGCCAAGAGATCCCGATTGGTGCCGGTGGGCAGGGCCTTGCCGGCCTGGATTTTCATATCAGTCGAGTTCGTGTAGAGAACGACCCTCCCCAGCATCCGCAATAAAAGCTCGCCCGGCTCCTCGCCGTGCTCTGCGAGCACGGGCAAGGCGCGCTGCACCGCCTGGTCATCGTTCATCGCTTCGATGCTGTCTGCCGCATCCGCGATCTTGCGAAACCGCTCGATTGCCTGCTGCGTTGTCCTGCCGCCTGTGAGATCCCCCAAAAACTCACGAAACTCACGAGCCAGACGCACTTTGTAGTACCAATGCTCCCGATCATTTTTACCGCCGATTTTGTGGAAAAAAATCCAGCCGAGCTCCATCGGCAGATTGGCGTCGTGGGGGTTGAGAGGGATCGCCTGGGATCTCAGCAGATTGGCACCGCGATTGATCCATCCCCAGCGTTCCTCCGGTACCTTCGTCGAAACCGAAATGTTGTAGGCGAGGTTCCATGCCTGAAATGCCCACACCTTCGGGAACCGGGGCTGGAGCGCCGTGATCCACTGGCTCAGCGTCTGAGCCTCGAAAAACTGCCCTTTTGATTGCAGAGCGTCGGCGCGGGCCCACATGACATCGACCGCGAGCCCGCGAAACGTTCCCAAAGCAGCGGTGGCAAGGGCCACATGGGGCGGCATGCCCTGCGTGCCCGCCGTCGAGATCACCAACTGGCTGCTCTGCCGTTCCCGTGCGATCGCGGGAGCCACGAACGCGGCCGCAGCCATCGCCACGACCAGCAGCCCGGCAGCGATCGTTTCAATGAGTGTGTCTGTCATCTGTGGGCCTTCGTGCGGATCGTCATGCCGTCGACCGAATCAAATCCCGTCTGTCAAAGATCATCCATGCCACCGCGAGCGCCGTCACCGGATAGACAAGCCCGATCCACAGGCAGCAGGAAACGACGCTTCGGGTCGGAATCGCCACCCCGGTGGCCAGCTGCGATACCGCCTCGTAGTCGGAAAACGCCGGAACCACGGCAAGGGTCGCATCGGTGACGAATCCCAGCAGCATGCGGCCGGCTTCGTAGAGCCGAAGGTCCGAGACATAGCCGAGGGCCAACGAAAGCCGCTCGAGCATCGCTGCCAATGTCGAATCGGCGACGACGTTGTAGATACCGAGGGCATCCTTCAGGAACCCGCCGCCGAGAGCCGCAAAAAACACCACCAGCGCGGACAGGATCGCCGTATGAAACCCGAGACAGGCCGCCGCCGCCACGCCGATCGCCGCGAGAGCCGCCAGCTTGATCCACATCACGATCAGACACCTGACAAAGTTGCCCGTGAACGACCCTTCTCCTTGATACACCTTCAGCCCGTCGCCCGGCGGAAACGTGATGGCTGTGGCCTGGGTTTCTCCGGCGGGAATCAGGTTGCAATTGGCGATCGTGAGCTTGATTCGACCGGCAGCATCGACGCTGCCGCGCGGCAACTCCAGAACGTGCTGGGACAGGGAGGCCATCTGTTGCTCTTCGTGAACGCCGTCAACAACAGGCCAGGGCCGATCATTGATCCACAGAGCAAAGCGAACGTCGGCGAGGTCAACGTCAACATTGTTGGCCCGTGGCTTCAACTGGAGTTGAATGGGGCGCGACTCGGCACCGGTATCCATGGGCTCTTCGGCGGGCGTGAGTCCCTCGAATACATAGGTCGAAACCATGTCGGGCACGACGGTATGCCACTGCCACTCATATTCATGACGAATCCGCCGCTTTGCCCCGGTCGGGTCGAGCCGAAACGCATCCGGATCGTCATCGGCCAGGCGTTTGATCGAAGCCTCGATCGCGGCCTCGTATTCCGCCGGCCGATCGTGCCGGGGCCAATACTCTGACCGGGCCACCAGCACCTGACGATCGACGGCATCGCGATCCATCTGATCGGTAGCCAATGTCGAGCCGAGCACTTTCACGAACGTGAAGGTGCCGATGCCCACCACGGCGACCATGAGCAGATTGAAGACCGCGAGTCCGCACCATTTTCCAAGCAGATACTCCCAGCGGTTCACCGGCTTGACGAGTGTCATGTGGATCCGGTTTGAATCGATATCGCCGCAGATGCTGCCGCACGCCAGCACGATCGTGAGCAGACTCAGCACGAGCCCGGCTCCCCCCAGCGCCCAGTTGAGGAAAAACTGCACGCGATACTCGAGTCGCTCGGCATGATCGAGGATCAGCGGCAGCGTCGGAATCGCCAGCACGAGCACGCCCAGCAAGACGAGGGGGGCCCGCATCCGCACCGACTCGTCCACCACCGTCCGGGCCACCCCGAAGACACCCGTACTGCCACCCAACAGCGCTCGAATTCCGATCAGGCCGGCAGCCGATGCAAAGGTCATGAGGGCGACCCCGGTCAACCCGGTGGCCGCCACCAGCCATGAGTGCCTGACCAAAAACCACACAGTCGCCGCCACACCGCAGGTCACCGCAGCCCCGATCATCGGCATCCGCCACTGCGGTGCCGCTCGCATCACCCGCGCCGTCCACCACGTTGCCGTGCAAGCAGAAACGACCTGGAGAGGCAGTGCCAGGCTGACGCCGGCAAACTGGGCCATCAACTCAGACACCCCGGCCCCGCCTGCCAAAGCAAGCATGAAAACGGCGGTCTCCCTCCACGGAATTGTTCGCGAGGCCAGGCTGAATCCGCCCTCCATTGCCCATGCGACGATCGCCAAGAGCGATGTCAGTCCGACAGCGTTTGCAACGCCGTCGGCACCCTGATTTCGGAGCAAGGCCGCGGCACCAATTCCGACCACCGCAAGGCCTGCGAGCACGAGCGCCCATAATGCGAGGCGACCGCGGCCACGAAAATGCGACTCAACTCGAGACACTGACTGTGTCGTCATGGACGTCACTTCTGAATCAGGCTGTCGATGAGCCCGCTATCAACGGTTTCTGATACACCGGCTTGCTCCTCAGCGGCAAGGGGTGCCGGAGACAACGCGGGGCTCGGGGCTCCACGAAGAAACTCGGGCACGGACGCCCCCGAGCCGGCCCCGCTGGTTACCACCCCGGCGGCCTTCGCCTGCTCGACGATCTCGAGAAAGAGTGATTCCATCCTGCGCCGGGGCCGCTCCACCCGCATCGCATCGACCCCGTGCCGCACCAGCACGTCGCGAATCTCTCCGACCACCTGATCGGGCAAGGCTTCCGTGCGAATCGTCGTGAGATCCTCCTGCTCGAGGAGTTCCTCGCAGGTGCCCTCGGTCCGCACGCGGCCTCCGTACATGATGGCGACGCGGTCACACAGGTCTTCGACATCCGACAACTGGTGCGTGCAGAGCAGGACTGTTTTCCCGCGTCGCCCGAGATCCTGGATGACGTCCTTGATTTGGCGGGCGCCGACGGGGTCCATGCCACTGGTCGGCTCGTCGAGGATCAGGAGTTGCGGGTCGTTGATGAGGCTCTGGGCCAGACCGACCCGACGCT
>CBFIHA010000091.1:0-15438 GCA_965662195.1 uncultured Pirellulales bacterium
TGGCCGTGGCGGCTGTCATGTTGATCGCCGACTCACCAGCCGCAGCCGAGGTCGCCCCAAGGAACGAGGCCCGGTCGGCGTCATCGACTGTGAAGCCACCGAGGGAGACCCGACTGCTTCCGCTGACGCCGGCTAGGGTGGCAATCGTGTCGGACACCTGATCGACCGTCTCGATGAAGGTGGCGGCTTTTTCAAAGTCATCGCCAAAGATCCGCATCGCATCGAGCACCGTCACCGACCCACCGCCCGCCAGCTTCGAGATGTCGGAGAGCACCGGGATCTCACTGGTCAGCAGGTCGAGCACTGGACGCAGCGGCTCGAGCATGGTGTCAACCTGACCAAAAATCTCACCCACCGGTCCGGAGAGCAGGCCGCCGAGGTCGATGTAGGTGTCGGTGATCTCAAAGAAGAACTTGTCGGCCGTGTTGGTGGTGAGGTTTTCAAAGCTCACAGCACTGCCACCGGCCTCAGCCTCTTCGTTGAAGCCCATCGCCAGCGAAACGCCGAGGCCGGGCCCGTTGTTGAACAGCGACGCGGTCAGGTTGGCCCCCACCTCCGCCCGAACCGAGCCGCCGATGTTGATGTTGGTGAACAGGTCGGGCAGCTGGGTCAGGCCGTAGCTCTGGTTGCCGAAATCGACGGTGAGGTTCGCTTCCAGCTCATCGGCCGCCGTGGCGTCTTCAAAGGCGAATGAGAGCGGTCCCAGCCGCATGCTCAGGTCGGCCGGCAGGGCCAGGCTCAAGCCGGCGGTGAATTCGGTGTCTTCGTCGGTCTCGATGAAGAAGCCACGCGTGAGGCTCGCCCCCAGGCCGATGTTGAGCGTCAGCGAGGTCGAGAGGTTGATGGCAGCGTCGCCCTCCACCGCCAGGCCGAGACTGTCGATGCCGAAGTCGAGATCGGCCGAGGCGAGGGTGGTGGTGGTGGTCGAGGCCAGCGTCAGGTCGACCACGAACTCGGCATCGGCGGTCAGCAGCGTTTCAAACGAGGTGGTCAGCTGCGTGGCGTTGAGCGCCAGGCCGTCGAGAGCAAACGAGAAGTCGGCACTCAGCCCGCCGGTCCAGTTGCCGAACTCCGCCGACAAGGCGGCATTGAGTTCCCCCGGCGTATCGAGATTGGCAGCCCCGCTGAGGAAGGTATCGAGCTGGCCAATGAAGCTGCCGTCGGAGACATCGATGCCGCCGATCAGCGGCAGGTCAGCGGTCAGGTCGCTCGCCAGGGCAGTCCGCAGGAAGCCGACGAACTGGGCCGCCCCGTCGATCCAGCCGTTGAAGCTGAACAGAGCGGAGGGATCGAGCAGGATGTCGGTGATGTTGGAATAGCCCGAGCCGGTGCCGTCATAGGTGAGGTCGAGGCCGAAGGCCGGATCGGCGGCCAAGTTCAGCGACGCATCAAGACCGAGCGCACCGAGATAGCCGTCTACTCCCAGCGGCAACCCGTCGACATAGATCGGCAGGTTGGCATCAAAGATCGCCGTGGCGTCGAGTTCCCCCGCCGCATTGAGGCTGAGGCTGGCCGGATTGCCCAGCCCGTCGCTGAGCGTGATGGTCGCCTTGGACCGGCCCTCAGCCGGGTCGCCCCCCAGCGACAGCCCGACCAGGCCGCCGAGGCTCGCCCCCAGGATCAGCCCGCCGCCATCATCGAGTTCAGCAGCCAGGTCGATCGACGAGTTGGTCGTATCGACCGAAATCCAGTTGGCCGCCGCCGAGTCGAGCGACAGATTGACCAGCAGCCGGCCGGCAATCGATCCGCTGACGTTCAGCGAGAGATTGCCCTCGCTGGTGATGTCGAGGGCCAGCCCGTCGGCAACATCGAGGGCACTGAGGTCAACGGCATAGCCGGCATCGACCAGGGTGACATTCAGATCAAGAGCGAGCTGCTTGTTGCCCGACAGGTCGGCCGTCAGCGACGGCGTCAGGCTGATGTTCATGCCGTCGGGAATGCTGATGCCCTCGGGCAGCCAGCCTCCCTCGATCTCGGGCAGGAACAGCCGGCCAAACTCAAACGCCAGACTGTCGAGGCCGCCAAAGTCGAGACCCGGAAACTCGAGCGAACCGGGCGTCAGACCACCCAGCCAGCTCAGGTCGAGCCCGGCATCGAACGAGCCGGGATCAGATTCCCAGTTGAACTGAGGCAGAGACAGCAGCCTGCCAAAGGCGAGGCAGAAGTTTTGGCCGTCGCCCCCCAGACCCGGAAAGTCGGGCAGCACGAGGTCGAAGGTCAGCAGGGCGTCGGAGAACCAGGCCCGCAGCCGGCCGAGGAAGTCGAGGTCATAGCTGGCATCCCCCGGCGTCCAGCCGCCCCACTCCACGATCAGATCATCGAGGCTCCAGGAGAGCCCCTGCAGCCGGCCGAAATCGGGCAGCCCGGCCAGCTCCGGCAGGGCGAGCTCAAACTGCGTCAGCCAGTCGCCGCCGAGGTCACCGAAGCTGAACTCGGGCCAGCTGATTGCCCCGGAGGTCGGGTCGTAGCCGGTCGGCCGCCCCAGCAGGTCGCCGAGGTCAAACTCAGGCAGGTTGGCAAAGATGTCGACAAAGCCAAAGATGTCGCCCAGCGAGACGTCGATCCAAGGAATTTCAAAATCCCAGAGCCCGGAGCCTTCGAGATAGCCGACAAAGAAGTCGAGCAGGGCCGGCAGATCATCCAGTGAAAAGTCGCCCAGCCCGGCCAGTACCGCACTGAGTTTTTCACTTGGCTCGATCGTGAACGACCAACCCTCGGCCCCGACGTCGGCGTCGAGCTGCAGGTAGGGCACCAGCGTGGTCTCAGGCACCGTGATGGCCGGGCTCAGACTGGCGTTGCCGCAGTAGTCGAGGTAATCGGCGGCAAAGTCGATGTCGAGGGCCGTCTCGAGTTCAGCGGGGGTGACCCGCAGCTGGAAGATGCCGTCGAGGCTGGGAGAGTCGACGCTGTAGTTCATCAGGCTGGTGACGCCGGTGTTCCCGGCATCGAGCCCGGCGTCCATCTCAGCAAGATAGATGCGGCCGTCGTCAGCCGCGGCCGTGCCGGGATCGATCAGGCTGAGGTTGACGCCCGCCCCCCCTTCCACCGCCCCGCAGTAGATCGAGAGCGACAGCGGCCCGAGGGCCGCCCCTCCCTCCAGGCCGCCTTCGACCGCGAGGCTGAGGGAACTGATTTCCCCTTCTTTCACATAGAGCCGATCCCGCAAAGAAAAACCTTCGAGGGTCGAACCCTCCAGCGTGCTGTCGGTCGTCGGGGCGACCAGCAGGCCGAGGGCAATCGGGGCCAGCGAAGTCTGGACAACCGGCGTATTGCCGATCGTCACGTTCACACTGGGCCCGGCGATGCTGAAGGTGGCGGCCGCCGAGGCCGGTGTGGTGTGATCGGTGGCCACCAGGGCACTGGCGTTGACCGCCAGGGTGAGATTGCCGCTGGCCTGCGGGTCGGTGTTGACCAGGTTCAACAGGTCCTGCACGGTCGCCGTGCCGTTGGCCAGGTCGAGCGTGTCGAGATCGGCCCCGACCACCGTGCCGTCCCGGAGGGTGAACGTCAGGTCATCGCCGTCAATCAGCATGCCCTCGGTCAGCCCGAAGCCGCCGTTGATCTCGGTCAGCAACGTGGTGCCATTGACCGGATTGACGTTGGCCGACGAGGTGATCGCGACGCCGGCGGTCAGCGACAGGTTGCCGGTCATCGTTACGTTCAGCTCACCGTTGGCGGCGACCGACAGCGGCAGGCCGTCGGGAATCAGCTCGCCAGAGTCGAAGCCGGCTGTTTCCGTAAAGCTGAAGGCCAACGGCAGCGTCCATTCGACAGCCTCAGCAGCTGGGCTCCAGGTCAGCTCAAGTGAACTTGAGAAAGTGCTCACGAAGAAGTCGTCGAGTTCCTGCAGGGTGTCAAAAGTCCACTCACCCTCAGGGGTTTTCAGGCCGCCAAAGAGGCCATCGAAGTCCAACTCGAGGGCATCGCCAAAGAGGTCGGCGACGTCGAGGCCGACCAGCGGCAGCTCAAACCCGGTGCCAAGATCGGGAATCCAAAGGCCGAGGTCGTCAAGCAGCGACCCGACGTCGTTGATCGAGAAGTCCCCAAGATCGCTGAAGTCAAACGGGCTGCCACCGATATCAAGCGTCGGCAGCGTCATGTTGAGCTGACCGGCGTCGAGCAGGTCGCCTGAGCCGATCGAGATATTCAGCCCCGTGCCCGACTCGGTGAACCCGCCGATGTCGAGGTCGAACGGGATGGTCACATCAAAGTCGGTCGAGACATCGGCCTGGCTGAAGATGTCGCCCAGGGCACCGACGTCAAGGCTGCCCAGCGACAGGCAGCCGTTGGCGTCCTCCTGCAGATCGACATTTACTCCGAGGTCGATTGCCACGCTGATGTTTGCCCCGGCAGCATCTCCCAGCCGGATCGGTCCGAAGCGGGCATCGATGCCGGTGAGGGCGGTACCACCGCTGGCCGTGGCCGAGGCCCCCACCGCGATCGTGTCGCTCTTGATGCAGATCATCTCGTTGGCGGTCAGGCCTGCCGCCAGCGTCACGCCGATGGCAAAGTTGGCCGCCAGGGTCGTATCGAGATCGAGCTCAACCGCCCCGAGGGCCAGGCCCTGCTCACGAAGAATGCCCTGGGCTCCGTCGATGCCGGCCTGGCCGAGGTCAAGTTCGTAGTCCACCAGTGTCTCTGAGCCGGTGACCGAGAGGGCGAACCAGACAACGGTGTCACCGGCGGCGTTGGTCTCGGTGGTGGTGTCGATGGTCACCCCGGCGAGGAAATCGTCGGCCGCCACGGCATCACTGATGGCCGATTCGATCTGGGATACCGTCAGCGACCCGGAGAGGTCGATCGCCAGCGGATCGGTCAGGCCGGTCCGCAGTTCAGTGCCGACCGAGATCAGCGTGCCGAGCGGCTGGCCAAGGCCAGCCGCTGACGAGGCGAGCAGATCGGCTGCCTGGGCCTCGGTGAGCCGCTGGGCAAGCGAACTAAAGCCCGCGGAGAGGGCTGCCACCTGAGTGCCAGACAACGCCAGTGTCGGGTCGGCCGGGGAGCCACTGAGCACAAGCCGTCGCTCAAGCGATTCGAAGGCCGGAGCCTGCCGGCGGCGGCGTTGCTGCCTGGCCAGGCGTTCCCGGCGAGTCTTCTGATGAGCACGACGCAGACGAGGCGAACGACGCATGAAAATGGCCTCACGAGCTAAGCTGAATGGAACGGGACCTCCCACACATGGACCTGGGGTCTAAACTTAAACCTTTTTGCTTCGAGCCGGCAACGGAAAAACATGTGGAAATAGCGAGAATAGGCGTGACTCGGAAGCGATTCCGTCACCGCATACCAGGCACCCGTGGGGGGTGGCTTTGCATTCGGGCCTTCCTGGTGATGGGTGCCGCCATCGGCATCGTCAGCCTCGCCGCTGCACCGACACAGGCGGCAGAGTCCGGCCTGCGCCGGACAACACTCGTTCCGCTGAATGGCTGGACCACCAGCCGGCGGCTGGCCACGCCCCATGCCACGCAGGCGGCCGTGGCTGATGCCGACCATCTTTATGCCATCTCGAGCACCGTCGTCGCCAGCTTCGATCGCCGTACCGGACGCCTGCTCGATACCGCATCCAGCCCGACGGCCCAGCACCTCAACAGCGGCTTCTTTCACGACGGCAGGATGTACCTCGCCCATTCCAATTACCCCGCCACGCCTCACGCATCTGACATTCGGGTGTACAGTCCGGGGCAGGACAGCCTGCAGCTGTATCACACCTTTCCAGAGCCACCGGGCAGCCTCGTCTGGTGCATCCGCCGGCAGGGCAACTGGTGGTGCTGCTTTGCCCACTATGGTGATGACAATCGGCAGACCTGCCTGGTTGAATATGCCGACGGCGGCCTCGACCGCGAACTGCGGCGGTTCTCCTTCCCGGCTGAGGTGATCGCCGACTTCGACGGGATGAGCGCCTCCGGCGGGATCTGGGAAGGCGACACGCTGCTGGCCAGCCACCACCACTTTCCGGTGCTCTACCGGCTGCGGCTGCCCGGGCCGGCTGACCCGCCCGACAGACTTGTCCTGGTCGAGACGCTGCACTGCCCTTTCCCAGGTCAGGGTTTTGCGATCGATCCGGACCGGCCAGCAGCCGCCGGGCAGCCGCCGGGCCTGATCGGGATCGACCGACCAGGCCGGGCGGTCGTCCTGGCCGAGCCGGACGGCTGCCGCGAGCCCTGAAAAGCGGTTACTGATACCAACAGTCCGGAAAATTCGGCGAGGTAGCCGGGCAATTCGCTGCGGCCACTGCCGGTCAGCCCGGACCGGTGGCCCGAAGGCTTCAACTGCTTTGAGACCAGTAAAAATGGATGAAGACGCCTCCCCCGGCTCCAGTCGCTGCCACCGGCTGCCCCCCTGCCCACCCCAGATGGTTCCCTCGCTCGTTCAATCTGAACATGCGAGGCGTATTGTTCGTAACAACCAGAGGGACGTCGCCGTGCGGCCGACGCCGACGACCGAAACCGAAGCGGTAACGAGGATGGCCAGCGGAGGGATCGGATGATGACACGCGATGAATTGCTCACGCTCTGCGATCGCTACGTGCAGGGCGGCCAAGGCGGTGGAGTCGGGGAAGAAGTTAATAGACTTCCCGATCCGGCTGAGACAATCGTCCACTGCTTCCGCGATGCTGAAATCTCAGCGGCGGAAATGCAGTCACTGCTGGCATATGTCTGCCAGCACAAGGACGACGACGGTAGCTGGCATGATGCTGACCGGTTCTGGGAGGATGACGACGCGATTGGCCGGCTTGAGAACCCGGGCGAGTGCATCGCCTGGGAGACCGACGACGAGCCCATCGGCATGCGGCGGCCGCGGTAAGAGCAAGGCGGAAACACGGGCGTCATGCCCGTGTCTCACGTTCCGCTAGAAACACTCGTTCCGCACTTCCTGCTTGATCAGCTCTTTGAGCCGCTGGATCGCCTGCTGCTCCACCGCCTTGGAGTCGATCCAGAACTGGCGGAGTTCATCCCGCCATTCGGCGTTGGCGATGTACTGGTCGTACCGCCAGAGGCTGTCGAGCCGACGGCTCAGCTCGTGGATCAGGTCGTGGTCGTGGTCGGAACAGCCCGCAGTTTCACCTACGTGCTCCAGTTCTCGCTCTGCTGCCAGGGTCATGAGAATTGCTCCAGGAAGGGCTGCCGGCAGACGCCGGCCAATGGTCAACAACGCTCCGGCCCTGGAGGCACCGGCCGCTGCTTGCGGCACGTCGGGCAACCATAGCGCTGCCGGCCCACGGGCGGCCAGCCGCGACAAACGAGGGCTGAAACCAACCCCGGTCGCGGCCATCGGCCAGCTGGACAGTTCGACGGAATCGCGGCCTACACTGATGGATTGCAGCGGGCTCCAAAAAACCCGTTCCGCTCGATGGCGGCTGCCACCGCCGGGGCGACCAGTTCCTTCCAGGACGGATCGCCCGAGCAGATCCGGCTGCGCACGTCCTCACTCGAGTAGGTCCGCAGCGTCGCCTCGTCAGACTGCAACCCGCAGATGAGCCCGTTGACCCGCAGGTGCTCCAGCAGGTGCGACAGATGCGGGGCCACGGTCAGTGAAGCAGAGGTGATCACCCGGCCGTCGATGACATCGCGGGTCGGATAGACATAGAGCCGAACCGCCTGAGTGAACAGGCGGCCAAAGGCCTCGAGAATGCCCCCATCGAGCCGGGCATAGTGGCTTTCATTGAACAGCTCCCGCAGGAGCGGCAGGCCGAGAACCAGCCCGGTCCGCTCGACATGCCGGGCGGCGAGGTATTCACCCAACTCGTGAAAAGCGGCCAGATCGCTGACCAGCACCATCTTGCCGGCGGCCGAAAGCAGATCGACCCGGGCCAGAAACTCGGCATCCTCGGTCTGCCCCCGGTCGCGGAGATTGTTCATGGTTAGCTCCATGATCTCCAGCACCCGTGGCTGCCGGGATGCCTCGGCTGCGGGCGAGCCCTCGGCCTCGAAAACCTTTCTGGCGGCAGCCAGCATCTCCAGATTGAGGGCGGTGACCGGTGCGAACCGGCCCCGCTCGATCAGCACCTCGGTGTGTCGGATCGATTCAGAGGCCAGCAGCGGCGTGCCACCGGTGCCGAAGAGCAGCGCCGGGGTCAGCCCCAGCCGCACGAGATGCAGGCCCAGCAGCCGGTTGTCCGTGTCTTCGAAGGCCGGACCGGTGACCTGAAGCCAGTCGATTTCCAGCCGCTCGCGGCCGATGTCGGCCAGCAGGTTCTCAATCACCCGGCGGGGCTGCTTCCAGTCGGTGAGCAACGCATGCAGCAGATTGACCCCGAGGCGACCGAGGGCGTCCTGCTGCCGGGCGTTGCTGGGGTCGAGTAGCCGCACATGCAGCAGCATCGTACTGGGTGGCACCCGGCAGGCGTGTTGAAAGCGGACGCCAACCCAGGCATGGCACTCATTGCCGCCGCTGAAGGACCGGGCGGCGGCGGTGTCGGCAAAGGCGAAGAATCTGGTCCGCTCACCGCGGCTGGCATCGAGCCGCTCCTGTAACAGCTGGTATTCGTGGACCAGCATCTCCTCGACCCGCTCACGAGAGACATACCGCGGGGCCTGGCCGTAGATGGCATCGCTGACGGTCATGTCGTACGCCGACATCGTCTTGGCGACGGTGCCGGCCGCCCCGCCCACCGAGAAGAACCAGCGGGCCACTTCCTGACCGGCCCCGATTTCGGCAAAGGTGCCGTAGACGTCGGCATTGAGGTTGAGGGCCAGGGCCCGTTGGGCCGTCGGGTCGATGCCGGTCGCTGCGTCGTGCATGGTGTCCTCCGCGGTGGTGCGACGACAGCCTACCGTGGAGCTGTGTGGATTTCCTGTCGCTCCGATCGCATCACCCCAGCATCCAGTCGGGCAGCCGCCGGATTTTTCCATCACGGTCGACGCAGACCACCAGCGTTTCGCCCGTGGCGATGATCTGCCGGTCGCGGATCAGCTCGTAGGCGTGGCGGATGCTGGCGGAGGTGATCTTCTCAACGCGGGTGCGAAGCAGCAGCAGGTCGTCGTATTCCGCGGCTGCCTGATAGCGGCAACTGGCCTCCGCCACCACCATGAACAGGCCGGCATCCTCAAAGGCCCGGTAGGTGCGGCCCTGGGCCCGCAGCATCTCGGTCCGGCCCATCTCGAAATAGGTCAGATAGTTGGCATGGTGGACCCGCCGCTGGCCATCGGTCTCCTGATAGCGAACCCTAATTTCCATCTCGTGGACAGGGACTGGGGGGCTGGCCGATTCGGACACGGCGGGATGCTTTGCGGGTGAGGGGACGTGGTCAAGGTCAGCCGGCCTGACGTCAGTTGACCGCCGCCGGGAACAGCCCCTATTCTGCGGTGGTTTCGGCACCCGTCAACGACTGTGGAGAGATCATGAGTTTCGGCGATTCGGGCGAAGGATCGGCGATCGGGTTTGCCACCGCCCGCGGTAGAAATTGGCCGACACTCCGGCAGTTCACGGTATTTCTGGAAAACCGGGTCGGGCAGCTGCTGGAACTGGTCCGCCGGTTCGCCGGCACCCGGGTGCGGATTGTCGCCCTCTCCATCAGCGATGCCGGCGAGTGCGCTTTTGTCCGGTTTTTGCTCAGCCATCCCGAGCAGGGCCGTGAAATCCTGGAACGGGCAGGGCTGGCAATCATTGAGAGTGATCTCATCGGCGTGGAACTGCCCGACGACCCGCAGCCCCTGGTGCGGATCTGTACGGCGCTGCTGCAGGCCGAGGTCAACATCATCCAGGCCTACCCCGTGCTGATGCGGCCACGGGGCCGGCCGGTGGTGGCCCTGATGGTTGACAATACCGAGATGGGCCTCGAGACCCTTGGCCAGAAGGGCTTCACGATGATCACCGAAGGTGATCTCGACGACGACGACAACGACCAGTGACGGTGCATCCGGACCGCGTCGGCCTCAGCTTTCGCCCTCATCCAGAAACATGCCGTCGGGCAGGCCCTGGACTTTACGGACGACCACCCGCTGGATCGACTCCCAGGCGACCGCCTCAAGGGTGATCGTGCCGTCCGGCTCCTGGCGGGCAAACAGGGCATGGCTGCCCTGTGACCAGTCCCGCTCAAAAAACTGCGGCAGAATCGGTCGGGAACTGCCCGCGAGGTGCAGTTCGACCTCCCCCCCATGGGCCCGCTCCTGCCAGAGCCGGGCAATCAGCCGGGCCGTCGGACTTTCGGCCGCGGCGGCGGCCGGCACAATGGCGGCTGCCACCGGAGAGGTCGGCTCAACCGCGTCACCTAGCAGATCGGCCGAGGAAATCGCCGTCCCCGACAGGTCACTCACGATGGCTGAGCCGGGCGGCTCATCCACCTGCTGCGGCTGGCTGGTCGGAATCGTTACTTTGACGCCGCACTTGGAGCAGGCACCCCTCTTCCCGGCCAGAGTGGCCGGCACACTGATGCGGTGCCCATTCGGGCAGGAAAATGTGATGGTGCTAGATTGTGTCATTGGGCTTCTGGGCGACCGGCTCGACCGCGGCCGCAGCTTGAGCGGCCTTCTCCTTCTCTTTACTCTACACCCCAAATTCGTCCGGTTTTTTTCTTTCGCCCACGATACCCCGCATGGCCATCTCTGTTCTCTGCACCAAATGCCGAGCCCGTTTCAACGTCAGCGACAAGTTTGCCGGGCAGACCGGTCCCTGCCCGAAGTGCAAGAACCCGATCACGATTCCCAATCCCGCAGCTGTCACGATCCACGAGCCGGACCGGCCGACGACCTCGTCGAAATCGGGGCGGATGCCAACGGCACCGATTGTCTTCGAGGAAAAGCCCGTCTCGCCAGTGTTGATCACGCTGATCGTCGCTGGCCTGCTCGCCCTGCTGCTGGCAGCCTTTGCGGCTGGTCGGATTTTTCCCACCACCGACGGAAATCCAGGCGTGCCGACTTGGCTGCTGGTGGCGACCGCCGTGGTCGTCGCCCTGCCTACCACCCGCATCGGCTATGCCGTCGTCCGCGACAAGGAACTCGAGGCCTACGCTGGCCGGCCGCTGGCCCTCCGGGTGCTGGCCTGCAGTCTCGTCTACGCCGGCCTCTGGTGGGTGCGGGGCACACTCGGTCCGGGTGAACTTGAAATCTGGCAGTGGACCTTCGTGGTTCCGTTCTTTCTGTTTGCCGGTGGGCTGGCGGCGGTCGCCAGTTTCGACCTCGACTGGGGGGTCGGCGTCACTCACTACTCCCTCTATGTCGGTCTCACGGCCCTGATGCGGTTTCTGGCTGGCTACCCACCGGTCTGACAGGCCGGAACCGCCCCCTGCCAACGGTGGCCAGACACAGCCGCCACGCTCTTCATGCCTTTTGCCGATCTCCCTGAATTGACCAGCCGGCACGCAGCTGGCGGCATCCGACTTCCGCCCGGTGTGACGGTGCCGCTCACGGCACGGGTACGCAGGCTGCTCGACAGCCCTCCGCTACGGCGGTTGGCGGCGGTGCGGCAGCTGGGGCTTGTGTCGCTCGTCTACCCCGGAGCGGTCCATTCGCGGCTGGAACATTCCCTGGGGGTCTACCGGCTGGCTATCGATTTTCTCACCAGTCTGCAGGCCGACGAACGGTTCAACCAGCAGGTCACCAACGACGATGCCGCGGCCTTTCTGGTGGCGGCACTGGTCCACGACGTTGGCCACTGGCCCTACTGCCACCCGATCGAAGACATGGGGCTGGTCGGCATTCCCCGCCACGAGAGCCTGGTGGCGGAGATCCTGGCAGGCAGTGAAATCGCCCCTCTCCTGGAGGCCGACTGGGGACTTTCCGTGGAGCGGCTGGACGGGTTGATTCAGGGTAAAGCCACCGACCCCGCCGGAAAGATCATCTACTCGCTACTCTCCGGGCCGATCGATGTCGACAAGATGGACTATCTGACCCGCGACAGCCTCCATGCGGGGGTGCCCTACGGCCGGCACTTTGACCAGGAGCGGCTGCTCGCCAGCCTCTGTCTTGACGAATCGGCCACCAGCCTGGCGATCACCGACAAGGGACGAACCGCAGCCGAACTGATGGTGTTTGCCCGCTATGTCATGTTCAGCGAGGTCTACTGGCACCACGCGGTGCGGTCGGCCACTGCGATGCTCCAGCGAGCCGTCTGGCTCTGCCGCGATCGGCTCGACATCGGCCGGATGACCTATAGTGACGATGCCAGCTTTGTCACGCTGATCAACCAGGCGGCCGACAGCGAGACCGCCCGGCGGCTGCTGGATGGGCTGTTCGGCTCCCGGCGGCAGCTGCACAAGCGGGTGGTGGCCTACGATGCGGGCACCCATCCGGAGCTGCATGCCGCCGTCGCCGGCCAGCCCTATGCTCGCTTGACGGTGGCCGCCGACCGGCTGGCCGCTGAGCTCACGCGAAAGACCGGGCTATCGATCCCCGCCGCCAGCCTGATCATCGACGCCCCACCGGCCGAAAAGGAAATCGAGTTCCGGCTGCAGGTCCGGTATCAAAACGAAGCGGTCCGGAGTGATCGTTGGCGGCCGCTGGCCGAGGTATCGCCAGTAACCCAGTCACTGGCCCACCGGCAGTTCGACAGCCTGGTGAAGCAGGTGCGGCTGTTCGCTCCGGCGGAGGTTGCCGCCGCCATCAGGAAGCAGGCCGGCCTCGAGGAGATGATCCTCGAGGCCGGTCGTTCAGTCGCGAAGGAGGATTGGTCTCGGCAGCTTTAGCCCTTACTCGGGCAACTTGCCTGCCTTGATCATTTCACCCCAGGTCTGGCCGGACGGGCTCTTCATGGCCGCAACTTTCCCGAGTGCCTCACGAATCTTCTCAGGGTTCTTGGCGTCGGTCTTCCGGTCGAGCAGGTCATCGAGCAGCTTGCCGTACTCGTTTTTGACCTTCTTCTTCTCACCCTGCACATGGCAGATGTTGCACTTCGCCTTGGCGACCAATCCCGCATCGAGGTCACCGTCGTTGACGTAGACCTCCTTGAACTGATCATAGAACTGTTTCACCGCAAAGGCGGGACGAGCGGAGGACGCGACGATACCGACGGCCATCATGACAACAAAAGTCGTCATCTGCTTGCTGATGCTCATGCTTGAATACTCCTGCAAAAATCGGTTGAAATTACCGCTGGGAAACGAAGACTGGCGACCGACACGAGGCAGGCCGCCCCGCAGCAGAGCACACGTAAGCATCCGCTCTCCGGCGGCTGCAAATTGTGCTTCCCACGACGGGTGTGTCAAGTTTCGCTACCGAGCAGGGGGAATATGTCCGCCAGCTGCCGTTCGTTACAGCCTCAGCGTACCGGCCCTTTCGCCCATCCGGCCCGCCTGATCCACAAACTCCCCCTGGAAACCGCCGGCGGAAGCTGGCAGACAAGCAGCAGTCATTCGCCTGCCGACAGCCCGGACGGCCAGTTGTTGAAAAATGGCTGATGGGCAAGCGGCCGGGGAGCGGCCGCAAAATCGATCTCAACGGCATCACCCGCCCCATCGATCCGGCGGAAGATTCGGCTGCCCTCGTAGCGACCGAGCCGATCACGCCACTCAACCGCCGCCTGGTAGGCCTCCGGCTCGGCAACGCCAACCTGCTCGATCAAGGCAGCCGGCTCAGGAACGAGAAATCGGCATCGTTCAACGACTGCTTCGAGTCGGGGGACCCGGATCTGCGCCGGAGTATCGGCGAGCCGAATGAAGCCGTCCTGGCAGGCAAACGTCGCTTCCTCAAGTGCGATCCGGGCCACTGCGCCGTCGCCCGGAGCGAAGGCGTCGCCCTCGGCGTCGAGAAACCGCCCGGCGATGGTGACTCCACCACCTGTCCAACGCAGATTGAGTGCTGCTCCCCCGTCCATGCCACAGCAGGTGGCCTCACCGTTGACAACCACGTCGATCATGTCGACCGCAGCAGCAGCCTGGCCAGTAGCAGCCGGCCGCAAGCCTGCTGCCCCGTCTGCCTGCTGTTCGCGGGGTGCGGCGGCAATGGTGACGATCCGATCAGCGGGAGTTGCCACGACGGGGGCTTCCTGTCCGCCAACAACCTCCGTGACAGCCAGCCCCACGTTACGGCAGATCAGCCCACCCCCGGGACCGACTCGAAAAATTGACCGTCGGCCCACCGCCGGATCGGCGCCGCCATCCAGCCGGATGTCGATGCCGTCGAGTGTCAGCTGTCCCCCGTCGATCAGCCAGGCCGCCTGATCATCCTCCGCAAGCAAAAATTGCGCGTCGTCAATACGCAGCAGCGGGCGCTGCCCAGCTGCCGCCCGGACCGTCAGCCTCCGCCCAGCGAGGTCGAGCGGCCCGATCAGATGCTCGCGGTCGGCAATCAGTTCAAGAACCTCCCCGTCACTGGCCGCCGCCAATGCTTCCGTAAGGCCGACCAAGTCGCTGCCAGCCCCGGGGGCGGCAGCCACCCGCGTCGGGGTGTTGACCGGGGAAGCCACCGTCTGAGAATCGGGTTCGACGATCGCGGCTGGCATCAGGCCGACGGCAGTGGTGTCTTCCGTCATTGGCAGTGCCAGTCCGACGACCAGCCCAGCGAGGCAGACAGCAGCCACCAACCAGGGCCAGAGACGGCCGCGAACGCTGCTGCCGGCGGCCGGGTCGGCCTCAAGCGTGGGCCGGCCAGCCGAGAGATCGATGCCCTCTTCGTCGGCGATTGCCAGCAGTTCGGCCTCCAACTGGCTCGGCTGCTGGAATCGCTCCTCCGGCTGCTTGGCCATCAGCCGGCGAATGACTGCAGCCAGCCGGCGGGGCACATCGGCCCGGAGTGTTTCAACGGCTGGTGGTGGTTCCTGCTGGTGCTGTAGCAGCTTCTGCACCATCGTGCCCTCAGCGAAGGGCGCCCGGCCGACCAGCATGAAGAACATGGTGCAGCCGAACGAGTAGAGATCGCTGCGGATGTCGGCAGCCCGGGCATCGCGGGCCTGCTCGGGAGAGATGTAGTCAAACGTCCCCAACGTCATCCCGCTCACGGTGAGGTCCTGCTCGCCGGCCACCTGCTGCAGCCGGGCCAGCCCCATGTCGACCAATTTGGCCCGACCACCGGGCGTGATGATGATGTTCGAGGGCTTGATATCACGATGGATGACATTGCGGCGGGCGGCGTGGTCGAGGGCCGAGGCGATCTGCATTGAGAGATCAACGACGGCGGCCACACTTAGCGGTCCCCGCTGCCGGACCAGATCCCGCAGGTTCGTTCCTTCGATGAATTCGAAGACGATGAAGTGCCAGCCCTCGCTCGACCCGACGGCATGAACCAGACCGATGTTCTCGTGGTTGAGCCGGGCGGCCGACTGGGCTTCGTTGCGGAACCGCCGAAGCATCTCTTCGTCGGCCGCCTGATGCCCGGCCAGCACCTTGACGGCAACGGTCCGTTCGAGCGTGGTGTCGAGAGCCTTGAAGACTGCCCCCATACCGCCACCACCGACAAATTCATCCAGCCGGTAGTCGCCCAGGCGGCGACCTTGGAGCAGGCCACCCAATTCGCTGATCGACGTCGGCGGTGGTGGGGCGGCGTTGCCACCGGAGAGGACCGTGGC
>CBFIHA010000092.1:0-10621 GCA_965662195.1 uncultured Pirellulales bacterium
ATCGTACGGCGGGGGCTTGAGTCGCTGCCCCTATCGCTTGAATGGCACCGGCTGCACGGACGAATTCTGGATGCCCTCGGCCGTCCTGCTGAGGCTGCCGTTGCTCGAGAAATGGAGGAACGGTCAGCGCATCTGCTGGAGGTGAACTTCAACGTCGACTACATCGGTCCCCTCACTGAAAAAGTTGGGCTCAATCGGCTGTTGGCTGACTATGAGGCGGCTCGGCAGACAGCTGATACCGCCGATCTTGATCAGCGGCTTCGACAAATCGAGGCTGCCATCGGCGACCGACTGATCCCCGAGCGATTTTTGGCTGCCCAGCTTCGGGCAGAACTTGCACTCACAAGGGCCGAGCCTGAGGTGGCATTGAAGGCGATCGAGGCTGCTGAACAACTGGGAGGGGCAGGCCCACAGCTATTGCAGCTGAAGGCGGTTGCCTGGGAACAACTCGGTCGTCTCGACGAGGCCACCCGGCTGCGGGAGCGACTGGTGACCATCAGTCCTTCGCCCGAGCTTTTTCGGTTCCTGGCGGATGCCCGAGCAGCTGCCGGTGATGCTGCCGGTCAGCAGCAGTTTCTTGCCCGCCGTGAACGCTTGGAGGGGCTCGCCGCTTATCGCCGCAACGATCCCGAGGAGGCACTTCCACACTTTGAGGAGGCGACCAGGCTCGACCCGGACGATGCCGTGTCCTGGTATCACCGGGGAGAGATGCTCTTTCATCTCGACCGGTTGACTGAGGCAACTGAATCACTTGAGAAAGCCCTGAGCATTGACCCTTGCGACGGCCGTAGCCGACGGCTGCAAACAATTGTCGCCGAGTATCGCTGAGTGAAAAATACCGCTGCCGCTGGACTAACTTTTTCTGCCACCAACGCTTAGCAAACTGTGGGGAAAGCCTGCGGCCGCAGGATTCGGCGACAGGCGACCCCGAAAACCCCATGGGTTTTCAGGCGTTGCCCGAGCGTGCCTTTGATCGCCCACATTCGCAGGGAAGGGCAATGAAGGGTTCTTTGACAGTGATTCAGGCCTTGCGAAAGCCCCGGGCTGAGCTTTTCGGCTGCGGGCGTGATCGCGAGCCGGGCCGGTAGCCCATCCGGTTGTGATCGTTGTCGTGCAGGGCGAGCATTTCGTCGAGGCCGTAGCCGGTCGGGTCGATGCCGTGGGCCTGCAGCAGATGCCGCTGGATGGCCTCGAGGCTCGGCGTCCAGTCACCGTTAACGTTCCAGTGGGGTCCAGCCCGGCGGGCGACGGTTTTGGCCGCGGTCTCTGCGGCCGTCTCGGCGACTTCGTCAGCACCCAGCACAAACGAGGGCAGAAAAGCGGTTTTGATCGCTGCCAGCAGGCAGCCAAATGCAGATCTTCGATTCATGGCAGTGAAGTCTCTGGTAAAGTCCGCCTACCAGAACTATACCTCGCGATTGCCGGCATGTGTTTGCCGGGAGGCCCGGATCGTTGTCATTGGGCGGAGCCGGCTCCCCGCCGTCAGCCCGGCTTTGGGCCCTCGGCCGCAAACGGCCGGGGCAGCAAGTCGCGGAGCTGAAAGCGGCCGCCGCCATCGATCCAGACCTCGGTGTCAGCGTCGCCGAATTCAGCCAGCACCTGCAGGCAGGCTCCGCAGGGCGTCACCGCCGGGACCCGCGGCTGTGGCCGCACCGGGCAGCCGTCACGGCCGCTGGCCTCGGAATCCGGTACGGTCTCCCTCGACGGCCAGCCCCTGCCCGATGGGTTTGTCACGTTTGTTTCCCCGCAGCAGGGGCTCTTTGAGGCATTTCCCATCAGAGAGGGAAGGTACACCGGCAAGGCAGGCCTGGGCATGAGACGGGTCGAAATTGTTGCCCTTCGCGAAACACGTCCTGCAAAGACCGCGAGCCCCGCTTATGGGCCGCCCCAGCCGACACGGGAAAACTACCTGCCAGAGCGATACTCGACAAAGTCGACGTTGACCGCTGAGGTCACCCAGGCTGGCCCAAACGAGTTTGACTTCAATCTGACGATGGGAAAGTGACGGACACGGTCTGCAGCGGCCTGCCAGACTGCCATCCGGGGTGGCCAGGGAACCCGCGATCGAAAGTCGTGCTGATCGCGATCCTCCGGCGCTACATCGCCGCGAAGTCAGCGGCGGGGGAGACCAGCACCCGGAGCTACTTGCCCAACTCACGGGCCCGCATCGTCATCATCGAAATCCGATGGAATCGATCGTCGGATCTCGTCGAGCAGGCTGCGGGTGCCGTGGCGATCGCACCACGCGTAGACGTAGTTCCAATCGACCCTATTCCCCTGAAGGGCGATCACGCCCCGGCAGTCGTCCTCATCCTTGAGCCGGCCCGCCCGCACCGCCCAGAGCAGCTTGGTCACGATCACGTCCTCGACGGTCGGCATCCAGACAGGCCCGAACGGTAGCGTCGCCCGATATCGCCTGCCGAATCGTTCGCGGTCGTAGGGGTCGTCGGTGAGCAGAAAAAGCTCGATCCGAAACGCCGAATCAGTGACCGTGCAGACATGCATCCGGCTTGCCGTCACGGTCTCGAACCGCGTCTGCGGTTCCAGACGCATCGTGTCCGGCAGAGCGGCGACGATGTCGCCGATCTTCCTGCCCGGTGGTAACTCGACGACAAAGTCCCCGTCGTCGGTCGCCCTCGGCACGCCGTAGACGTTCGTGGCGAGCGAACCCGATACCATGTACGGAATCGCGAGCGACTCGAGCGCGGTCACGAGGGCGACGAGTGCCTCGTCGGCCGTCATCGTCCCGCGTCCAGCCGCCGCAAGGCCGCGACCTGCCGATGCAGCAGACCGCGAATCGTCGCCTCGTCGGCTTCGGGATGACGGTGCCGCAGCCCGGCTAGGGCCAGCCCACACGCCCTTTCAAAGAGCCTGGGGCCCGCCAGAAACTTCTCGCCGGGCTTGAGCGAACGGGCCGCAGCGACACGACGGCGAAAGATTTCCTCGGCTGTGTGAGCAACTTCAGGTGTCATCGGTGGCATCCGCCGGGCGAGTGGAACTACGAAGATCTTTCGAACAATGTCCCGGCTTCGAAAGGATAACCCTGCCCATGCCAGTCCCGCCACTGTTTTCCCGCCGGTGAGTTGCACCTGACTTGAGCTCTCCGTGGAAAAAGCCATCCATGACCCTTGCCCGCGAATGCTGGTAAACGAGAGTTCACGAAGGCAAAACCCGAAAAAGCCGAGGTTTTTCGGGGTTGCCGATCGCCGCAGCCTGGCGGTGGCAGACTTTCTCCACAGTCTGGTCATGCCGCCATGAGTTTGATTTCAATCTCACCATGGGGAAGTAACGCAACCCGCTTAGTTACTCCCTTTGCCCCTCTGCCCCCGAGCCCTCAACCAGGGCCCCAATCCGTGGGTCGGCCAATGACTCGGCAACGAAGTGGGCACCGGGAAAGGCATGGCGACGGCTGTGGCCACCCGGGACGGCCACCACGACCGCGCCGGCCGCCACCGCAGCTGCACAGCCGGTGGCCGAGTCTTCGAAGACCAGCATCTGCTCCGGTGGTACGCCGGCCCGGCTGGCGGCCAGCTGATAGATCTCGGGATGAGGTTTCCCCTGGCTGATATCGGCGGCGGTCAGCACGAACCCGAGCTGATCCCGCAGGCCCACCCGCGTGAGCACATCGTGGGCGAACTCTGGACCACTGCTGGTGGCCACCCCGCGAGGCAGGTTCCGCTCATGCAGCCGCCCGACCAGTTCGACCGCACCGGGCATGGCCGCGAGCCTGGTCGCCAGCAGCCCCTGGAAGATATCCTTGGTTTCAGCGGCCAGCATCTCAACGGTGTCAGCCAGCCCATGCCAGTCGATCATCGTGGCGAGGGCAACCGCCTGCGGCCGGCCCATCATCGCATCGAGCAGATCGCCGTCGAAGGTGCGACCTCGCCGCCGCAGCAGTTCAGTACCGACGTCCTGATAGAGATCCTCAGTGTTGACGAGCAGGCCATCAAGGTCGAAGACGACCGCGGCAATGCTGGGTGAAGAGGGGGGCATGGACCTGAATTCCTGAACGTGCGGAAGGCATGGTGGGAGACCGGCGGAGGCAGCGACCGCAGGGTACCCGACGCTGCCGGCTGACCGAAAGCCGTCGCCATAATCGGGTTTTCCTCCACCGGATCGAAGGAAGGCCGGCAACGCCCGCCGGCAAGATCGGCGCCGTTGAAGAGCAGTGTGAAGCCCGCCGGCGTCACACCGCAGGATTCCCGCTCCCGAAGTGGCCTCGTTGCAGGGGGCACAGGTCACTGAGCCTCCGCGGCATCATTCACTCAACCTGTCAGCCGGTTTGGGACTTTCGCATCTCAAATCCATCATCAAATTCTTTCAATCCATCGGGACTGGTTTTCGATTGCGGGCAGTCGGGCGACTGTCGCCCGATGTTTTCATCGACAGAGGTTTGTGCTGGGTAGCAGGCATCCCCGCGTCACTTCGCTTTGTGCCGCTGCTCCACGAACGCCACAATGCCGACTATGCCGCGAACAAATCCCCGACATCCGACCCTGCGACCCGCCCCCCGGCCTGACGACAAGCTCGTGGCCGTCGTGGTCGATCCGTCGACACCCTACGACCGGGCCATCGCCATGGGCGCGGCCCAGTATGCCCGCGAGCAGGGCACCTGGCGGCTCTACGTCGAAGAGGAGCAGCCGCGGAGGCTGCCCGACTTCAACGACTGGCCCGGCCACGGAATCATCGCTTCGTTTGATGACGACCGCGTCGCGCGGGCAGTGATCGCAACCGGACTGCCGGTGGTGGCTGTCGGCGGTGGCGGCGGAGGCTTCGATCCCAGCAGCAGGATCCCCTACGTCGAGACCGACAACGAGCGGATCGCCTGGCTGGCGGCTGAGCACCTGCTCGCACGGGGGCTCGAACACTTCGGCTTCTACGGCCTGCCCGCCACGCCGGCCACGATCTGGTCGGAGGCGCGATGCACCGGCTTCACCCGCAGCATCCACGATGACATCCTGCATGTCCGCCTGGAGGAAGCACGGCGGCTGGTGACCTCGACCGATCTGCCCATCAAGGCTGTTGCACCACGAGCAGGCTTCAGCTCGGTCGCCTACATGACCACGCTCTTCCGCCACCACTTCGGCATGCCACCGGCTGCCCTGCGGGCTGCCAGCCGTGGGCGGGGAACCAGCCTGCCGACCTCAGAGACCTAACCGCATGTCAGCCCCTGCCGCACTCGCCATTTTCGCCCACCCCGACGACATTGAGTTTGTCGCCGCTGGCACGCTGCTGCAGCTGCGGGAGGCGGGATGGCAGCTCCATTATCTCAACCTCTCCGGCGGTGACTGCGGAAGCATGACAACTGGCCCGGATGAGACGCGGACGATCCGCGCGGCGGAAGGCAGGGCTGCGGCGGCGATCCTCGGGGCTGAGTTCCACGAGAGCCTCGCGTCCGATCTCTGCATCTTCTACGAGGAGCGGCTGTTGCGGCGGCTGGCGGCCATTGTGCGGCAGGTGCGGCCACGGATCGTGCTCACGCACTCGCCGGAAGACTATATGGAAGACCACATGAATACGGCCCGGCTGGCCGTCACCGCCGCCTTCGCCCGCGGCATGCCCAATTTCACGAGCGATCCGCCCGTGGTGCCGATCACAGGCAATGTCACCGTGTATCACGCGATGCCGCACGGCCTCTGCGACGGCCTGCGGCGGCCGGTCGTGCCCGATCTGTTCGTCGATACGACCGCCGTGCAGCCGGTGAAGCGGCAGGCGCTCGCGGCCCACGCCAGCCAGAAGGAGTGGCTCGATGCCACGCAGGGCATGGATAGCTACCTCGACGCGGGCGATGCGGCGGCCCGGGCAGTGGGGCGAATGTCAGGGCGGTTTGACTATGCCGAGGGCTGGCGACGGCATCTCCATCTCGGCCTTTCGGCGACCGATGATGATCCGCTCACCGCCACGCTCCCTCCGCAGGTCGTGAGCAGGCCGGCTTAGACGCTGCATTGTTTTGCAAGCGCGACCTCAAGAATTGAAAGAGTTGACCGCTTCCCGGGAGCGGAGGAACGTGCGAAAACAGGATTCAGACAGCTGTTCGTTCTGGAAAGGTGTGCCGCCATGCCCCGACCCCTGAGTCGCATCGCCCCCGACTGGTGGGATTACACGACCCTCGACGCGGAAATCATTCGCGATGCCGCAGCGCTCACGGACCGCGATCTTGCCGCCCTCACCAGGCCTGGCTTTCGCATCGTCTTCTACGACACGCTCGAAGACTTTTATCTGGCTGAAGCGCTCGAATACATCGCCGCCTGGAAGCAGGCGACGGCCGACGATCCGGTCGGAATCTGCGGGCCGATCGGGCCGACGGAGCAGCTGCCACTCGTAGCCCGGCTCGTGAACGAACTTGAACTCGACCTGCGACACGCCCACTTTTGGGGCATGGACGAGTGGTATGAAAACGGCCGCGAGGTGCCTGTCACCCATCCGCTCTCGTTCGAGCGAGCCGATCGTGAGCTCTGCTTCGATCGTATTCGGCCCGACCTCCGGATGCCCGATGCCAATCTGCATTTCCCGAAGGGCGACACCGCGGACTATGTCGCAAGCTGGCAGACCGCCCGCTGCGCCGTGATGCAGGGCGGGCAGGGTGACATCAAGCACTGGGCGTTTAATGACCCGCTCCGCCGGGAAGGAAAATACCAGGACGCCCCCCCGTCGCCGGCCGAGTATCGGGCCCTCTCCACGCGGGTCGTCGATCTCCACCCGGTCACGCTCGCTCAAAATGCCCGCACCAGCGGCGGTGGCAACATCACGATGGTGCCCCAGCGGGCGATCACGGTGGGGCCCGTGCAGACCTGGCAGGCGGAAAAAGTCTCGATCTGGCAGGCCGGTGTGCACGACAACCCACTTGGGCAGCGGCTGACCGCCCTCATGATCGCCAAGGGCCTGGCCGATGCGAGCGTGCCAATGTCGCTGCTGGCCGACCATCCCAACGTCCAGTTCAACTACTACCGCGGCGGCCTCGGCACCTGCGCCGTCGAAATGCACTAGGTTCTGTCTTTGCAGCATGGCCCGCTGCTGAGCAACCAGGCCGTAATGCAACGCCCCGCTGCCGGCTGACTGAAAGCCGTCGCAGCAGCTGGGGTTTTCCTTCGTCTGGTTGGTGCTGCGACCGTCAGCTTTGCCTGACTGTCAGGGTCGTGACCGAATCCCCTCCAGTCCTTGCGGCAGCCCACGGCTGGCCGTACAACGGGTGGGCTTTTCGGAACGCTCGTTCACATCGGTGCTGAGGGGTTTCTGGTTAATGGTTGCAATCGTTGCGGGTTCATCGGCGACCCTGCCCGAGACGACGAATGTCGGCAGTGTGCTCGACAAGGCCTTTGAGGCCGGCAAGGGGATTCTGCGGCTGTCGCCCACCTGGGTGCCGCGGAGCTTTCTCCATCCTGGCAAGCGGGTGCGGCTTCATCCTGACGACTACTACGCCTTCGGTCTGGACCGGGGTGGCATTGATGAGCGGTGGTTCGCCAGTACCACCGAGGCGGCCAACGAGGGCGGGCACGACGTTGCCACACCAACACTGACTCGCTTCGGCCAGATGACTGCCGCCGAACTCTTCATTTCGGCCGAGGCCGCCGCAGCCGGCTACACGGTGGAGAACACCGGGCCCGGCCCGCTGGTCGCGCTCCGCTACTTCGGTCCTGACGTCCACACCGATCTCCCCATCACCGGAAGGAACTGATTCATGCCCCACGCCAGCCCCAAGCTTCACAATGCCATGTGGCCCGGCCTCGTCGGCAAGGGCACTGACGAGGGCCAGGAGCCGCCGATTTCGCTCGAGCGGATGCTCGAACTCACCGCCGCCGCCGAGGTGGACGGTCAGAAGTTCGACGGCATCGACTACTTTTTGTTCCTGCCCCACACCAATCCCGAGGCGAGTGACGATGAACTGCGGTCCATTGCCGACCTGATCGCCAGCCACGGCTTTGCCGTCGGCTCGTTGGTCGCTCCGGTCTGGCCCGGCACGGTCGGTGATTCGGCAATGGGCGATGCGGTGGCCCGCGAGAAGTTTCTTTCGGCAGTGAAGATGGCCTGCCGGATCGCCAGGGTCTTCGAGCAGCATGGCGTCCGCAAGTACGGCGTGATTCGGATCGACTCAGCCGAGTTCGGGGTGGCGAAGTGGCGGGAGGATTCCAAGGCCAACACCGCCAGGATCGTCGAAACCTTCAAGGAAGCGGCGCAGATCGCAGCCGACAACGGCCAGCGGCTGGCGGCCGAGGGGGAAATCTGCTGGGCCGGCATGCACTCGTGGAAGGATATGCTCGACGTGCTCGAGGGGGTCGGCATGCCCGAAACACTCGGTTTCCAGGCCGACCTGGCCCACACATACCTTTACCTGCTGGGCTACAACGCCCCGGAGTGCGGCCTGGTGCAGCCCGGCTATTCCGAAAACGAGTTCTGGGCCGCCTACGGGCAGATGACCGACAAGCTGCGGCCCTGGACGATCGATTTTCATGTCGCCCAAAACGATGGCGAGGTCCACGGCGCCGGCGCGCACGACAAGACCGGCAAGCACTGCCCGGCCGATGATCCGAACGGCAAGCTCGACATTGTGAAGTGCTCGGGGTATTGGCTGGAAGACGCGGCTTCCCGGTGCATTGAGCACATCTGCTGGGACGGCTGCATGTTCCCCAACGCCACACTTGAAAATCCCGAAACCTGGAACACCATCCTCAAAACCATGATCGCCGTGCGGGATGCCCACGGCTGGAACTGAATCAGAACCACGAAAGGAATCCACGCATGGCTAAACCACTCCGCATCGGCATGATCGGCTACGGCTTCATGGGCCGGGCCCATTCCAACGGCTACAACCGCGTCAAGGATTTTTTCGACCTGGAGTATCTGCCGGTGTTGCAGGCGGTGGCTGCCCGGGATGCCGAGAAGGCTCAGGCCTTCGCTGACCGCTGGGGGTATCAGCGGGTCGAGACCGATTGGCGGAAGCTGGTCGCCTCCGACGACATCGATGTGGTCGATATCTGCACACCGAACAATCTGCACGCGGAAATTGCCATCGAGGCAGCCAAGCACGGCAAGGCGATTCTCTGCGAGAAGCCGCTATCGATGGATACGGCCGAGGGTGAGACGATGTGCGCGGCGGTGGAAGCCGCCGGGGTGCCCAACACGGTCTGGTACAACTACCGGCGAATTCCTGCGGTCACCTTCGCCAAGCAGCTGATCGACTCAGGCCGGCTGGGCCGGGTCTTCCACTACCGGGCCAATTTTCTTCAGGACTGGACCATCAACGCCGACCTGCCCCAGGGGGGAGCCGCGCTCTGGCGGCTCGACGCCAAGGCAGCCGGCAGTGGCGTGACGGGCGACCTCCTGGCTCACTGCATCGACACCGCGTTGTGGCTCAACGGGTCGATGACCGACGTGACTGCGATGACCGAGACCTTTGTCAAGGAGCGGACTCACCAGGCGACCGGCAAGAAGGAGCCGGTCGAGATTGACGACGCCTGCTCCTTTCTCTGCCACTTCAAAAATGGCTCCCTCGGCCTCTTTGAGAGCACCCGCTATGCCCGGGGGCACAAGGCGCTCTACACCTTTGAAATCAATGGTGAGAACATGAGCCTGAAGTGGGATCTGCACGACCTCCACCGGCTCGAAATTTTTGACTATGCCGACGAGGGGCCGGAGCGAGGCTGGAAGAGCGTCCATGTCACCGACGGCGACCATCCGTACATGGGCAACTGGTGGGTGCCGGGGCTGGCGATCGGCTACGAGCACTCATTTGTTCACCAGGTTGCCGATTTTCTCGCGGCGTATGCCAAGGGAGAGCCTTGCCACCCGACCTTCCGGGATGCTCTCGAAACCCAGCAGGTCTGCGACGCGGTATTGGCCAGCGCCAAGAGCCATCAGTGGGTGCCGGTCGGCGGACCGTGACCAGGCCTGACCTTCGGGTGAGTTGCTTTACCGTCGGGCCTGCGATAGGCTAGTTTTCGGCGGAGTGGTACGAAATCGACCCAAAAAAAGGTATTGACGGTTCCCTCGCCGGCAGTTGTTCTGGCGAGATGGAAGCCGTCCGCAAGGAAATCGAGGCGAAATCGCCTGGGGAGTTTGTGGCATGTTTTTTTCGATTGCCTGTCCGCACTGCGGCAAAAACCTCAAGGTTCGCGACGAACTAATCGGGAACACTGCTCGCTGCCCGCATTGCCGCGGCTCGATCACCGTGCAGCGGCCCGATACACCGCCGCCGGCAGTGGCTGGCAAGGCCGGTGGAACCGGGGCTGGTGGCAGTGCAGACACTGCGGCCCGCCAGGCGGCTGCGAAGTCGCAGGTGCTCTCTGTCACGGCGAACACCAACGTCAACGTGGGCCTGTTCATTCCGATTGGAATTGCCGCCACGATCGTCTTTTATCTCATCCTCTGGCCTTTTGCCGGACCGCCGACCAACCGGACGTATCTGGGCCGGCTGTTCATGGGAGGAGAGAGTGCCTCGATGGCCACGGGATTGTGGGTCCCCTACGTCGAGGTCTTTCTGTTCTTCTGGGCGGTTGGAATGCTGATTGCCAAGCTTTTCAAGATCAGGCGGCAACAGCGGGCGATGCTCTTCGATGTGCTGCCCAGTGACATCGGTGAGACGATTTCAACCCGTAACATTGACAAGTTTCTCACCTACATCGGC
>CBFIHA010000092.1:10631-15389 GCA_965662195.1 uncultured Pirellulales bacterium
CGGCGAACTTCCCAAGAATGCCGTCGGCAGCTTTCTGGTGACGCGGTGCGTTCGCGGGCTTGAGCACTTCCGGGTCCGGAAGAGTGCCGCCGACACGGCGACGATGCTCGCCAGCCAGTCGGACCTTGACGCCGGCAGTGTTGATTCAAGCTACACGATGTTCCATGTCTTCATCTGGGCGATTCCGATCCTTGGGTTTCTCGGGACGGTCATCGGGGTGAGTTCGGCGGTGGGCGGCTTCACTGACACGCTCAGTAACTCCAGCGATATGGAGGCACTCAAGTCGGGCCTCAAGAACATCACCGGCGGTCTGGGAACATCCTTTGACACCACGCTGGTCGCCTTGGCGATGGCGATGATCCTGACCTTCCCGGTCAGTGCCCTGCAGAAACTCGAGGGGGATGTCATCGGTGAAGTCGATGAATACACCAACGAGTATCTGCTGCGGCGACTTGAAGATGGCCGGGGTGGCCCTGATCAGCAGCAGTCCTCGGTCAGCCGGATTGACATGCAGGAGGTGGTCAACGCGGCCCTCAAGGCACATCGGGCGGAACTAGACGGGTGGACGACGCAGCTGAAGTCTCTGGGGAAGACCGTCGCGTCCGACCTCCTTGATTCCTGGAAGAAAATCGATGACACCCAGTCTGAGCGGATCGCCCAAACGGAGGATTCGCTGGGCCGGTTCATGGGCCAACTTGATGGCATGGGTGAAAAGCTCGCCAGCAAGGTCGAGGAAGGCTGGAGTAGCGCCCACGACCGCTTATTTGAGAAGAACGCCGGCCAGGTCGAGCAGCTTGGGGAAATGGTGCAGTCGACCCGCAATGAAATTGCTTCGATGGCAACCGCTGCCGAAGATGCCCGCGGCCGGGCGGCTGAGCTAATGGGTGAAGCCGCAGCCAGCGTGCAGGAGTACACCCATTCGCTGCAGCAAAGCCTTGCCGGTCTCGCCGAGACGCTGGAGCGGCTCAACGGGCAGACAATCACCGTCGAGATGAAGCAGCGGGGCTGGTTCGGCTTTGGGGGCGGGGGTGAAAAGAAGCCCAAGGCAGAGACAAACGGAAAAATTAAGTACCGTGCTTAAATGTCCGTGGAAAAAGCCATCCATGACCTTTTTCCACTTGGGCAACACCCGAAAACGCCGAGGGTTTTCGGGGTTGCCAATCGCCGCATCCTGCGGCGGCAGACTTCTTCCACAGTCTGCTAACCTGTTGTTCAGGTTTGTCACGTATCGGGAAGCGTAGCCATGGCCCGTCGGGAAAAGAAAAAGCAGGAAGTTTCACTCTTTCCGTTTCTCGACATTCTTGCCTGCGTGATTGGGAATCTGATCCTGATCATCACCGCCGTCGTCCTTGAGCAGGTCGATACCAAGCCGATCGCTGAGGCGGCGGAACGCGAGGCGCAGAAAAAGCAGGTCGAGAAGGATCTGCAGACCGTGACCCTGCTGCAGCAGCAACTCGAAAAGCTGCAGCAGGAGAACCAGTCGAGTGATAAGCGGGTGCAGGAAGCGAAGGCCCGGCTGGAGAAGGCCGAGAAGGACAAGCTGGCGGCCAAGAAGAAGTTGCTCGAGTTGCCCCCGCCACCGCCCCCGCCGGACAAGGAGGATCTGGCCAGTGTGAAGAAGCGGCAGCTTCAGATCGAGGAACTGATCAAGGAAATCAAGGAGGTTGAGGGCAAGATTGCCGAACGCAAGAAGGAGCCGGAGCAGTCAATCACGATCATGCCGGCGAATCGTGGTGGCGGCATGCCCCGAGAACCGATCTTCGTTGAGGTGAATTCCGAGGGCATCGTCATTCAGCCCGACGAAAAGAACTTCAAGAAGGTGTTCGGTGACGAGAAGCCCCGACCGGTTTCGGTCGATAAGGTTGCTGGTGATCCCGAATTTAAGAAACTGCTCAACCACGCGCTGACCGATAAGCGGGCGATTATTACGTTCCTGCTGCGACCCGACGCCGTCGATAACTACAATAAAGTACGGGGCATTGTCCTCGGATTTGAAAAGCAGAATCAAAACAAGCTGGTGGAAGCCATTCTGCCCAGCGGTGACAAGGTGCTCCGTTCACTCAGTGGCAAGGTGCCGCTTCCGGGTGAGGGTGTACTCGATTTTTCAAAGGCGAACTGACCGACCTGAAATTTGGCGATAAGAGAAGAGTATTGAGGAGGTAACCATGGCTCGACGACGCTCCAAAACATCGGCCACCGGCGGCAACATGGATTCTCTGCTCGATGCCCTGACCAACGTGGTGGGGATTCTCGTCATCGTGCTGGTGGCGGTGCAGATCTCCAGCCAGGAAGCGGCCAGGCGGATGGAGGAGATGATCGAAAAGGTCGATCCTGAGGAGCAGAAAAGAATCGAGCAGCAGGCCCAGGAGGCGAAGGCCAAGATCGAGCAGGTGACGCAGGCGATCGCGCAGGAAAAGAAACAGGAGAAGATCGATCCCGAAAAGCTGCTGCGGGCCCTGAGGGATGACATCGAGGCGGCCGAAAAAAGGGCCAAGGCAGATCGGATCGCGGCTGAAGCCGCCGAAAAGGCAGCCGAGAAGGCCAAGCTGGAGGCCGAGAAACTCCGGCAGCGGCTGATGGCTCAGCTTGCCAAACTTGAGGAAGAGGCGAAGGAATACACGGTCTCCCGTGACGACCTCATCGCCCAGCTCAAGAAGACCAGAATTCCTGTGCCACCGCCCCCCAAGGAGGTCCGGCCGCCAACTCCCCGGCCGCCGATGATCGACCCCCAGACTGGGAAAGCCCAGCTTCAGCGGCGGGACGTCTTCGTCAAAAACGGCCGGGTGATTCCGATCATCGATCCGGGTGACGAAATGAAAGACGCAGTGGTGAATCGGATCAAGTACATCATCACTTCCAGGCGACTGCCGGTCACGCCTGATAACTGGCTGCCGAATGAGGAGGCAGCAAAGGTTGTGGTCGATGAATTCAACAAGAATCCACCGCGGCTGAAGAATTTCACGGCTGAACTGAAACTGACGGGGAGGGTCCCCGAGCAAACGCTGCAGGTCGTGCTGACCCCAACTGACGAGGCTGGTGAGCCACCGGACCAGGCGCTCCGGGGCTGGTTTCGGCGAACGGTCTTTGGAACCCAGCGAAAATATTATCTGAATTATCGGGTGGCGACAGATTCGTTCGAGGAGTATCTGGCCATTCGGAAGGTGACTGACAACGAGCAGTTCTTTGCGGGCTGGAAACCAGAAACAAACTTCGTTTTGGAGCAGAGTTCTGGGTTCCGGGCCGGGGTCAAACCACCGCCGGCACCGCCACGGCCACCGGCCCCCCGGAAACCCGGGACCGTCTCCAACGTGCTCGATTGAGTGATAGGTGACCGCTGGCTCCGGGGCAGAAGATCACCGGCCCGGCGACGAAACGGGGCCTGGCGAAACTGCTGGGCTGTTCCGGTCGCTCTGCTTCTGGGTGTGGCCGTGCCTGGGTGCTGGACGGATGCTCGCAATGCCACCAGCCGAGTAGCCGGTTTGTCCATGGCACCCGGTCTGCTTGATGGCGACCAGATTCGCTGGGAGCTAAGCGGTAGCAACCTGCCGGCACGACTCAGCCGGGTGGTCTGCCAGCCACCTTACGAAGGCGTCGCTGTCAAACGGTTGATCGGCTTCGGTGGTGAGCGAGTCTGCTGTCGCTCCGGTGAGCTCAGTATCGACGGCGCGATAGTGAAAAAGTCTCCTCCCCAGCTTGCTGAGTTGGCCACGGCAGTCTGCGATGATCCTGCGGATTGGCAGCCTCACTCACAGTGGTGGCAGCTAATCGGCGACCACTGGAGATCAGCTGGAGTTCCAGCTGACCAACTTGCTTGGCTGCGGTTCGAACCCGACGGCAGGGACAGTCGATTGCCTGGCGGCCGCGGCGTTTTCTATGACGATTCACCCTGGCTTGAGGGCGAACGACGTCGGCTTGAGATCGTCCGGGATGTCGGGCTCACGGCGGTGATCGAGGTGAAATCCAAGCCCGGCAGCACCAGCGAAGTTGTGCTGCAAGTCGGCCACCAGGCAACTCGACTGCTGCTGCGCGGCGGGGGACAATTGGCCTGCGTGGCCGGCGTGCTTGATGGCCGTTTTGTGGTGGCGGCCTGGCCGCTGCGGGGTGACGCCGATGGCGTGCCGCCGCTGGCAGATAAGCTGCTCGGCGCTGGCAGGCAGCTGTTTCCTGTGGGACTCCCCGACCGCTGGCAGCAGGCTGTGCCGATTCCCGAAACTGCTCGGCCGATGCCAATTCAAATTGGGGTCCGAACCCTCACAGAAACGGCTGGGTTCACCATCAGCCGCCTGCTCATCTGGCGGGATGTCCACTGGCTGCCACATGGCGTCCAGGCCTGCTGGGATGTTCCCCCGGGAGATGTCTTCCTGCTGGGAGACTGCCCAGCCGCCAGTCGTGACAGCCGCCAGTGGGGCTCGCTTCCGGCTGCGGCAGTTATCGGCCGGGTGGTGGCCGCGGAAGGGGTGAAAATCAACACGAACGAGAGCGATTGATTTCACCACGAAGGCACGAAGGGCACGAAGAAAAGGCTGGTTGTGGTGGCCTGGGGTTTGGGTGCCACCTCCCATCTGTATTTGTTCAGATCGCACGTTGAAGGACGTCCGTCGCGTTTCCAACGGCAACGCCTATCAAACTGTGGAAAAAGTCTGCCGGCTCGGGGGCGGCGAAAGTCTCGTCGTCGGGCGATGATACGCCCAACACTCCTCGAGCGTTCGCCGACCCCCGAGCCTACCCGTCCTGGATCAAATCCCCACGTGATATTCC
>CBFIHA010000093.1:0-15362 GCA_965662195.1 uncultured Pirellulales bacterium
AGATGGCCAGGTGGGAAAAAAGCGGACGGAAGTTCATTTCGAAGGAGTGACGGATATCGGCCCCGCTGTCGCCGAGGCACTCCGCTACACGCACACCAGGCTCAATTTTTCTGGCCTCACCACGCTTGCTCAGGAGTCCGTCGAAATACTTTCGGAATGTTCCGCAGTCGTCCTGCCAGAGAATCTCTCCTCTTGAACTGCACCGTCCGATCGACAACACAGCAAGAAGCAGAGGGTTTGATTTCAGGGATCGAACAGATGTGTTACTGCAAGCATCCACCTCATCTTGCGGTCTGCCGTTCACCGGCGGTCGTTGGCGGTACACAGAGCAAGCAATGCAGCAATGGCGTCGGGTGGCAACGCGGCCAAGCGAGTGGCAAGCTCAATCACCTCTGGCGATAACGGAAGACGTTCATTACAATGTTGGTCGTCGCATTCCTTCCCTTGGCCTTCGACTCGTTGACTTGGCTGTCCATGAGGCCCGTTGGAAGGGGAGGCTCCGGAATTAGTGTAACAATTGGAGTAACGCTTGCGATGATCTTCTGTAAGTCCTGCAGTTAAAGGACTTATAACTTTTACTTCCCGGCTTCCCAAGCTGGATGTCGAGGGTTCGAGTCCCTTCGCCCGCTTTTCTTCCTTTGCGACTCCTCGTCGTTGGCGAACACTCTTTTTGCTGGATCCGCTCGCCGAGGACTTCCCCTCAAGCTGGCAGGGTCGGGCTACGGTCTGTCTGAGCCGAACTGGTCATTCCCACCGGTTTCAAGTTGGTGCCGCAGGTCGATGACTTCATTGGTCAATTGATCGATGTGCCACTGCATCTCGTCAATGAGTGACGGCACATAATCAGGGCGGTTGAGAAGTTCGAGGTGGATTTCAGCCATCTCGAGTGAGGCTTCAAGCCGCCGAATGTTGACGTCCGTGACAGCGGCAAGCTTCACATTCCGGGTCGTCCGCTCGTTCGCTTTCCGAGCCGCTTGAAGATCAGCCCGGGCATTGGCTACGGCAATTTCGGCCGCAGCCAGATTTGTCTGCTTCACAGTGGTTCTTGGTTTCTCACGGGCGATTTCCAATTGCCGACGCGTCAGTTCGACATGCCGTGCGAGTCGCTCGACTTCCCGCGGCCCCACCGTCTTGGGGCTGAGCTGATTGGCCCGCTTCGCCCGCTCAAGATTCAGTTCCGCCAGCCGTCGTCGGCTTTCGGCATACCGCACGCGAAGATCGGCCGGACTGAGGGTGTCAAGCGATCGCTGGCTCACCGCTCCTCCTGCCGTCGGCTCCGCACTGCGGGCAACCGCGGCCACCAGCAGGCCACAGCCGACAGCGACGAGCAACAGCCGTAGGTGGCCTGCCCCGCCAACCAACCGTCCTGAGAAACACGCTGCCTGAGAGACCGAAAAAAGAGCCTTTTTCATCACTCCACCTCCGCAACGGTGACTCTTGGTCCGCCCGTTGAATAATATGCAGGCAGTCCACGGCCAAGGCGAAGACGCTGCCTGCGGCCCGGAACCAGCATCCCCTGAGAGTAATGCCATGCGACCCGATACCGATGATTCCCGCCATGAACACCGGCTGCGATTGGCCACCAACCGGCATGACACCCAGCCGGCCGAAGTTGAGGCCCGGTACGTCTGCGACTCCTGCGGCGAGGAGATCGTGGTGCCGATCGATGTCACCGAAGGACGGCACCAGGACTATGTGGAAGACTGCCCGGTCTGCTGCAACCCGATGGTGCTGCATGTCGACATCGCCGACGATGGGGAACCGCTGATCCGCAGCGAGCATGAATAGCCCGCACTGATCAGGCCGACGGCTGCCAGGAGGTTTCCCCGGCCTTGCGAAACTCCCAGGGTGGCTGCGGATTCTCAGCATCCCAGAGACCCTTGCGGGCATCCCGCGCCTGCTGTTGTTCGGGAATCAGACTGCTGCCGGTTGCCGGATCGGCCCAGGCCGCCCCGGCCGCCACCAGCAGGCCGCTGACATCGCGGCCATCGACGGACACCTGGCAGATTGCCTGTCCGGCAGCATCCCGACCGCTGACGGCAACCGCAATCCGCTTGCCGAAAACCAGTTCCGCCAGCGACTCGCGGGCCTGACGGCCGTAGGGCTGGCCTGGTTCGGGCGCGTCGACACCGATCAGGGCCACCTTCTGCTGCCGCCCCGAGTCATCCAGGCAAGTGAAGGTGTCGCCATCGGTCACGCCGATGCATCGCCACCAGGCAACCGGAGCCGGAACCGGCGGCCGAGGGGGTGGGGCACTACCGGGATGGCTGACAGGCTGGGTCGGCACCGGTGTCGCCGGCGTGGCAGCCGCCAACATGCTGCCCGGGGTTGCCGGAATCGTCACCGCTAGCGCGTTGGGCTGCGGCTGACTGGCATCGATGGCGACCGTAGCCCACTGGCCTGATGGAGCGGATGAAGCCGGCTGTGGAACAGTCGCTGGCGTCTGAGCAGGAGCCGGCGGAGCGGGCTGGCGGGCAACGGCCGGTGGGGGCGGCGTGGTCGGTACCGGTGGATTCACCGGCGCTGCCGGCTGAGGAACGGGTGGCCCCGGCACAACGGCCGGCGCGGTCGCCCACTGTGACGGCGGCGTACCTGCCGGGGGCAGAATCGGCTTGCCGGCCAGGACCGGGGCGTTGGCCGGGAATCGGAAAGGCAGTGGCCGGTAGTTGGTGATCCGGGCAACGGGAACGACGGCCCCTGGGCCGGAAACGGTCTGCACCGTGAACCACCAAGGCCGCCGGGCAACTGGACGCGGCGGGACGTAGCCGGGTGCCTGAATGCGGTTGACCGGCACCTGGGCCGGCTGCGTCGGCACCGGCATGACGTACTGCTGGGCGAGTGCCGGAGCCACTGTGACGATCAGCCCAGCCGCCAGCAGCAGCCGCCAGCCGACTTTAGAACAATCCCACGACAGTAGGATTCGAATCAGAAACCGGGTGGAGCTGGTCACCAGATCACCTCACCTGCCCTTGGGGAACCTGAAGGGCTGCTAAATTTCTCTGCCTGAAAGAACTATCGGAAAATCCAGGGCTTCGAAATCGATAAACCGAGTGAACGCTGCCCCATCTACCGGCTTTTCCCCACCCCTGACGCATTCCCAGGCCGCCCTCCTTTCGCAGCCAACGTCGCCCGCGATGCGACCGGCCAATAGACTGCTGTGATGCGCAGGGCGAGGACGAAAACCAAATGGATCGGGGTGAACGTCAGCTTTTGGCTGGGGACAGTTGTGGTTGCCATCGTCCCGCCGGCGGACGCACAGCCCCCCGCAGAAATCGAGGCCACGGCCGCTCTCCAACCGCTCATTGAACGGGCGGATCGGGCGGGGCTGCGGGTCCACGCCAGCCGCCACCTGGTGCTGGTAACCGACCGGCCGCCCCGCGACGGTGATGGCCTCGACATGCTGCCGCCAATTTTTGACGAGGCCTTCACCGTCTGGTGCCGGCACTACGGACTCGATCCGGCCGACCACACCGAGTGGCAGGCGCTTGGCTGCCTGGTGGTCGATCGTGACCGGTTCCGGGCCGCCGGCTTGCTGCCTGACGCGGTGCCCGACTTCACCCATGGTTACTGTTGGTTCCACCGATTCTGGCTGGCCGACCAATCCAATCCGGACTACCGCCGCCACCTGCTGCTTCACGAGGGCGTGCATGCCTTCACCACCACGCTGCTGAAACTGGACACCCCGACGTGGTACACCGAAGGGATTGCTGAGTTTCTGGCGACGCACCGGCTGGCAGCGACTGCCCCACGCTTTCAGCAGACGCCAATTCCGGCGGCAGTCGCCGACGTCGAGCAGCTGGGACGCATTGAGACGATCGCCCGGCTTCATGCTGCGGGCGAGGCCCCCAGCCTCGACGCCGTGTTTGGACTCCGCCCGACGCGGCACGGCGGGATCACCAGCTATGCTGCCGCCTGGGCCGCGGTCACGTTTCTCACGGGCCATCCGCGGTACGCCGCCGGGTTTGCCGCAACCGAGCGGGGCCGGCTCGATGCCGGATTCACCGGCAGACTGACAAGCCGCCCCGATTGGGACACGGCCGCCGTTCACCGCGATTTCGATGCCTTCACCGCGGACCTCGACTACGGCTATGAATTCGATCGGATGACGATCGACTGGTCGCCCGGGAAGCCTTTACCGGCCAACGCGGCCGCAGGTGATCTGGTCAGCGGTGTCGTTCGGCCTGACCGTGGCTGGCAGAATACCGGCTGGCAGCTCCGGACAGGACAACAGTATCGGCTGCAGGCCTCGGGCCGCTGCATCGTTGGAACGGCTGGCGGACCGGATCGCACAACCGTGCTCGAAAGCGGAGCCGACGGCATCTCAATCGACTGGTACCGGGGCCGACCGATTGGCCGCCTGCTGGCCGCCCAGTGGGATGCAACTCCGGCGGGTGGAAGCCGTCCCGCCTTCAGCCTGCTGGGTGACGGCCCGGCAATAACTTTCACCGCGATCACGGATGGACCACTCTTCCTGCGAGTCAATCTGCAGCCCGGAGAACGTCCGACAGCCCGCAAATCCCTGGCAGTAAGCCTGGCCATGCCGCCAGCCGGCTAGCTGGTTCTGAAAACCCCCTCCCAGGCCTGCCCAATTAGGCAGTCATCCCAACTGCTCGGTGCCGGAAAACGCCACGGTATGCTCAAGACCATGGTGGAATTCAGCAAGACAATCCTGCCGGCAGTGCCCTGGTTGATTGTGGCATCGATCGCGACGCCAGGTATCGCTGCCGGGGTGACAGGCCAGCTGCCGTAGAATGCCCCGCCACCGCTGGAACCGATCGCCGCGATTGTCGCTGACATCGGGCTCGACCAGCCTTATCCCGTCCGGGTTCGCGGGGTCGTCACCTGGCGACGGAATCGCGGCATCATTATCCAGCAGGGTCAGGCAGGCATCTGGATCGATGCCCAGAGCACGCCCCAATCGGGCCTCTGGCGGGGCGACGAGGCGGTGCTGCAGTCGATCCGCCCCGGCCTGGAGATCGAAGTCGAGGGGCTGGCCAGCCGCGGTGGCTACATGCCGAATATCCTTGCTGCCACGATCCGTGTCGTCGGCGAAGGCAAGGAACCCGAGCCCCTGCCGATCGATCCGCGACGGTTCTTCACCGGCGCTGACTGCTGCCTGCGGGTCACGACCCGCGGCCTCGTGCAGGGCTATCGCGACGACGGCCACCAGTGGATCCTGCTCCTCGCCGATGGGCGACAGCGGTTTACGGTATCGGTTCCCAAGGAACTGCTCGATGGCAGTCCGCAATCGCTCGTCGATGCCGAGGTGAGGCTCGTCGGCGTGGCGGTCACCCACTTCAACACGCGGGGAGAATTTCTGGCGCCGCGGCTGCACATCGTGCGGCGCGATGACATCTCAATCGAGCAGCCGGCCAGCGGCGAGGCGTTTGACGCGGCGCTCGTACCGCTCACCTCCATTGGTCACTACCGTCCACTCGGGGGCGGGCGGATCCGCGCCCGGGGCACCGTCACCTTTTCTGATCCAGGGCAGCTTCTCTACGTGCAAGACGGTTCCACGGGAGTTCGGGTGCAGACTGAATCAATCGACCGCTACACCATCGGCGATCGTGTCGAGGTGGCAGGCTTCGTGGAGATTCGCGGTCGCGTTGCCGCTCTCATCGAGGCGACCGTGCGCCGTATCGCCCCGGGCCAGCCGCCCGAGCCACTGGCCATCCCGTCTGATACCATTCTGCGAATCAACGCCGACGCCTCCCGCACCGGCCAGATGGCCGAGCCCGGTGACAGTCAAGGCTGTCTTGTCACGTTTCCTGCCGAGGTCGTCGACCTGCAGCGGTCTGGGATGGGGGGTGTCGTGCTGCTGGCGGCGGGGGCGACGAGCCTCACGGCTGTCGCCAAGCCCGACGTATTCGCTCAGTTGCAGTCGATCGAGCCGGGCAGCTCGGTGCAGGCGACTGGCATCATCCAGTTTGCGGCCACCGAAGATGACGACCGGCTGCAGATGGCTCGTCCGTTTGTCGTCGGCCGACTGGAATTGCTTGTGCGGTCGGCCGGCGACATCGTCGTCAGGCGGGCCCCAAGCTGGTGGAAGCCCCGACGACTGGCCGCCTTGCTGGCCGCGGTGGCGGCTGTGGCGGCCGTGGCCATCGGCTGGGTCGTATTGCTGCGGCGCAAGGTCGCCGCGCAGCTGGCCCTCATCGAATCGAAGCTGCAGGCCGAGGCCGCCACCGATGAACGGCACCGGATCGCCAGAGAATTTCACGACACCCTCGAGCAGAGTCTGGCCGCCGTGTCGTTGCGGCTCGACGTCGCAGCCTATAAGGCGGCCGACGACCAGTCACGGCAGGTGCTCAAGCAGCAGCGGCGACTGCTTTCGGGGCTACAGACTGAGACCCGTGACTTTCTCTGGGATCTTCGTGATCCGGTCCATGTCGAGGGCACACTCGAAGAATCACTCAGCTTGCAGCTTCACAACCTGGAGGAACTCTCGGCAGTCCCGCTCAATCTGAGAATGAACGGCCGCCCCCCCACGCTGCCCCACCTCACCCACTACCATTTGCTGCGGATCGTCCGCGAGGCGGTCAACAACGCAATCAAGCATGCGCAGGCCACGCGAATCAGCGTGCAGGTCGATGCCCGCGAAACAACTCTCGCCATCACGGTGCAGGATGACGGTACGGGCTTCGATGCGGTCGCCCGTTCCCAGGCCGAGGGTCACTTCGGGATCCGCGGCATGCAGGAGCGGGCCTGCCAGATCGGGGCGAGCTGCCAGATTGAGACTGCTGCGGGAGCGGGCACCACCGTCGTGCTGCAGCTGCCGGCCATCGTGCCGCAGCTGGCGGCGTTTCCGGGAACACCTGCCGGTTTAGGCAATGGCTCCCCGCCGGTGAACGCTCCATAGTGGAGGCATGAACGATATGCGTCCCATCCGCCTTTTGATCGTTGATGACCATCCGGTTTTTCGCGAGGCGTTGGCCCACGCCTTGGCGGCGGCACCAGATTTCACAGTGGTCGCCCAGGCCAACAGTGGCAGCGACGCCGTGCGGTTGTGGACGACCCACCGGCCTGATGTCACGCTGATGGATATCAGCATGGAGGGACTCGGTGGCGTGGCCGCTGTCGACGGAATTCGCCAGGTGGCTCCCGAGGCCCGCGTACTGATGCTCACCTCGTCGAATGCCGCCGAAGACGCAGCCGCCGCGCTGGCAGCCGGGGCCGCCGGCTACATCACCAAGAGCGTCGGCTTCGTCGAATTGATGGACGCCATTCGTGAGGTCCATACTGGGGGCAGGCCGGTCGCTCCAAAGCTGGCCAAGCGGCTTGAGACGCAGCGTAAAAACCCACTCTCGCCCCGCGAAATGGAGGTGCTTGAACTGCTTCGCGATGGCCTGTCGCAGGATCAGATCCATCACCACCGGCTGGCCATCGCTGACCGCACGGTCCGGGTACACGTGGCGGCGATCAAGGCCAAGCTCGGAGCAGCATCGACGGCCCACTGCGTCACCCGCGGCTTCGAACTGGACATTCTCAGCCGGCCGCCAACCGTGACGACATCGCGTTGAATGTCGGCCCCTCTTCCGCGTACGAATTTCTGATATTGCCAGCGAAAAACCTTCCTCTTTAGGGGGTTGCGTGGGGGCGGTAGTTCGTTAAAGATTTTTATAGGGGTTTGCTGCAAAGCGTTCATTCACGAGTACCAGCCGGGGAGTACAGACGATGACAAGGCGACCGAAGAATCCTGGTTTTACCCTGATCGAACTATTGGTGGTCATTGCCATCATCGGCGTGCTTATTGGCCTGCTTCTGCCGGCCGTGCAGACGGCCCGGGAGGCCGGGCGGCGATCGGCATGTACCAACAACATGAAGCAGATCGCCCTCGCCCTGCACGGCTACTACGACGCCGTCAAAACCCTGCCGCCTTCGTGCCCGTCGTGGAAGATCAGCCTCAGCGACCGTGACGGCTATGGCTGGAGCGTCTTTATCCTGCCGCAGCTTGAGCAGCAGGCGATCTATGACGTGTGGGCAACCAACAAGAGTTCGAATGCCGGACGCTGGCAACGGGACGTGAAAAATGTGCCAGCGCTGGAAGCGGCGCTGCGGACCGTGATTCCCACCTTCCTCTGCCCCACGTGTGACATCCCGGCCTATCCCTCCCCGCAAGAGACCGGCGACAAGCGGGGTAGCAAGTCAAACTATGCCGGCAACGGTGGTGCCCTGCCCTCATGGGGGCTGGCCACCACGACCGCGGACCAATTGGTCCGGGCATCGACCGGATCCCTGCGGTCTGGCAAGGGGATCGGATTCAAGGAGATCACCGATGGCCTCTCCAAGACATTCCTGATCGGTGAGGTGGGGGGCGACGCGTCCCGCACCAAGGCCGGCCTCTGGTCGATGGTCAACAACTCGATTAATTTCCGCCACGAAGTGGTCCGCTACACCAACCTCAAGATCAACGACCTGGTTGCAGACAAGGGCTTTGAGAGCGGCCATCAAGGGGGCGCCCAATTCGCGATGTGTGATGGCTCCGTTCGCTTCATTCTTGACACGATTGAATTCAACAAAGGTTCCCTGCCGGGTGAATATGGCTTCCGAATGGACAGCGGGGATGCCGCTGTCACGACCAACGTCGGGTACACAAAGGCCAGTGGCCTCGGGGTCTACCAGAAACTAAGCGTCCGGGATGATGGCCACCCCACCAAGGATTTCTGACCCTATGAAACCTCGACGGCTCGCCATCATCTTGCTTGTGACCGTAGCCCTTGGATGTGGCCGTCGGATGGAATCGACGGTGTCGGGCACCCTGACTGTTGCCGGTGAGCCCGCGCCTGCCGGCGTGGAGGTGGAGTTTCTGCCCCGGGCCACAGGGGCGTCGCCCTCCAAAGGCGTGACGGATGCCGGTGGTCGCTACCTGCTGCGGTTCAATGCCTATGTGGCCGGTGCGATGCCCGGCGACCACGTGGTCTCCGTGACCATTCCCCGGATATCCAATCCTGACGGTACACCGGGTGGTGTGGCCCCTGGCCTTGAACGTGTGCAGATTCCTCCCGAGTATTCGGGGCCGTCGTCGCCCCTGCTGCAGACTGTGCAGCCGGGCCGGAATGTAATCGACCTTGAGATCCCTGAGGCACCCCCGCGCTCCACGAAATGATGGCAGCGCAGGCCCGCCATGCCCGCAGAGATCGCCCGAATGAAACATGCTCTGCCGGTCTTGATGGCCACCTGCCTGCTCGGCTACGGAGCGGCCGCAGAGAGGTCTACCGGCACAGAATTGATCGCATTCCATGTGGTGATCGATGGCGACGACTCCCATGCGGGCTCAGTTGATGCCCCCTTTGCCTCGCTGGAACGGGCTCGGGATGCGGCGCGCGACCTCTCGCGTCGCCAGGGCCTGCCGCCAGGCGGCGTGCGGGTGGTCATTCATGGTGGCGTTCACTCCCGGAAAGGCACCTTCGAACTCTCATGCGACGACTCCGGCACCCCGGAGGCACCGATTGTCTATGCCGCCGCTCCCGGTGAGATTCCGATCCTTTCCGGCATGGTGGCTTTGCGACCCGACTGGTTTGAGCCAGTTTCCGACCGGGCAATCCTCGATCGAGTGATCGCCCCGACCGCCCGCGAGCGGCTGCTGTAATGCGATCTGCAGGGCCACGGCATCACCGACTACGGGGAACTCAGCCGGCGCGGCCACGATGTGACACGGCCGGCGATCACGAAGACGCCACCACCGGAACTCTATCTCGATGGCGGAAGGATGGTGCGGGCCCGGTGGCCGAATCCCGATGACCACTTCCCACAGTTCCTCCGTGGTGTCCAACAATCCCGCCATGGCGTCGTCGGCCGCGCCGAGATTGTTGATCCAGGGCCTACTGCGGAGGACGGCGACTTTCTCGCTCGGGGTGGCGCAATCCGCTTCGCCTTCGACCGCCCCAAGTGGTGGGCCTTGGCTGACGACATCTGGCTGTCGGGCGTTTTTTCGTGGAGTTGGCAGTGGTCCTACAACCGCGTGGCCTCGATCGACCTGCCGTCCCAGACGATCACGCTGCGCTACGGTGAGCGAAGCGGAATCACCGACCGGTATTCCCACGACTATTTTTTCGCCGAAAACCTTCTCGAGGAGATCGACCAGCCGGGTGAATACTTTCTGGATCGCAAGGCCGGCATGCTTTTTCTTCTGCCCCCCGAGGGCTTCCGCGAAGGCGGCGTCGACCTCTGTCTGTCGATGCTTGCGACGCCGTTGATCCGTCTTTCGAACGCCTCCTCTATTCGCTTCGAGGGGCTCACGCTCGACGGCGGCCGCTCAAGCGGAATCGTCTGCCGCGGTGGCGAGAGCGTGCTCGTCGATCGCTGCGAGGTCCGCAACGTTTCTGCCACCGGCATCGACCTTCAGGGCAGGAATCACGGCGTCCGGCGGTGTCAGGTTCACCACGTGGGCGGCATCGGCGTCGCCCTCTCTGGTGGCGACACCGCCGCCCTTGCCCCTGGAGGCCTTTTCGTCGAAGACAGCGACATTCATCACTTCGCGTGGCTCAACCAGGTCTATGCGCCGGCCGTACTGCTTGGCTACCGCAGTGTTGGCAGTCGCGTATCTCACAACCGGATCCGGCAGGGCCCCCATGTGGCGGTCACCGTGTACGGTAACGATCATCTCATCGAATACAACGATATCGGCCACGTTGTCGAAGACTTTACCGACATGGGCGCCATCTACGCCAACCTCGGCAGCCGCCCCCTGGAACGCGGCACGGTCATTCGTCGCAACTACATCCACGACATCGGCCAGCACCACCACCTGCAAAACGGCGTCTATCCCGACAACGGCACGATGGGCTGGTTGATCGAGGAAAATGTCTTCCATCGGATCGGTGGCCGAGGTGGTGCCGCCAACAGTCGGGCGGTAAACAACAACACCGGGGCTCACATCGTCACCCGCCACAACGTGTTTATCGATTGCACGATTCCGTATCTGATGGGTACGTTTAGCGGCCAGTTTCACGACGCCAACGTGGCCGGCTGGGAAGACTATTTCCGAAGCCACGACCTATCGCAACTGCCCCATGCAGAGAAATACCCCGAACTGCTCCGGTTCTGGCAGGAACCACGGCAGTATCCCGACACCAACTGTTTCGAGGGTAACGTCATCGCCAACCCCACGACGCCGCTCCTTGAGTCCTACGGGAAAATCACGATGCGTGATGGCATGATTGTGGAGAAGGGCGGGGTGCTGCAGGCCGCTGACAACTGGATCACGGTGGAAGATCCGGGCTTCACCGACGCCGCCGTCGGCGATTTCACGCTGCCCGCCGATGCCGAGGTCGCCCGCCACATACCTGGCTTTCCCGGGATTGAGTTCAACACGATCGGCCCCCGCCCCCCGGCTCTGGCACGCTGAAGAACGGCTCATCGAAGCAGGTGAGCATGTCCTGTTGACCGCCTTCCTATTTAGGCAATGGCGGTGAAGGCCAACCCCGTCTATTTTCCTACGAGCGCTTTTTTTCCTAGAAAAGCATTCTTGTTGCCCGGCAAGGCGGCAGTCGCGGGGGAGAGCATCCGACTCAAAAACCATAGGAGTCAATCATGAAAATACGTTTGAAAAATAAAGCGTTCACGCTCATCGAGCTGCTTGTAGTCATCGCCATCATTGGTGTATTGGTTGGCCTACTCCTGCCAGCGGTGCAGGTGGCCCGCGAGGCGGCCCGCCGAAACTCCTGCGGCAACAACTTCAAGCAGATCGGGCTGGCCATGCACAACTACGAGTCGGCGCGGAAGCATCTGCCGCCGTCGCGGTGGGGACCGCTAAGTTCAGTCCCGACCTACTATCAGGGCCAAAGCGGCACCAGCTTCTGGATGCCCTCCCGAGGGTCATCACCAGGATGGCTGAGCGGATTCGTGGCGATGCTGCCGTACATGGAAGAGGCGGGGCTCTACGACACGATCATGGCCAATAACGCACCGCCGAGTGTCGAGTCGTCTTCCGCCGCGTACCTCACTCAAATCAAGGGCTTGCTCTGTCCTTCCGACATTGCACGAATCACTGACGTCAGCCCGGCGTATGGTCAGACGAATTACCTTTTTTCAATCGGTGATCAGTTTTATATGCATCATTCTGACTGGTCGGCAGGAGGTGGGTATGAGCAAACCGGACTGTTTGGATTTAACAGCAACGTTCGGCTCAGTAAAGTGACCGACGGTCTCTCGAAAACCATCGCGCTGTCGGAATGCACTCGACCCGAAGGCTCCGGAGTGACAGCATCGAATTCCGTCAGTGCCAACTTCAATAATTTTCAATGGTCTCCAGCCAGTTGCTGGGCTGCGTGGAACGGCAACGGGTTTACCGACTCAACGCGGCTTCAACAGCGAGACCGCTCGCTTGGCATAGCTTGGCACAAGGGTGCCTCAGGGTTCATTAACTTCAACACCGTTCTCAAACCGAATGGCCCTGTCTGCAATCAACCGTGGGGGCAGGAAGGGGGCATCCTTACTGCGCGGAGCCGGCATCCCGGCGGCGTGCACGGAGTGTTCGCCGACGGACATGTCTCATTCATCAGCGAGAACATTGACAACGGCGGCACGCTTGCCGTCTGGCCTGTTCCCGGCAGCGATCCGGCCAGGCCGACCACGTTCCGCACCGACAGGTCAAGTCCGTTCGGCGTCTGGGGGCGACTGGGCACCCGCGCCGGTGGCGAACCCGTGGAGGCACTGTGATGACCTGCCTGGCATTTCCTTCATCCCGGTTTCCGAGGGTGGCCCTCTACCTGCTGATGACGGTAAACGTTGTCGTGGGCTGCTCGCGGTATCACGAAGATGAGTGGAGCCGGAAGTGGCCGCCGCGGCATCCGGCAGAGGGGCTCGTGGAACTTGATGGGACGCCTCTCGAGGGAGCCACCGTCACATTCTTCACCGAGCGGGCCGATCGGGGGAACGAACCTTTCAGTGCCGTCGGCCTGACCGATTCCATGGGTCGCTTCGTTCTGAAGACCTTCCGTCCAGACGATGGCGCGGTGGCCGGCACTCACATCGTCATGATCGAAAAGTCATCGTACGATGACAAAACTGGCCGCGTGATAACAGCGCTTCCCCGGCGGTACGCGCGGCAGGAAACCTCCGGCCTCGCCGCCGAGGTTACTGAGCAAGGGCCCAACGACTTCACGTTTCAGCTCGAATCGAAGTGAGTCGGTTGTGGTAAAGCAGCACGGCATGAGGCTGGCCGCGGTGTTGGCCCTGCTCCTTGGAGGACTTGTCCCCGAAGGTGGCGCGGCCGACACGCTGGCGGCCCCACCGCCGATCGAGGGTGGCGACTTCGAGGCTCCCTTCGCCACGGTCGCCGACATCGCCGACCGGTGGACTGCCTGGGGCATCGATCCCCAGCAGATGATTCCCGGGATGACTCGCGACGAGAGTGATCCGCGTGGCGGCAAAGCCTGCCTGCGCGTCTTCCGACCGGCCGACCCGCGGGAGTGGCGGGGAGTGGTTGTCAACTCGCCCTTCAAGAACGCCCTCAAGCCCCAGCCACACACCCGCTACACGCTCTCCTTCCACGCCCGCACCGATCGCCCCGGGCCGATTCGAGTGGCCGTGGCGTCATATCGCTCGGTCAAGCCGATCGAGCAGGGGCCACAGATCACCACCAAGGAGTTTGTAATCAACCGGGGGTGGGCCGAGTGCCGGCTCTCGTTCACAGCAGGTGAGGATTTCTATGCCGATGAAGCCCGGCATATCTATGTCGCCTTCTTTCCGGCGGTGGGGGCGGCTGCCCTGAACCGGGACAAGACGCTCTGGCTCGACGACATCGTCATCACGGCCATGCCTCTGGGCGATGACGTGCCGCAAGTCGTCAACCCGACCGCGTTAGCCGTGCCCCCCCTGCCGTTACGGCTTGCGCCCGGCCCGGCGCTTGATCTCGTGATCGACGCCGCAACGGTCGTTCACCCGACCAATCGGATGGCCAACGGCGTGGCGATCGCCGGCCTCGCCCGTTGGAGCGGTCCCTTTGCCGCCACCGGCAAATACACGCTGCCGCAGGCGGCGGAATCCGCAGTGCGTGATCTGCGGATCCCGTTTTCCAGGTTCTACGGCCTCAACGACAATGAACCTTTCGGGGGTGTCGAAGCCGCTATCGACAAGGCTGCTGAACTACTTGATCGCCTTGGCGTTCCCCGCGACACCACGGCGCTAGAGCTTGAAGGCGTGCTCGCAAACTCGCGACTCAAGCCCGCAGAGTGGCAGCGGGCTGTGGCCCATGCTCGTGACAAGGGGCTTGGCTTCCGTCACTGGGAGATCGGCAACGAGGTCTATGTCTCGGTCTGGGGTGCTGGTGGCAAGGCCTTCACCTCACCGACCGCCTACGCCGATCATGTCATCGCCGTGAACCGGGCGATCAAGGAGGTGCAACCCGATGCCCGCGTGGGTATCTCGATCAAGCCCGACCACATCGCCTGGGGCAGCCGACTGCTGGCGCAGACGGCCGGTCACTACGACTTCGTCTGCCCCCATTTCTACGACTTCACCAAAGCCCATAAAACGGCCTTCGAAGATGTCGTGATCACCAGCAATCATGCCCGCCTCGACGAGGCGCTCCGGCTCGACGCTCTCGTGCAGGCCTACAATCACGACCGCCCCGTCTCGATTTACGACACCGAATGGGGCCTGCATTCGGAGGCGGCCGACGGCGGCAAGGCCTGGGCCGAGCCGCGGAATGCCAACATCCTCGGCACGCTCCACCGTGCCGTGCGGATGCTCTACTACGCCCGTGAAGACGTGGTCGAAGGGGCCGCCGGCTGGAACCTCTTCTCCACGAGCCACAATCCGGGTTTTCTATTGGTCGCCAGCGACAAACCTGAGCAGCGGTCGATGCTGTTTTGGCTCTACCACCATTTCAGCCGGCATCTGGGTGACAATGTTGTGGCAGTCAGTGGGCAAGCGCCCTACCATCCCGACCCGCGGGATGCCGCTGCCCCGGGCTTTCCGCTGACACCGGTGCTGGCCACGCTCTCGGCCGACTCGAGCCAGCTGTTCGTGATGGTCGTAAACGGTTCGTGGGAGCAAAACGTGCCCACCAGCCTCCGCCTTGACGGCTTCAAACCGCGGGCCTGTACCGCCGTGATGCTGCGACACGATGACCTCGCTGCCCATCCCCTGCTCACTCACGAAGAGGAGTTTGTCGGCACGATTCCGGTTACCATCACCGGTAACAGGCTCACCTGCACACTCCCCTCCCATGCCGTCACATTCTTCATGCTTACCAACTAATCCGGGCCCTCGGGCGGTGCCCTCAGCTGGGTGGGCGTTCACCAGCGTAAAGACGGCCCGGTCAATGGCATTTCCCTGACCGTTTCTCGGCTGATGTTCGACTTGTGAGCCGTCGCAAAAAAGGTGTCAGGACTCTTTTCTTTGCAGCGTTCTGGCCG
>CBFIHA010000094.1:0-15293 GCA_965662195.1 uncultured Pirellulales bacterium
GGATTCAGCGGGTCCGCCGGCTCTTTCTCACCTTTTTCTGCCGTTTACGAGGCGGGTGAGAGCGAGACTTGCCCGCAAAAGGGGGCAGAAGCCAACAACTCGGCTGCTGCCGACGGGCAAGATGCTTGCGAAAGTGCCGTTGACCGTCCTATCCTTAATAGTTGCTGCTGGAGCGGGATAGCCGTATTGTCGGAGAGCGGCGGCTGGTCGCTGCGCCGTCCTGTCACTGGGGCGGCTGCCGACGCCCCCGGCATTCCCTCTTCACGAGACCCTCCACGCATGCTTTCGAACCTCCGCCGAGACCCGCTCCGCCGCACCAAACGCGACCGAAAACGCCTCCAGCGGATCCGTACCCAAACCATGGGAATGGAGCGGCTCGAATCCCGAGCGATGCTGTACGCGTACGCGATCTACAACCTCGTCAATGCCTCCGACACGTATGCCCTCGTGTTTGAAGAGGGCACCGAACAGGGCGGACAGGATCTCCAGCCTGCCGAGGGCTCGGTCATCATGCCGGGCCTAAATTACGGCTACGCCGTATTCGAGACCTACACGATCGATGTCCGCAGCGACCCGAGTGACGCTGGCACGTCGATCGGCACCGCGTCGGTCATCACCCAGATCGATGACAACGATAACCGCTACCTCACCGACACCAGCGGCCTCCTCTCATTCACCTACAGCGAGAGCTACTCCAGCAACCTCTCGAGCCCGCCGTACTACATCTCCGGCCAGCTGATCACAGTCGTCCTGCCCGAATGGGGCTGGAACAACGACTCCCCCTACGACTTCGAGATCACGGCGGCCTCAGGAGCAAACGCCAGCCCCGCGGTGGGCACCGTGATCCCGGCGGGGGGCCGTCTCGGTGGGATCATGGGCACTGGCTTTGAGTTCGACATCCTCACCGCGGGCGGCACGGAGATCCTCGGCCACTCGGTGATTGCGTCGGGCACTGACTCCAGTGGCAACGACTATCTCTACGACACCGAGAATCTCGCCACCTTCAACTACAACAGCGCTGACTCCGCGTCGGCCGGCGACACCGTCAACTGGCAGGATGTGACGATCGACCTCGCGCCCGCTGTGATCTCAAACGTCGGCTGGACCAGCGGGATGGGCAACACGAGCCCCGCGGCGACTCCGGGACAGAGCTTCTGGGCCCTCGACTATGGCTCCGAAGCCGGCCGCTGGACGATCCAAGGGGGAGCGGCCTACCAGTCGAATGCAGCCCTCGACTCCGGCGGTGGCACGAACTACGGCAGCCGTGCATTTCCGGCGGCCCTCGACGCCAACTACCAGGCGAGTTACGGCCCTGGCTCGGGCTTCGACGGACTCTGGCAGATGGACATCAAGATCGGTTCCACGGGCTCCTCCGACAACTCGTTCGTCGAGACCTTCTATCTCGCCGAACGGAAGGACCCGCGGGTGGGCCCGGAGTATTACGCCGACGGCAGCCCCGAGGGCGGTCCGGCGGGCTGGAGCCGCGAGATCGACATCATGGAAACCCGCTGGAACTCCGGCGGCAAGGTGGGGCCGCAGCTGAACCTGCCGACCGGCCAGGGCAACGGCGGCCCGTTCACCGGCTGGACCACCGACACCACCTATTACAACACGGTGCTCGGCGAGTGGACCGACATCGGCGGCGCCCCGATGGAGCAGTTCGCCACGTTTGGCATCCTGATCCGCGGCGAATCGCTCTGGATCTATGCCTACAAGCCCGACGGCACGCTCTGGTATTCGACCGAGGAGATCATCGAGCAGAGCGACTACCAGCAGGCCGCGCCGTTCGTCCCCTACATCGGCACCTGGGCCAATCCCGACGTGCTCGGCTCGGCGACGATCAACGACCTGTTCAGCACCGGCTATAAAAACTTCGTCTATCTTCCGGCTGACAACCCGCTGATCGCCAGCGCCAATCCGCTCGACAACCCCAACGCCTTCGGCCCAAGCCTCGTCTCCGCCACCGAGAGCGGCCTGTTTGCCTTCTCTGGCATCGCCACGGTGGCCGACAGTCTGCGACTTGCCGAAGATGACCTTCCGCAGGTGCCCGGGCTCGACGTGTCGCTCGGCCAGATGCTCCCCGTCCGGCTCAGTGACATCCTCGGTCTCGACGTCGAGGGCAATGGCCAGACGACCTGGAGCAGCTTCGACACCGCCTACCCGTTCCCGACGGTGGCCGACGTGCAGGCCGTCGCCAACGCGATCGCCGCGAGCGGCACCTGGACGGCCGACATACTCCCCGCGACGGCCGGCTCTGCCACCTCTGCCGGCTCCGCCCTGCAAAGCAGCACGGCCCAGCCGCTCTTCGCCCAGCTGCCCGAACTCGCCTTGGGCTCCGCGGACGGTTTCACGATCCAGGCCTGGTTCACCAGCTCGGATCTCTCGGTGAGTAATCAGCGGATCGTGGACTTTGGCGAGGCTGAAAACGCCGGCGGCAACAACATCTCGCTGTTCCTTGCCGGCGGTGCCCTGACCCTTGGCCTCGGCGGCAGCACCTACGCCTCGACCACGACCCGCCCGAGCAACACCTGGTCTCACGTGTCGGCGGTCGTCAGCGGCAGCACGGCCGAGCTCTATGTCAACGGCACGCTCAGCGACACGTTCACGCTCGACGCGCCGGTTGCAGACTTCACGCGGGAGAGCAACTGGTGGGGCCGCAGCAACAATGCCGCCGACCCGGCCTGGCAGGGGCAGCAAGACGAATTGCGGATCTGGTCGCGGGCTCTCTCGGCCACGGAGATCGCCGCCAACTACAACCTCTCGCTCCAGGGTTCACCCCCCGGCCTGCTCGCCTATTACAAGGCCGACGAGACGTCCGGCAGCACGCTTGTCGACGCCGCAGGCAACGGCAACGACGCCACCCGGATGACGGTCGATTCCACCGGTAGCCCCGTGGCCTCCACCAGCATCGCCAGCAGTTCCCTGACGTCGCTCGTGGCCCAGAACGGCGTGGTTCTCTCCTGGAGCCCCTCACAGACTTACCACGCAGTCGTCTCCACGGGCAGCCTGGACGAGGTGCTCAAGCTGCGCCGCGGGCCCACGGCCACGATCCCCGTGACGGCCTCGGGCACGCTCCAGCTCACGCTCGCCCTCAATAACGCGGGCAACCTCCTGGCGGGAATCAGCACCTCCTGGGCCGCGACCGCCACCGAGACCGACCTCGACCTCGATGCCGGGCTCGGCTATCTCGATACAACCGTCGCCGCTGGCTCGTATTCCCTCTCGGCGACCGCCGCGGCGTACCTCAAGTCGGCGAGTTCCTCCACGACGCTTCCTGGCGGCACGACCGCGACGAGTTCGACGGTCGCGGCGCTCAGCTATGCGCAGGCAGCGGCGAGCTATTTTCCCTCCTCGGGCACGATCACGGTCGCGGCCAGCCTGCCACTTGCAGGTGAGGTCGCAGGCGAGCCCCTGCCCACGGGTGCCTCGGCACCGACCGTGTCGCTCCCCACGTCGACCCGCACCTGGGCCGCCACGAGCAGCTACACCCAGCCGAGCTGGAGGCTGGCGAACATGGGTGAGTACCTGTCGCTGGCGCAGCTCGACGTGCCGGCGCTCATCTCGACGGGCCTGCACAGCACCGGTGGCAGCCTCTCGGGCATTGGCAGTTCGTCGTGGCTGACGGTGCCATTTTCAAGCGACGTCGTCGACTACGACTGGGGAACCGGGCTCGATGATGTCGCGGCGTTGCTGACAGAGCGGCTGCTCGTGATTCCGGCCTTCAGTCGGGTTTCGGGCTGGCTGCCGGTGAACAACTACGGGGCCACGTTTGCCGTCACCCGCGGGTCGACTGGCAGCTCCGTCGATCTGCTCGGCAACCTCTCGACCGACTCCCCCGCTGTCAGCCAGTCGAGCCCGCTGCTGGCCGCGGGCATCGCCGCCCACTTCGCCGCAAAGCTCGCCGGCACCGGCCTCGCCTGCCGGGAGACCCCCGGCCGCCCTGGCTTCCTCGAGTTCTACGCCACCGACGCCTCGATCACCGGCTTCACGATGACGCCCTTGAACCCGACGACGGGCGCCTACCAGATCGGCACCCGATCGGCCAATGCCCTGTCGGCGCTGGGGTTCTTCGCCGAGCAGACCGCCGCCCTCGAGTTGGGCAACGGCAGCTTCGAGGGGCCCTATGCCGGCACGAGCACGACGCCCTTCATCACGAATCCATCCGGCGGCCAGTGGGTGTTCACCGGTACCTCGGGCCTGGCCCGCAACGGCAGCGAGTGGTATTCGCCGCTCGCACCCGACGGCCAACAGGCCGCCTTCGTCGAGGATCAAGGCAGCATCACGCAGACGCTCTATGACCTCCCCGCCGGCACCTACCAGCTCTCGTTTGCTGCGATCCAGCGGAGTGACGGCGGTGTGACGGCCAACGGCCTGAACATTCTGGTGGACGGCACCGTGGTGATGACCGTGGCCGCTGAGGATCTGCTCACGGCCGCCTGGCAGCAGTTCACGACCCCCACTCTCACCCTCACCGAGGGCACTCACACGATCGCCTTCCAGGGCCTCGGCGACGCGACGGGCACCGCCGCCTCTGCCCTCGACGCCGTCGTGCTCTCGAGCAACCTCACCGCCGAGGTCAGTTCGGCACCGACCTTCGCCACGCTTCGCGGGCTGCTCGAGGTGCTCAACCAGCACAACCTCGTCGGCGATGCCACCCCGCCGACGGCCCTACCCGACAACGACATCGCGCCGGGCCAGGTAGCCATCGCGGCCGGCACGACCTATACCGCTGCAACGATGCCCGCCGCGATCCAGTTCGTGGCGAATGGTTCGGGCGGGTCGGTGACACCGCTGGTGTTTGCCGTGACCGGCAGCGGCGCGGCGGCGACCTACACCCTCGTGGCCGCAGGCCAGTCGCTGGCCGTCACCCGCTCCGGGCTCCAGACCGGGCCGCTGGTGCTGCCCGAGTTCGCCGCCGACGCCGCGGCGACCTACGTGCTCGGATTCACCGACCGGGCGATGAGCGTGGCGGCCGCCGCGATCTCCACGACCGCAAGCTACGCCGGCACGATCGGCGGCGACTTCGAGACCAGAACCGGCAGCTGGCTGGCCACGGCCGGCAGCCTCTCTTCCGCCACCGGCGGGTCGCTGGCCCTCGGGGCGACCTTCGGCCAGTCGTCAGGCACGCAGCTCACGAGCGGCCGCAGCTATGCCCTCGCCGCTTTCACCGGCCTCGCTCAGGCTGGCAGCGGCTCGGTGGCCCGGCCCGACACCGACATCGCCGCGGGTGGCACCTACGCCTTCACTGGCGCTGCCTACACGACCGCCTTCGTGCCGACCGCGGTGCGGTTGTATGCCAACGCGACGGGCACGATCACGCCGGTGCTGCTTGAATCCACGGGTGGCTCCGACTACACCGTGGCGGCGGTGGGCGAGGCGATCGAGGTGCGGGCAGTGGGGCTCAACGAGGCGGCCGTCTTCTTCCCCACGCTCGGGAACCTCACGCCCGGGGCGACCTACCTGTTCGGCTATCAGGACGCCGCCACCGGCGTGGTGGCCCTAGAGAGCACCGCGACCGCCACCGGCACCTGGCGCTCGGCCGCCACGTCGGCAGCCGTGTCTGCAGGCTCATCGGCGACCATGACGGCCGCGGCGATCCACTCCCTCGATATCATCGCCTCCATGACCAGCGGCAGCGCCGTAGGAGACGGCAACGCCGCCGCCTTCGATGCGACCTCCGGCAGCGTGATGATCGACGCGGCGACGACCTTCGCCGCCGGCTTCCTGCCGACGGCGATGCAGGTGCAGGCCGCACTCCCGGCCGGTTCCGATTCCGCCTTTGTCACGCCACTGGTGTTTGCGGTGGGCGGCACATCGGTCGCGCCGACCTACACGCTCGTCGGGGCGGCGACCTCACAGGAGATCACGGCGACCGGCGTGGCGCAGCTGCCGGTGGAGTTCGCCCCCGCGCTGCTCTCGGGCCTGTCAGACTCCGGTCGCTACGTGATGGGCTTTTCGACCGTGGACGTGCAGATTGCGACCGGCGGGGCGATCGCGCCGACGGCGGCCTTCCCCGGCGTCATCGGCCGGGCCGCGAGCACCAGCGGCGGCGACTGGCTCGTGTCGGCCGGGCTCGGCACGACGCTTTCCGTCGGGGGCGTGTTTGCTGCGACGGCCACCGGCACCCAGGTCGGGGTCTCCTCCGGCCGGACCTACGCCGCCACATTCCTGACCCAGGCCACGCAGGCCGCTAGCCCCGCGGGTCTGGCGAGCGTCCAGTATGCCGGTGGCCTGGCAATCGGTGTCAGCTACGCCGATATCTCCACTGCCGCCAGCGAGCTTGCCATCGAAGCCGAGGCGATCGCCGCCCTGGCGGTGCCCGGGGTCTCGGGGCTTGCCCTCGCCGGCTCGGAGGACGTGCCGGCATCGATCACGGCCACCCGCCAGTTCACGCTCGCGCTCGATGCCGGCGTGATGACCACCGGCGTGACGCTGACCAACCAGCAGCAGCAGGCGGTGGCCCTGCCGGTGACCACCGGCGTGCTGTCTGCCATCAGCGTCTCTCCCGGCAGCCAACGGTTTGGCATCGATGGCTACGTGTCGGACGTCATCAGCGTCGCCGCGGGCACGCAGACCTACACGACGGCGCCCACGGTCACGATCATCGACGCCGCCGGCACGGGCACCGGCGCCACGGCGACTGCAAATCTCGATCCCAATACTGGTCTCTTGCAGAGCGTGACGTTGCTCACGGCCGGATCCGGCTTCACGGCTCCAATCTTTTTGCTCTCGGGCAGCAACGCCCCGGCAACCGTCTCGGCCCGCTGGGCTGCCGGCAGTGTCACCGGCGGCGTGGTGGTCAACGGTGGAGCCTTCTACGCCGCCGCGCCCGCCGTCACGATCACCGACGAAGCCGGCAGCGGAGCGGGGGCCACCGCGACCGCCACGATCGCCGGCGGCGTGGTGACCGGGATCACGATCACCGCCGCAGGCTCGGGCTACGTCCGCCCCCGGATCACCGTCGCGGCACCGACGGTGATCACCGGCACGGCCATGGATCTGGTGCCTGTGCCCACCGCCACGGTCGTCGATGCGACCGGTGTGGGCGCCACCGCCACGGTGCTCACCGACAATTCCGGCTTGATCACCGGAATCGCCGTGGGCGACTATCGGGCCACCGCCACCGCCACCGCCAGCAACGGCATCGTGACGGCGATCAGCCTCGCCCTTGGTGGGGCTACCTATTCGGCGTCGTCGCCCCCCACGGTCACGATCACCGATGCCGGCGGCGGTGGCAGTGGCGCGACCGCCACGGCGACCGTCTCGGCCGACGGCGTCGTGACCACCATCGCACTCGCTTCCGGCGGCAGCGGCTATGTCAATCCGGTCGTGACGATCGGGCCGCCGGCCACGCTCAACAGCGGCTACACCGCGCCCACGGTCGAGCTGGCGATTCCAGGCCTGCCCAACTTCACGTTTCTCGGCACGACCGCAACCACGGTCACCAACGGCGTGTTTCGGGCGGCGATGACGAGCCCCGGCGTGCTCTACCAGGCTCAACCGGCCATCACGATCACCGACTCGACCGGCTTTGGCAGCGGGGCGGCCGCCTACGCCGTGATGGAAGGTGGGCGGGTCGTCGACATCGTGTTCACGAGCTACGGCTCCGGCTATTCAAGCCCCGTGATCACGATCGACGCCCCCTGGGTCGACATCTCGGCCGCCCCGCAGGGGCCCTCCGAAGTCAGCCATGTCTTCTTCTTCCTCGACGGCTCCACCTGGTCGACCACCACCTCCTCCAGCAGCGGCATCAGCCTGCAGTACCAGCTGATCGACCAGCTCACCCAACTGGCCGACGCGGCGGCGACGGGGCTCGTCGGCGGGAGCGGCTCGACCGAAGCGAACATCTACACGCTCCAGGCCTACCTCGCTCCGCTGCTGGGCGAGGATTCACCCACGCTCGCGCTCGCCGAGAATCTGGCGATCGTCATGCCGACCGCGAGCAACGCGCCGCTCGTCTGGTTTGTGTCGGCCCAATCAAACGACTCGCTCGTCGGGCAGGCGCTCTTCCCCGCCTCGGCCTGGTCGGTCGCCAACGTCGGCGCGGTGACGCTGGGCAACGTCGATCTCGCGATGGATCTCGTCGGCACTAGCGCCGCTCCGGGCTTCACCGGCTCGGCCCAGGTGGGCTACCTCGATCTGGCGCTGACCGCCGAAAACTTCACGCCCGAGGTGTCGTTCACACTCCAGACCACGCCCGGGGTGTTTCAGTCGTTCGGCAGCTGGCAGTCGATCCTCACCAGTGACCAGCTGCTCCGTGCCAACGCCACGACGACCGCGGTGATCGACGCCTACGATCTAACCTTCGGGGCGACGGTCAGCGATGCGGTCGAGGCCCTGATCGGCGGCCAGTTGACCGGCACGCCGCAGCTGACCCTCTCGGCGCAGACGGCGGCCACCGGCGGGTTTGCGGCGACGCTCACCGACGCCAACTGGGGCGGAGCCCAAGGACTGCTCTTCATCGGGGCGGCCGATCTGGCACCGGCCTTCGAGGCGGTCGCCGCCGTCCTCGCCGCCACCGACACCGCCGGCCTGCTCGCCGATCCCATGCCGTTCGTGTCGGCAAGCCTGCAGGATCTGACCGGGTTCTCGGAGATCTTCGTGGCAACCATCGAGAGCGATCTCGTCGGTGACCTGCCGGCCGACCTCGATGCCCTGATCGACTGGGCCAGTGGCACGGGCGTGTTCACACCGGCCTTTGGAGCCGCGTCTGCCGGGGGGAGTACGGGCTTCGCACTCACGCTCGTTCCGGCGGTCAATTGGTTCCACTCCGCGGCGGGCACCACGCAGATCGCCCTCGACGTCGGCTCGCTGGCGACCCTCGCCGGTGGCCTGCCCGCGGCCCAGAGCATGCTCGCCAACCTCGTCGTGCCTGCCGCCAACACCGGCGACCTGACGGTCTCGCTGACGGCCTCGTGGCAGTCGCCGTTTGGCGCGCTTTTGGCCTCGTCGGGCTCGGGCCCGAGCCTCGCCTACTCGACCGCAGGCTACGTGGATGGCTCCGGGTCCACCCGGGCCTGGGTGCTCTCCGACATCGAGGTCGTCGGAGCGGCCCTCGACTTTCAGGGCACGCTCGGCACGATGCCGGTTCTGTTCGACTCCGACGTAACCACGACAGCCACGGTGTCGCTGACCGACGGCGGCCTCGCCACCAAGCTCGCGGCGGCAACGCTGGCAGCCGATCTCACCGCCGCCTCGCTGGCCAGTAGCGTCACCGGCGGCAGCTACTCGGCCGAGCTCCCGGTCTACTACCCGACCTCCACCTGCTACTCGGGCACGTTCACGATCGGCGGCTCCGACGATGCGGCGGCGGCTCCGCTGGCGGGCTTCCTCCTACCGGGGGCAGACGCCACGGTCGCGCTCGGCCTGCCCGACATCACCAACGACGCGATCGCCTCGCTCTCGCTGGCCGACGCGATCGGGAACCCTGACGTCTTCCAGACCAATCTCGAGAGCCTGTCCACCGCCTTCTCCAGCACATTCGAGGCCGCGATGGCCAGCCAGACGCAGGTCGTGGTGGGCGACGGCGCGAAGGAGTTCGCGGCCGCCTATTCGACCTACGACGCCATCGCCGCCTACGTCGCCGCCACACTCCCGGCCTTCGTGCCCCAGTGCGACCAGAATGCGACCGCCACCGCCACTGCCACCGACGGAACGATCACAGCGATCACCGTGACCCAGACGGGCGAGTCCTACATGGCGGCTCCGCTGGTGACGATTCTCGACCTGGCCGGCACCGGGTCGGGGGCCACGGCAACCGCCGTGATGGGAGAGGACGGCAATGGCGGCTTCAAGGTGGTCTCCATCACGATCACCTCCGGCGGGTCGGGCTACGGGCAGCCGATCGTCAGCATCGGCACGCCGTCGGTGGGCCAGGAGACGGCCGCCGAACAGCTCTACAACGAGGCCACGACCGCCTACAACGTCGTGCTGGCCACGCCTGGCCTGGTGCTCGATGGCTCGCTGCCGCTTACCACGGGCAGCTATGTCAATGCGATCACGGGCGGGACGACCAGCGGCAGCCTGCCGAGCTTCTTCGACGCCACCGGCAACGTGCTCACCTACAACGCCCTGGCCGAATCCTTTTTTGACGGGGCGGGCGATCAGCAAACCGTCCGCTCAGTCGCCTTCCCGCTGGTGATCGACTACACGCTGGGGGCCACTGAGATCGCTTTTGAGCTTGGGATGCCGGGCCTGCCGATCACGTTCACCGCGGCTTCCGCGCTTGATCTCACCGCCAGCGGCACCGCGACGGTGGACCTCTCCTTCGGCATCGACGCCTTGGACGGATTTTTCGTCATCCCCGATGCCGGCAATCAGTTTTCCGGCACGCTCGATGCCGGGCCCGCGGCCAACTTCACCAACTCCGTCACCGTTGGCATCCTGAGTGGCACGATGTCGGCCGACGTCGGCGACATCTTCGCGATGGGCTTCACCACCACGCTCACCGATCCCGATGCCGATGGGCGGATCACGCTTCAAGAGATCAACACGCTCCCCGCCTCGAGCTTCTTCCAGACCACGCTTAGCACGCCCGTGATCGACCTGGAGCTCGACCTTGATCTCCAGGTCGCTGGCGGTGGGATGGCCGGGGCGCTGCCCGGCTTTGCCGCGACGCTCGGTATCAGTTGGACGGAAGGCCACAGCCAGCCGATCGTCAGCTACGACAACTTCGCTATCGACCTGGGCTCGTTCATCTCCGACTACATGTCGCAAATCGCCACCCGGCTGGGGCCGATCACCAGCGGCCTCCAGCCCTTCATCAACGCCCTCGACACGCAGATTCCGGTCCTCAGCGATGTGATCGGCGGCGACACGTCGCTACTCGGCCTGGCCAACCGGTTCGGCGGTGCCGATCTCGGCTTCGTCAATGCTGTGGCGGCGATTACCACGATGGTCAACGACATCACCAGCGCCGTGAACTACATCAACCAGAATCCAGGGCAGAGTTATCGCGTGCCACTCGCCGCGGCGGTGAGCTTCGCGGACGACTTCCGCGACGGCGCGACCGCCCTTGCCGCGCCGACGAAGGCCACCGCCTCGCTGCCCACCCAGCAGCAAACCGCCGGCGCGATCAACTCATACCTGGGCCAGTTTCAGGGCTCCGCCAGCAACCCCTTCACCCATGCAGCCGGCAAGGTGGTCAACGCCAACTCGTCCTACGGCGTCTCCGGCGGCCTGGGAATTTCCTTCGACGTGCTCAACGTGAACTCGCTGATCGACATGCTCACCGGCCAGACGGCCGACCTGTTTACGATCACGTTCCCCACACTCTCGGCCAACTTCAGCCTCGACGCCAGTTATCCAATCGCTCCACCCCTCTCCATGACCTTCGGCGGCGGCGTGAACGCTTCGGCGACACTCGCGGTGGGGATGGATACGGCCGGGCTCGAACTCTGGATTGACGCCCTCGAGTCGGCGATCACGGCCGACGTCGGCCTGCCGACCACCTCGACGGGCAGTTCCGACACGGTGTCGTTCGCCAGCTTCCTGTCCCCGGCAGCGCTTGAGTCGCTGGCCCTCGACGTCGTCGAAGAGGGGCTGTTTATCGACGGCTCAGCGACCCGGATCACCGCTGGGGGATACCTCGCGCTCGGTGCGCAACTCAACGGCGGGGCGGCCAAGGCTGGCGTCGACGGCTTCTTCAACGTCGACATGGTGATGACGCCCAATGCCGGCGGTGATGACCGGCTGACGCTCGATGAGATGATCCAGCTTGCGGGCGACAACTTCTCCTCGCCGCTCAACCTGTTCGACTTCGAGTTCACCGGTAGCATCTCGGCCGATGCCTACCTGAAGCTCTACCTGCCTTTCCACTGGCGAAACATCTGGAGCCATGACTTTGGCAGCTACACGATCTTCGACGTCAAGAACGACCCGGCACCGCCCAAGGAATCCGCGGCCGACGTCGGGTCGCTGTTCTTGAACATGGGGCCGACGGCAGCCCGCCGCGGGGCGGCCACGGCCGGCGTGATCGACGAGCACTTCGAACTTCGTCACCTTGGTGGGGTGGCGGGGGACGAGACGGTGAGCGTGCAGTTCTACGTCGAGGGCGTCGCCCAATATGTCGATGCCCAGGGCAACCCCGCGCCGCAGGTCTATACGGGCGTGACCAATGTCCTCGGCCTTGCCGGCGACGGCCATGACACGGTCGATGCCACCGGCGTGCTCTCGCCGGTTCGGATCGACGGTGGCCACGGGCACGACACGATCCGCGGCGGCCAAGGCCTCAATACGCTCACCGGCGGCCTCGGCAACGACTCGCTCTTCGGCGGCGACAGCTACGACATCCTCCACGGTGGTGATGGCCATGACGCGATCAGTATCGGCGGCGGGACCGCTCAGGTGCTCGGTGGAACGGGCGACGATGCCTTCACCGCGGCTCACGGAGGCAGCTTCACCTTCGCCTTCGACGACAGCTTCGGCGGTGACTCGGCCGCCGCCGACATCTTCGCCGGAGCCACGCTCGACTTCTCGCAGGTGACCAAGCCGCTGGCCGTCACGCTCGGCGCCACGAACAGCGTGACGCTCGGCGGAACCCACGTGCTCTCCTGGACCGGGGCCGGCCCGGCCCGGATCATCCTCGGGGCGGGGCACGACCAGGTGACATTCGCCGCCGGCTACCAGCCCGTCGAGCTCGACCTCGGCGCGGGTCGCAATCACGTCCTCATCGACGCGTTCCAGGCGAACACAGCGGTGACCATCACCGGTGTCGATGCGGCGGCCGATGACCAGCTCACGATTCGTGAGTCTGTCGCGCGGGCGATCAGTCTCACGGGCAGCGGCATCACCACCGACAACGGCGGCACCTTCGCCCTCCCAGTGAGCCAGTTTCGGAAGCTTACCCTCCACGACTCCGACGCCGACGTGGCGATCGATTTCCGGGGCATCGCCCCGCGGCAACTCCATGTGGCAGCCCAGACGGCTGCCGTGGTGTCGCTGCTCGAAGGCACCGATCTGCGAATCATTGGCACCGCGGCAGTCGCGGTGGACGCTGACGTCCGGGCCGCCCGCGGGGGCAGCGTGATGCTCGCCACCACCGGCGCGGGGGCTGCCGTCACGATTGGCCGGTCGGCGCTGGCCTCGATCACCGCCGCTCTTGGCAACGTCGCCATCGACGGAGCCCATCTCGTCATCGGCAGCCATGCTCCCACGCCGTTTTCGATTTTTGGTGGCGGCATCGACAACGACGCCGGCACAACGACTGTGCCGGCCGGCCGGGCGCTCGTCCGCAGCACGTTGCTCGGGCCCGGCGGCGACTTCTCCGGCATGTATCTCGCGGGCCGCGACCTCTCAGGCGTGGATCTCAGCGGAGCAAATCTCACCGGGGCTGATCTCTCCGGCACAAACCTCACCGGTGCCAATCTCTCGACCGCAGTGCTCGCGGGTGTCAAGGTGGCCGGGGCAAACCTGACTGACGCGCGGCTTCTCGACGCCGTATTCTCTGCAATCACTGGCGAGCCCGCAGCGCTCCCCCCTGGCTGGGCGGTCGGCGACGGCTCGCTCACATTCAGTGGGATTGACGTGCCGGCGGGACAGTTCGAATTCTTCGCAGGTCGCCGATCGGGGAGCGACCACCTCGTGAAAACCGGCGCCGGCACGCTCTTGATCTCGCGGGCCAACAGCCACTTCGGCGGCACGTTCGTCGAGGCGGGCACGCTCTACGTCAGACACGTCGGTGGCCTTGGCTCCGGCCCGCTCGCCATCGCCGCTGGGGCAACCGTGATTGTGGACGTCGGGTTCGGCGCGATCGACATGGAGCAGGTGACGCTCGCGGAAGGTGCGAAGCTGATCGAGATCACGCTGCACGGCGAGACCACCTATCAGTCGGCGTCGGCCTCGGTCGTGGAAAATGCCGATCCATCCACGGTGATCTATACCGGCCACACCCCCGCGGGGTTGACGGCTGTCGCCTGGAGCCTGAGGCGGGGGCTCGACGACGATGCGTCGCTCGCGACGATCGATGACGTGAGCGGAGGAGTGCGGCTCGTGGCCGCGGCAGATTTTGAGGCCAAGCCTCAATACCGGTTCACGGTGGTCGCCTCGGGGGCAGGCGTCGTCTCCGTGGAGACGCAGGTCCTCGTTCAGGTCATCAACATCAATGAGGCACCGACGACCGGGCCGGTTCCGCTCTTCCGTGTGGCGAGAGGGGAGACCGCAGATTTGCTGTGGCCGGCCACACCCGCGGCATTTGCCGATCCGGAGTCCGATCCGCTGACGGTCACGTTGACCGTGCCCGACGGCGAAATCCTTGCCGCCAGCAGCGCGGCGGTCACCGTCGGCGGCACGAACACGGCGAGAACCTTTCTCGGCATCCCGACGGCGCTCAACGAGTACTTTGGCACGCTCGGGGGCATTCGGTACGCCCCGGCCGTGACCGGAGACACGGACATCGAGCTTCAAATAACGGTCTTCGACGGAGAGTATCTCGATGATTCCACGGGAGATATCCTCGTTGCAGAACAGCTCATTCAGCGACCGCAGCTGCTACGTGCCACGACGATCAGGGTGGGGGCTTCGGAAATGGGGCCCGCTCCCGTGGTGATCTCACCCGCGGATTTGAGTCAGGCCGTGGTCAGTGACCCCGCATCGATATCGTTCGTCGTCACCAACGTGTCTTCGGGTCGCGTCGAAAAGTGGGATGGGCAGGCCTGGATCGACGTATCCACGCCACCTACGGGTAGCTCACCGCAGGAACTGCTGCGCATACTCTCACTGCGGATGATTCGCGCCGGAGATCAGATCCGGTGGGTTCCCACGGTGAAATCTGGTGGCGGCACCACGGTAAACGCCTTCAGAATTCTCGGCTGGGACGGTTCTTTGTCCGCAGCGAACGACACCGACGTGACGCTCGAATTCCCCTCGTAACGACCACGCCTTCGGCCATGGCCCGCGCGATGCTCGCGTGTTCCGAGTGACGAGCGGTTGCGGTGACGCCACACGTACAGATGTTTCTGCCCCCCATCGTACCAGCGACGGCTAAGGCCCGTTGCCCCTGATGGCCCCGGCATCCGCTTTCAGAGTGGGGCACCTCTGAAAGCCGGGTATCGCCGTGGTCGCGGCCAGTCGCAAGCGTCCAGGCCAGCGGACATCACCCGCCTCGTGGCGAGAGCCTCCACAGCTGCGTTATGCCCGTCGGCGGCCTGAGCGAACGTCGCTCTATCAGGTCATCGCGCGGCACCTCGAGAGCTGGCTTGCCGAGCACGACCAGTGCGACCGGCCAATCAGGCGGCATATCGAAGAAGAGTTTCGTCGGTATCTGACCTGCGGGTTGCTCTGCTTCGGGTTTGCAC
>CBFIHA010000095.1:0-14990 GCA_965662195.1 uncultured Pirellulales bacterium
CGAATCGGGGCCATGGATGGCCCGATTCGCGTGAAAACGGAAGTCCCGATTCGCGTTTCGGCCCGGCCGGATGCCGGGCTTTCGTGGAAGGCCGTAACCTCTGGCTTACGTCCTTCCACCAAGCGAATCGGGGCCATGGATGGCCCGATTCGCGTGAAACTAAAAGTCAAACGCCAGCCGCACCCCGAAGCCGTTGATGAAGCCACTGCCGTTCTCGCTGGGGGCTGGGATCACGTTGCCGGCCGCATCCTTCGTGAAGGGCGTGTTGGTGAAAGTGCGGTGGGTGAGGTCGTAGTTGAAATAGACCCGGGCGTTGGGGTTGAGCAGCCAGTTCAGCCCGATCGTGACGGCGTTGAGCACCCCACCGTTGACCTCGCCGTCACTCAACCCCAGGTAGTTGTACCGGAAGCCCAGCTGCCAGGCACCGGGGCTGGAGAGGATTGGCCCCCGCTTTCCCCCGCTGCGAACGCAGTAAAAGTTGCTGCGGGGAATCGGCCGTCCGAAGCGGTATTCAAGCGTGGAATAGCTGCGGCTTTCACCGGTGAGAAAATAGAGCACCTCCGCATAGCCCCCCTGATAGAAGACGGTTCCGACCGACGTGCCCGGCGCGGGCTGAAAGCCGTTTGTCTCCAGTGGCCCCAGGTCGGTGGTCACGCCGTCGTACAGCCACGAGCCGAAGTATTCAGCCTGGAACGACCAAGGGCCGTTGTTGCCGACCAGTTCCAGGCCGAGCATGTTCTGCCAGCTGCCGGCGAGCACGCCGGCGTCGGCGTAAATTGAGTTGCGGGGGCCGGGCGGGCCGTTGCGGATGTCACCCCGGCTGCGAAATCGGACGACACCGTTGCGGGGTTGCATCGTCCGGCCGGCGATACCCAGATGCAAGAGCCGCAGGCCGCCATCCTCCAGCCAGGGCACCCAGACCAGCCTGCCGGCGGTCTCGCTGGCCCCGCTGGTGTCACCGAATCCGAAGGGGTTGGTGGTGTTCTTGAAGATGCCGACCTGCCAGCCAACACTGCCGTCGGCTGTCCGGTTGAGGCTCTGAATGCCGGGCACGAAGCCGAGGTTGAACGGGGCCACAAAGGCGTCCATCGAGAACGACCGCTCCATGAAGTTCATCCAGCGGCTGGTGATGAGATGCTCGTAGCCGAAGGGATCCTTCTGGTTGCCGACCCGCACGATGCCCAGCCAGGGAAACTCCCGGATCTGGAGCCAGAGATCGGTCACGGCCACATTCGGTCCACTGCCGGTCTCGGTCGGAAAAATCTCGTTGTTGGCCGTCAGCTGATTGATGTAGTCGTATTCAGCCGCGAAGTCGAAGGTCTCGTACATCCGGCCCTCCAGCCGGAACCGGCCCCGGCGAAAGTTGGTCGCCCCGGTCAGGGGTGGGTCGAGCCCGGCCTGGTCGGGAGGCTGGTTCGGGCCCGGTCCGGCGGTGAAGGCCGTGGTGTCGATCTGTACCCGCCCGCCCACCTTCATCCGGAAGTCACGGTGCGGGCTCTCCAGGCAGAGGCCGTGGTTCCAGACGGCTCGCAGGTTGAGGTCGGAGCCGACCTCGTGAACCGCCGGGAGCTGCTCGGTGATTGCCGTGGTTGGCGGCGCAGCTGGACTGTCGGCCGGGGGTGGCAGGGGCTCCGTCGCCGGCACCTCGACGAGGCTCGCCAGCGCGAACAGAACGGCTGATGCCAGTTCGCAGACGGTCTTCCCCTGCTGACCGGCCGGTCTTCCCATATCCGCAGAACCCCTCCAGACGTTTGCCCTTCAGGGTTTTCGGCTGCGGGTCAGACGGGTCAGGACTGTTGTTCGTGGAATGCGGGTCGTTCGGGTCAGGTCGACGTGGGCGTCTGCGCAAACCTTGCGGGGCTGTTTGTCCAGCGGCTCGAGCGAATCCGGCTGCGGTGTATCGCCGGCTCGGGGACGGCAAAAGTCTCGTCACGGGGCGCGGACATGCCCAACGCTCCTCGAGCGTTTGCCGCCCCCCGAGCCTCCCTTCTCTGGATTGCCTGATCGTGGCTGCATATAAACCGGATCCGATCTACCGGCAGAGCTGCTCCAGCCAAGCAAACGGGTTCCAGCCGAACAGGGTTGGCCGCCGGCCCGTGGAACTGGCCCCGCAGGCGTCGTCGTCGCAGCCGCCGCATTCGCCAGCACAGCAGCGGCAGAGGTAGCCAACCTTCCGCTCGATCTGGCAGACCTCTGCATCTTTGACGGTCTTGATCAGGGTCTTCTTTTTACAGATCCGCGAGGGGCCGCAGGCAGCCCTGCAGTCGGTGCAGCCGTCTGTTTTGGGCTGGTGGTGGCCGAGCAGGCCGACCGCCGGCTCGCAGACCAGTTCACACTTCGACTCATAAATTGTCTTCGGCTTTTTCCGGGTGGCCGGCTCGCAGCGGCAGAAGGGGAGCAGGTTGCAGGTTGCACCGCACTGGATGCAGGCTGGTACGGTCGCTCCTGCAGGAGCTGTCCCCGGCTGGGCCTGAAGTGGTCGCTTCGTCGCGGATGGCTTTGTGGCCGACTCAGGATCTGCCGGGATGGTCAGCACGGGCTCGGCCAAGAGTTCCTCGGCTGGCACCGGGACGACGTTGGTAACTGGCACAGCTTCACCACCGACGGTGGGCTCCGGTGCTTCCGCGACGCGGTCCCCCTGACCAGTGAATGGTGCAGCGCTGCTTGGTTCGGTCGTCGCCGAGGTCTGCACGACTGCGGCCCGTTTGGGACGCCAGCCACCCTGCTCACCGCTCGGTTTTGCAGCAGACGCTGCGGTCGGGCTGATGGTTGCGGTGAGGAGCAGCACCGCGAACGGCATGAGTGGAGAGTGTCCGGTTCTGGTCAGGTAAGGCTCTGTCATGCTGGGCTCCTTCGGGAGAAATACTGTGGAGAGAATCGGTGAACAACTGTTTCGGCACACGATCGGTTGGTTGTCAGGCATCAGAAGTCGTAAAAGAACCTGGCCCCAAAGCCGTTGATGCCGCCGCTGCCGTTGGCCCCCAGGCTGTTGATGAAGTTTCGGTAGGTGAAGTCGTAGTTGAGGGCCACGCGAGTGTTGGGGTTCAGAAACCAGTTGGCCCCCAGGGTGAGGCCGTTGAGGACGCCGCCATTGATGCCCTGGTTGTTGAGGCAGACCCAGTCGTAGCGGGCTCCGACCTGGACGCCGCCCTCGCTGGTCCGGATGCCGTCAGGGGTCCGGACCCGGTAGAAGTTATTCCGGGGGATGTAGCGGTCGAGTACCGCCTGCTTGCGGTTGTAGCTGCGGCCCTCGCCGGTGAGGGCGTACATCACCTCACAGTACGCCCCCTGGTAGAAGAGGTTGTCGACCTCGGTGTTGATCGGCTGCTGGCCCGCATTGACCGAACGGTTGAGGATCGAACGGGCCTTGGGCAGTAGCGTCATGGTCCATTCTGCCTGCATCTGCAAGGGGCCCCAGTTGCTGGCGTATTCAGCCGTGATCAGCGTCTGGTATTCGGCCAGCAGCAGGCCGGTGTCGGCATAGATCGAGTTGAGTGGGCCGGGTGGGCCGTTGCGGATGTTGCCGCGAACCCGGTACCGAATGCTGCCCTGCTGACGGTCCTTGTCGCCCAGGCCGTTGGACTGGGGCAGCGGCGTCTGTTGATAAACCGCACAGAGGCCGAGGTGAGTCCAGCGGTTGTTGTCGGGGTCATCGACAACCAGCCCGGTGATCCGGGTCTGGATTGAATTGGCTGCCGCGGTGTCAGCGAAGCCGAAGATGTTGAAATCATCCTTGAATGAACCGAGGGCCCAGCGGTAGCGGTCGTTCTCACCCCAGTTGTTGAAGATCTGGATGCCAGGGGCGTAGGCGTTGTTGAAGGGCATCGTGAAGGCGTCGGCATTGAACGACCGCTCCATGAAGTTCACGAACCGGTCACTGGTGATGTGCTCGAGGCCGGTGAGGGTGTTCTGGTTGCCAACCACCAGATTGCCGACGTAGGGCAGCTGCGTGATCGCCAGCCAGACCTCGGTTGGGGCCGGGTTGGGGCTGACGGTGTTCTCGAGTGGGCCTAGGGCGGGATCGGAGAGGGCATCGACTGTCAGCTGGTTGATGAAATCAAATTCGCTGAGCCACTCAAAGTTCTCGTACATCTGGCCGTCAATCCGGAACCGTCCGCGGCGGAAATTGGTCGCGCCGGCCAGCCGCGGATTGACACCACCTGTGGCAGGTGGCTTATTAATGCCCGGGCCGGCCGTGAACGAAGTGGTGTCGAACTGCGCCCGGCCGCCGACGTGCACCCGGAACTCCCGATTGGTCGACATGAACTCGAGGCCGTTGTTCCAGCGAACCTTCATGTCAACATCGGCGCCGACGGTGAGTGAGTCGTCGGTGAGCTGCGACTCCCCCTCGACCAGTTCTTCATCCTCGGGCAGGTTGGCGGCCGGCTCCCCCTCGGCGGAAACCTCAGTGATTCCGGGGCTGAGTGGATTCTCGTCCGGGTCGACGGTGAGGGCATCGTCGGTCAGCTGCGACTCTCCCTCCTGAAGCTTCTCAGCCTCCGGCAGCTCGGCAGCGGTAGGGAGAGCAGGGACTGGCGGGACAGGGGCGTCAGGAAAGATGGGAGGGAGGTCTGCTGCGTCCGTCGGCTCAGGCAACGGGGCCGTCGGAACGTTGGCGGCCGGAGCGTCTTGGAACCGGAAGCGGGCTGCCACGGACTTTTCCAGGCTGAAATGCGCAGGGGGAGCTGCCGCCGCGATCATCGGGGAAAGGAGCCCGGCCAACAGGCAACTGCCGGCGAGGTGCCTCAGTGGTCGGAACATTGCTGGTTCGCCTGCGAGGGGGTCGGCGAAGCCGCCAGGCAGCAAACGCTGCGTGACCGGCAAACTTTGACTCTCTTCCCGTCATCGGACACTCCCCCTGATCGCTTTTATTAGAAAAAAGCCCCCGGCTGGGATTTTTGGTAGGAACTCCCCATCCTTCCTGCATTAAAAGCGTTCCGACCCACAGCCAGCAGACTGGGGAAAGCGTCTGCCGCCGCAAGATGCGGCGACTGGCAACGCTGAAAACCCTCGGCGTTTTCGGGTGTTGCCCAAGTGGAATACCGTTCGCCCGCATCCGCGGGCAGGGGCCATGGATGGCAATCCTGTTCGGCACGATGCTTGCGTTCCTGCAGGCAGGCAGTCCGGGCAATCTGCGGGGAGTTGCGCCCTAGGCCGTTGGCAGTCGGACGGCAAAGCAGGTCCCACGGCCGGAGCTGTGCTCAACCTCGATCGTGCCCCCATGCCGCTCGGCGATCGAACGGCAGATGGCCAGTCCCAGGCCCCCTCCCCTGCCCCGGCGATGGGTCCGGGCGGCGTCGGCCTGGTAGAAGCGGTCGAAGATCCGGGGCAGATGATCGGCGGCGATACCGCAGCCGGTGTCAGCAACGCGGAGGACCACGCTCGCCTCCTGACGGCTGACACCGATGCTGACCCGGCCCCCCGGCGGCGTGAATCGCAGCGCATTGTCCAGCAGGTTGCCGAGGAGTTGGCGGAGCTGACGGCCGTCACCGCGGACACGGCCAGCATCGTGGCCGGCAGTACCGGTGCAGACGAGTTCGATGCCCCGCTCGTCGGCGACCCCGCCAAACATGGCCGTCGTCTGCTTGACCAGCGAAGCGACTTCGACCGGTTCCTGACTCGGCTGGTCCGTTTCAGCTGCCGTTTCCGCCAGCAGCAGCAGGTCGTTGGTCAGCCGGCTCAGCCGTTCGGTCTCTTCAAGCAGATCGGTGAGAGTTTCCTGGTACTCAGCCGGCGACCGATCGCGGCTGATGGCCACCTCCAGCGTGTTGCGAACCGCCGCCAGTGGGCCGCGAAGTTCATGGGCAGCGTCGGCAACAAACTGCTGTTGGCGGTCGAGATGGCTGGCGACCTCATCGAGCAGCCGGTTGATTGTTCGGGCAAGGTGATCGAGTTCATCACCGGTGCCGCGATCGGTGAGCCGGTCACCCAGCCGGGTCGGCCGGAGTTGGTCTGCCGTCTCAAGGATGTCGGCGATCGGTCGGGTGGCCCGCAGGGCCAGCCAGTAGCCGGCCAAGGGGGTGACCACGGCGATGCCGAGGCCGACCGGAATCAGCAGCCGCGTCAGGGCGTCGACATCCTCATCGAGGTAGGCGGTCGGCATCCCGATGCGGACGTCGAAGTGATCCGCAGTGGGATCGTCGACACGGGCCTGGGCAAAACGGTAGCCGGCAAGCTGGACGACTTCTTCGTCCTGATCGGCAGCAACCGGCCAGTTGAGGACGGTGATCGGGCAGCCGTCACTGTTCCAGATGGTGCGGCCATCGGCGGCGAGAAGCTGGGTGAACCAGCCCCGGGCCTCATGCCCCTCAGCCTTGCGCCGGAGCTCGGCGATGACCGCGGCGGTGTCAGGGGAGAAGTCGGCCAGCGCCAGGGCCACTTCATTGACCTCACCGACAAGGACCGCATCGGCTTCGCGGAACAGCATGGTGCGGCCCCCAACCCGGATCGCGAACAGGGCGACCGCGACGGTGAGGAGCACGACGAGCGTGTTCCAGAGCGTCAGCCGGGCCCGCAGCGAGGCCCAGGGAAGCGGTTCAGCTGTTGGTGAGGGCATAGCCACGGCCTCGGACGGTCTGGATGCACGAGCCGTTGCGGCCCTTGTCGAGCTTGGCCCGGAGCCGTGTGATGTGTACCTCTATCACGTTGGTGGGGCCGTCCCAGTCGAATCCCCAGACATGTTCGCAGAGCATTTTCCGGGTCACTACCTGGCCCCGGTAGCGGATCAGCAATTCCAGGATGCTCAGTTCGGTGGGTGTCAGATCGACCTCCCGGTCGGCCACAGCCACCCGCTTGGCCGCCAGATTCAGCCGCAGGTCCCCGGCGGCCAGTTCGGGGGCCGGCCGGTCGGCCGCCCGGCGGTGCAGCACCTCAACCCGGGCCAGCAATTCGTCGATCGAGAATGGCTTGACCAGATAGTCGTCGCAGCCGGCCTCGAAGCCTGCGAGCTTGTCGGGCAGCGTCCCCTTGGCGGTGAGCATGATCACCGGTGTTCGGACGCCGGCGGCCCGGGCAGTCCGCAGCACATCGAGCCCACCAGCCCCCGGCAGCATCGAGTCGAGTATCACGAGGTCGGCGGCCAGCACCGTATCGTTGGCTATCGCCTCGCTGCCGCTGTCGATGCAACGGCAGGTGTGCCCCCGTTCCCGCAGCGCGGTGGCTACGGCCCGGGCAATCGCGGGGTCGTCTTCGATAATGGCGACGTGCATCAGTTGGTTGTGCCGCAGGCGTCCGGCCAGGCGCCAGGAAAGGAGCAGGACCGTGCTGATGGTCCTGCCGGTTCACTCCCACTCAATCGTGGCGGGCGGTTTGGAGGAGATGTCATAGACCACCCGGTTGACTCCCCGGACTTCGTTGATGATCCGGGTCGAGATCCGGCCGAGCACGTCGTAGGGAATGTGACTCCAGTCGGCTGTCATGAAGTCCTCAGTCTCAACCGCCCGGACGGCCAGCACATTTTCGTAGGTGCGGGCATCCCCCATCACGCCGACACTCTCGACGGGCAGCAGCACGGCGAAGGCTTGTGAAATCTGCCGCATCAGGCCCGCCCGGTTGAGTTCCTCAAGCACGATCGTGTCGGCCTCCCGCAGCGTTTCGAGCCGGGGCTTGGTCACCTCGCCGAGGCAGCGGACCGCCAGTCCCGGCCCTGGGAACGGGTGCCGCCAGATGATTTTTTCCGGCAGCCCCAGATTGAGACCGAGCCTCCGGACCTCGTCCTTGAAGAGATCCCGCAGCGGCTCGATCAGTTCAAACTGCAGATCCTCCGGCAGCCCGCCGACATTGTGGTGCAGCTTGATGGTTGCGGCCGGGCCATCGGCTGCCGCACCGCTTTCGATCACATCGGGATAGAGCGTGCCCTGGGCGAGGAAGTGGGCGTCCTCGATCTTGGCCGCCTCATCGGTGAAGCAGGCGATGAAGGTCCGCCCGATCCGGCGGCGTTTTTCCTGCGGTTCGGTGATGCCGGCGAGAACGTCCAGAAATCGGGCTTCGGCCGGCACCACATGGAGGTCGGTCTGGAAATGGTCGGAGAACTCCTCGATCACCGCCGCTGCCTCGTTCTTCCGCAGCAGGCCGTTGTCGACCAGGATGCAGGAGAGCTGGTCGCCAATCGCCTTGCTGACCAGCGCCGCTACCACGGCGGAATCAACGCCGCCGGAGAGCCCGCAGATGACCCGCCCCTTCCCCACGCGCTGCCGAATGGAGTCGATCGCCAGCTGGGCGAAATCCTCCAGCCTCCAGGTGCCGCTGCAGCCACACTCCCGGCGCAGGAAGTTGGCCAGCATCGTACTCCCGGCCGGCGTATGGGTGACCTCCGGGTGAAACTGCAGGCCAAAGACCGGCAGCGAGCGGTGCCGGACAGCGGCCAGGGGGCAGGTGGCGGTCTTGGCCAGCGGCACGAAATCGTCGGAAACCGAGGTGACCTGATCACCATGGCTCATCCAGACGTCGGTGGTGGCCGGCACGTCGATGAAGATCGAGTCGGCCGTGAGAACGTCACAGTTGGCTCGCCCATATTCGCGGGCCTCCGCCCGGCCGACGCTGCCGCCGAGGGCTTCGCAGGCGGCCTGCATGCCGTAGCAGATGCCGAGGACCGGAATGCCGAGGGCAAACAGCCCCGGATCGCAACGGGGGGCGTCGGTCTCGTAGATGCTGGCCGGCCCACCGGAAAGAATGATCCCGCGGGGGCCGATCTCGGCCACCCGCTGGGCCGTGATGTCGTGTCGGACGATTTCGCAGTAGACATGCTGCTCCCGAACCCGCCGCGCGATCAGCTGGGCGTATTGTGAGCCGAAATCGAGAACAAGCACCCGCTCGGCGTTGACGGCGTTGACGGGGGCGACCGCATCGCTGCGGTTTTCTGGCTCGGGCGAGGCAACGGACACGACGGTTCAATCCACGGGGTGGCTGCGGGAAAGCCTGCCAGTATACCGAGGCCGGTCCATCCGGTGGAGCCGCCCCTTCCTGAACGGCCGGGAGAGCGGTTCGCGGCGTCCGGAAGGCTGGTGGTAGAGTGTGGAGGGGCGGCCGCCGGGTCGTCGACGCAGATCCCGCTGGAGCCACTGCATGCTTGCCCTGCTGACGAACGACGACGGCATCTATGCCCCCGGTTTGGCCGCCATTGAACGAGCGCTGTCTGGTCAGTTGGAGACGGCGGTGGTGGCGCCGGCCACCGAACAGAGTGGTGTCGGCCACGCCATCACCTTTCTGACCCCACTGACCGCGAAGGAGATATTCGAGGGAGACCGCCGGCGTGGCTGGGCGGTCGATGGCAGCCCCGCCGATGCCGTCAAGCTGGGCATCGCCGAGTTCTGCCCACGGCGGCCCGATCTGGTTATCAGCGGCATCAACAGCGGCCTCAACGCCGGCATCAATGTGCTCTATTCCGGGACGGTTGCCGCCGCCATTGAGGGGGCCTTTTTCGGGATCACCAGCATGGCGGTGTCGCTGGAGTGGGATGACCACTTTGAATTCGACCGGGCGGCGGGGATAGCCGCGGCGGTGATCGAACGGCTGCTGGCCAGGAAGCCGCCCGCCGGCAGCCTGTTCAACATCAACATTCCCACCGCTGCCCTGCGGGGCAACCCGACGGTGCGGGTCGTGCCGATGAGTGTATCCCGCTACGGCGAGGCCTTTGAACGCCGGGTCGATCCCCGCGGACGGAATTACTACTGGGCGAGCAACGATCCGCCGCCCCCCCCCTCGGCGACTGAGAGCGACATTACAGCGCTGCGGGCCGGGGCCATTACGATCACGCCGCTCGACTACGACCTGACCCACCGGGCGAGCATTGTCGATTTGGCCGATGAAGACTGGGCGGCGGTGATCGCTGCAATCTGAGCCAGTTGCCTGACCAGCCCGCCTGCCTCCGGCGTGGTAGCGGAGGTGGCTGAGTTGAAGGGCCAGACCTCGTAGCTCCAGAGCGTCAAAGCGAGGAGCGTGCAGAAGATGAGAAAGCCGACGATGCCCACCCAGCCCCAGAAGGGAATTCGCAGGAACCGCGACTCGGTGAGATTGCTCCACCACTCACTGACGGAGATGTCCTCTGCCGCAAAAGGCGTTGCGGCTGATTCAGCAGCCGGGCCGGCTGCCGCTGAGGCCGCCGGCCGGGGCTTGGCCATCGTCAGGAAATCGTCATCGTCATCGTCATCGTCTGATGCCGGCCGTTTGGTGCCGCCCGCCCCGGTTCCGGCGACACCGGCCAGGAAGTCGTCCTCCTCGTCTTCCTCATCCTCCGGGGCACTGCCTGCCGCCGGCTGCCGAGGTGTCCCGGGGGCGGTCCCGCCGGTGAAGAAGTCATCGTCATCGTCATCAGCCTCCTCGGCCGGCGGCGCGGGCCGGGCCGACTTTTTTTCGACCGCGGGGCTGCTGTCGGCCGCGATCGGCTCATCGAGCATCAGCGTCTCGAGTGGTTCGGCGTCCTCGTCGTCGATTGGCCTGGCGACCGCGGCCTTGGCAACGGGGCCCGGGTTCCGGTGGGGGCCGCCGCCGGCCTTGGAGCCCCGACGGCTGAGCACGTTGCTGCCGCTGGCGGCTGCCGACGACGGCTGTCGCCGCGGGGCAGACTGCAGCAGTGAGCCGCCTGCCGCGTTCGAATCTCCGGGCCGCCGCCGCAACGAACCGGTGGGCCGCGGGCCGTCGGCAGCATGCTGCTCAAGCCAGGCGGCAATCGTGTCGGCGACTTCACCCGCCGTCTGGGGGCGGGCGTCAGGGTGTTTTTCAAGCATCCTGAAGTAGAGATCGATCACCGCCGAATCGAGATCGGGGGGCGGTTCCTCGAGTTCATCGAGCGGGTTCGGCGGCGGTTCGTTCCAGTGGGCCTTGATTCGCTCCACAACACTGCCCTTGGCGAAAGGGGCGCGGCCGACAAGCAGGTAGTAGAGCGTGCAGCCGAGGGCGTAGATGTCTGAACGTGGGTCGGCGGCGTGGCTGTTCTTTGACTGCTCAGGGGCCAGATAATCGGCGGTGCCGAGCACCTTTTCGTCGTGCTGCTTGGTCAGGCCCCCCTCTTCGTCGTCATTGCTCCCCAGAGCCAGACCGAGGTCGAGAATCTTGATCGTGCCTCGGTCGTCAAGAATGAGATTAGCCGGCTTGATGTCGCGGTGGACAAGGCCCTCGTCGTGAGCGTACTGGAGGCCGAGGGCTGCCTGGCGGACGTAATTCATCGCTTCGCGAACCGGCAGCACCCCTTCTGCCTTCACCTTTTTCTGCAGATCAATGCCCTTGATATAGTCGAGCACGATGTACCAGATGTCACCGGAGTGATCGAAGTTGGTGGCCCGGGCGATGTTCGGGTGATTCAGTCGGAATGAGGCCTGGGCCTCCCGCTTGAACCGTTCGAGGTATGACTTCTCATCCACCCGCTTGACCGGCAGCACCTTGATGGCCACCGGCATTTTCATGCCGGTGTGCTCAGCCAGATAGACGCTGCTCATCCCCCCCTTGCCGAGTTCCTGCCGCAGCATGTACTGGCCGAGGAAGTAGCCGCGGTGCTTTCCCTTCCGGAGCTGGCGGATCTGCCACTCGGTCAGCAGGTCGGCCTGCTTGAAGGCCTCAGGCAGGGCGTCGGGCAGGGGGCCGGTCGCCCCCTGCCACGGGGCGGCCACTTTGTCGACTCGGGGAGCCTCGACCAGGCCGCTTTTCCGCAGCACGGCCAGAAACTCTTCGATGGTGACAGCCTCGCGGCTCATGCGTTTTGTTCGGCAAAGTAAGGATGGGAAACTGGGAGCCTCCTTAATTTCGTAGCATACCACGGCCGGCCCGGGGGGCTGGCCGTGGAAAATCACTGATGAATCCTTTCCTCATTCTCTACACCCGAGCCGGCTGCCACCTGTGCGAGCAGGCGGAGGACCTGCTGGCGTTGCATGCACCGTCCTGCGAACTCATTGACGTCGATGCCGACGAGGGAGCCCGAGGCCTGTATGGCCTGCGGGTGCCGGTCCTCACCCACGGTGGCCGGGTGCTGCTCGAAGGCCGGATCGGGGAACGGGAGTTGATCACCGCGTTGGCGTCTCTCCCGTGAGTCACAGCCCCAGCCGCAGCCCGCGGCGGCTGAGGTCGTCGATCAGCCGGCTTGCCGAACTGAAGACTTCGGCGTCCCAGCCCGCTGCTCGGGCGGCCCTGACATGCCCCTCGATGTCGTCGCAGAAGAAGATTCGTTCCGGCGTGACCCCTGCAGCCTCGGCAGCCCGGGCGTAGATGGCCGGGCTCGGCTTGGCGGCAGCCACCTCGTGGCTGAGCACGGTGATCGGGAAGCCGGCTGGCAGAAAGGCGTACCCGCTGCTGCAGATGAACTGCCAGTGGGGTTCGCAGCTGTTGGAGAGCAGGCCAACGGGTAGCCGTAGCCGCCGGAGGGCGGCCAGCACCGGCAGCATCTCGACCCGGAGGCCGAAAATGTCGCCCGCTGCCCGCGAGAAATGATCGAGCGAAACTGCAGAACCCGTGCTTCGGCAGAAGTCGGCATGGGCGGCGGGCCAGCTCACGGCACCTGCCTCGAGCTGAAGCTGCAGGTCGCGATCCCTGAAGAAGGCCTCGACCGCCGGCAGCTCGACCCGGCTGGCGGTGGCGATCTGCCGGAGCCCCAAGGCATGGTCGAATGACACCAGCACGTTGCCGACATCGAGGTAGATAAACTCAGGCGGGGCCGGCATGACGGTCACTTTTCTCGCGGGAGGGAAGCCACTATTCTGCCAGAAACCCGTCCCCTGGAGTCAATCGATGGCCGCACTCAACCGCTACAGTTCCCGAATCACCCAGCCCCGTGCCCAGGGCGCTTCGCAGGCAATGCTCCTGGGCACCGGCCTGACGCCCGAGGATCTCGCCAAGCCCCAGGTCGGCATCGCGAGCATGTGGTACGAGGGCAATACCTGCAACATGCACCTCGACAAACTTGCGGCGGCGGTTCGCGAGGGGGTTCTTGCCAGCGGTCTGGTCGGCATGCGGTTCAACACCATCGGCGTTAGCGATGGCATCTCGATGGGCACCGATGGGATGAGCTTTTCGCTGCCCTCCCGGGATATTATCGCCGACTCAATCGAAACGGTGATGCAGGCCCAGTGGTACGACGGCCTGGTGGCCATTCCTGGCTGTGACAAGAACATGCCTGGCTGCCTGATCGCGATGGGCCGGCTCAACCGGCCGGCCCTGATGGTTTATGGTGGCACCATCAAGCCGGGCCATCTTGCCGACGGCACGACGCTCGACATCGTCTCGGCGTTTCAGTGTTACGGCGAATATGTGGCTGGCCGCATCGACGACGCCCGCCGTGGTGATATCGTCCGGCATGCCTGCCCGGGCGCCGGCGCCTGTGGCGGCATGTACACCGCCAACACGATGGCCACGGCCATTGAGGCGATGGGCATGGCGCTGCCCGACTCTGCTTCGATTCCGGCCGAGCATCCCGACAAGCTGGCTGAGTGCCGCCGGGCCGGCGAGGTCCTGCTGCAACTCCTCGAGCGGGATCTCAAGCCGCGTGACATCATGACTCGCCGGGCCTTCGAGAATGCCATGGTGGTGATCATGGCCCTGGGCGGATCGACCAACGCGGTGCTGCATCTCATCGCCATGGCCCGCAGTGTTGGAGTGCCGCTGGAGCCGGCTGACTTTCAGGCCGTCGCCCGACGGATTCCCTATCTGGCTGATCTGAAGCCGAGCGGGAAGTTCGTTCAGGAAGACCTTCACTCGATCGGCGGAACCAGCGGGCTGATGAAATATCTGCTCGACAAGGGACTGCTCGACGGCGACTGCCTGACGGTGACTGGCAAGACGCTTGCCGAGAATCTGGCCGCCAGCAAGGGGCTGGCAGCGGGCCAGAAAATCATCCAGCCGGTTGAGCAGCCGCTGAAGCCGACCGGGCACATCACGATCCTCACGGGCAATCTCGCCCCGGGCACGGCGGTGGCGAAGATCACTGGCAAGGAGGGCTCGCGGTTCGCTGGCCCTGCCCGCGTCTTCGACAGCGAGGAGGACATGCTGGCAGCCCTGGAAACCGGCGGGATCCACCGCGGCGACGTGGTGATCATCCGCTATGAGGGGCCCAAGGGCGGCCCGGGCATGCCGGAGATGCTCACGCCCACCTCAGCCCTGATGGGGGCCGGGCTTGGGGCCGATGTGGCGTTGATCACTGACGGCCGGTTCTCAGGGGGGTCGCACGGCTTCATCGTCGGCCATGTCGTGCCGGAAGCGTATGATGGCGGGCCGATCGCCCTCGTGCAGGATGGCGATACCGTGGTGATTGACGCTGAGCAGGCGACCATTGTGGTCGAAGTGAGTGACGAGGAACTGGCCCGGCGGAAAGCGGCCTGGCAGCAGCCGGCGCCGAAATTCGAACGGGGCATGCTGGCGAAATACATCCGCTGCGTTGCACCGGCTTCGCAGGGCTGCGTCACGGACGAATAGGGCTGCCCTCTCGCCCAGCCTCGCTTCGGGACGTAAAGCCGCCGCTCGGGAGTACCCAGGCCCTCTCGCTAGACGTTCACGTCGGCCATCCAGGCCGCCGTTCACTGCCCGTGCGCTGCGCTTCCGCCCTCCGGGCTGCGCTTGCTTCCGGAGCTCGCTCGAGGGCATGGGTACTCCCTTGCTCGTCGATCGAGTTGCGGCAGAGAAGACCGGGGGCGGAAGCGACCGGACCCGCAGCACGTTTGGTATCGCGAGCAACATCGCCACTGCCACCCGGCGGCAGGATGTCGCCAATGAGCATCAGCGGGCGGAGGCCCGCCAAGGAAAGGCCGACAGGATGTCGGGTCTTTCCGTAAAGCAGCCGCCGCCAATGAGCATCAGCGGGCGGAGGCCCGCCAAGGAAAGGCCGACAGGATGTCGGGTCTTTCCGTAAAGCAGCCGCCGCCAATGAGCATCAGCGGGCGGAGGCCCGCCAAGGAAAGGCCGACAGGATGTCGGGTCTTTCCGTAAAGCAGCCGCCGCCAATGAGCATCAGCGGGCGGAGGCCCGCCAAGGAAAGGCCGACAGGATGTCGGGTCTTTCCGTAAAGCAGCCGC
>CBFIHA010000096.1:0-14956 GCA_965662195.1 uncultured Pirellulales bacterium
AGGTTCAGGGGGCTGAAAATCTTCACCTCGGGCCGAAGGGGCTCTCGGTGTTGGCGACAGTGCGTTTCACTCCCGCGACAGACCCGGGCCCGAACGATGTCGACATGATTCTTTTCAAGGAACGCGAGTTTCTGATCGGTCGCATGGGTGACAAACCGTACTTCAACCTCCACGACGGCACCGACTGGAAGAGCCATGTGCTGGTGGGGCCGCTCCCGCGCGGGGAGTGGTGCCATGTGGCAGTGATCGAGACCCGGCAGTTCGACAATGGGCAGATGGGCCTGGTTTTTTTGGCGCAGCAGCCGACTCCCATAGGGCTCTGCGGACTCTACGACTTCGCGGCGCGACGGGAGCTGCTGGGCCGCCAACGACCGCTCTGGGCGCTGCACTACGCACCGGCTGCGAGCGGTCAGACACAGCGGCTTGATAGCGTCTCGCCATCGTTGGCGGCGAGCCTGAGCGTCGATCACGACGCCGAGAGGCGAGCAATGGCTTTTCCCCGCCTCTCGCCCAACTGATTGCGCGCGTGTCGGATGACTTGCGTGGCAACGCTCGAGTATCCATGATCATCTTCGCACGGAGAAAGGAATCGGGTTTATGAACAAGCTGACCGGACGAATGGGCCGCCGCCGATGGCTGGGATCGCTCGCCGCCGCGGGAGCGGCGTCAGCCACGTGGGGACGGGCCGCGGAACCGTCAGCCGACGGCTTGCCGCCGGTGCGGGCGATCACCCGTGGGCCTCAGTTCCATTGGCGCGGCTATTACGACAAATTGCTTTTCGACCCGACCGACCGGTTCGTGCTCGCCAATCAGGTGGAGTTTGAAGGCCGCTCGCCCACGGCGGACGACACGATTCGCGTCGGCATGATCGACACGGCCGACGGCGACCGTTGGATCGAACTGGGAAGCACGCGGGCCTGGAACTGGCAGCAGGGCTGCATGCTGCAGTGGGTGCCGGGTGCCGAAAGTCGGGTCATCTGGAACGACCGCGAAGATGGCCGGTTCATCACCCGGCTGCTCGACGTGAAAAGTGGCGCGGCCCGCACCCTCCCGCACCCCGTCTACTGTCTTTCGCCCGACGGCCGCACCGCCTTTGCGCCCGATTTCCGGAGGCTCAACGACACCCGACCCGGATATGGCTACGCCGGCCTTGTTGATCCGCATCGCGACGATCGCGGCCCCGACAACGCGGGAATCTGGCGGATGGACATGCAGACCGGTGAGCAGCGGCTCGTGTTTTCATTCGCCGATGCGGCCCGTATCCCGTTTGCAGGGCGGCCCGAGCGGGCTTTCGGGCCGGACTCGAAGCACTGGTTCAACCACCTGCTCTGCAACCCGGACGGCACACGGCTCTTCTTCCTGCACCGGTGGCAGGGCCCGGCCGACAAGTCGTTTCGCACCCGCGCCCTCACGATGGATTTCGACGGTGGCAATGTCTTCGTGCTCGATCCGTGGGGCGAGACGTCCCATTTCGTCTGGCGAGATCCGCGGCACATCTTCGCCTGGGCCTGGCATCCTTCGCACAAGAATCGGTTTTACGTGTTCGAGGATCACACGGAGAACGTGACGGTGGTCGGCCCTGACGTGATGACGCAAAACGGCCACAACACCTACGTGCCGGGCACGGATGACCAATGGGTGCTCAACGACACCTATCCCGACGCCGCCACGCTTCAGCATCTCTATCTCTATCACGTGCCGACGAATCGCAAGGTGCCCATCGGCCACTTTCCATCACCGCCCGCCTACCGCGGTGAGTGGCGCTGCGACACCCATCCGTGTGCGAACCGCGCCGGCACGAAAGTCGTCTTTGATTCCGCCCACCGCGGAGGCCGGCAGGTCTATCTCGCCGATATCTCCGCGATCGTGGGATCGAACCTGGCAAAGTAATGACGTGCCTCCCCAACGAGGCAGACACTGATCTCGCCGGGATTCGGCAGGTCGTAGACCTCGCGTTCTACGGCCCGCCCCCGGGCAACTCCCGGATCCGCAGCCGGCGAAACTCCACGGGCGCTCCTTCCGATTCGAGGCAGAGAAACCCGGTCGCCGGCACACACTCCGCGCCACCCGACACCTCATGGCCATTCACCCAGAGCCGCACCTCGCCGTTGATCGCCCGAATGTAATAGTGATTCCATTCCGGGGTGCCCCGGGAATGCCGCGCCGACGGGAAGCTTCGCTTGCCGTCGGGCGCCACCGGTGGAAACGGTCGCATGCTCGATGACCCGACCGGAAACACATCGCCGTCGGTGCGAAACCAGTCGGCTTTTTTGCCGGTCTTCTGCTCATACTGCTCGGTGTAGCCATGGTCGAGGATCTGCACCTCGATGCCACCGGATGGCAGTTTGCCGGGGGGCAGGTTTTCAAAGGCCGCTGGCGGTGCCCAGAGAAAGATCCCTGAATTGCCCGCTTTGGAGAGATGCCGCCACTCCGCGGCCATCTCGAAATTCGTCAGCGTCCGCTTCGTGCGGATCACGCCCACCGGCTTGCCTGTGCAGTGCGCGAGACCGTTGGTCCAGGTCCATGTGTCGGCGGCGCAATTGACGTTTTCAAAATCATCCTCCCCGAGGTCGCGCCAGTCGGGGCCGGAACCATCGAGCGTGCCCAGTTCCCGAATCGCGACGTTTCGCACATGCATCGGCGCGCCGTGGGTCTGGATCTGAATGGGGCCGCGGTCGGGCAGGGGAGTCTTGCCCTTCGTGAAATAGTTGGCAAGCGGGCTGTTGTCGACCACCAACTGATCGTTGAGCACCACTGTCACGCGGTCGCCCTGCATGCGGATGCGGGTCGTGTTCCACTCGCCGATCGGCCGGTCGGCCTTCACGAGCGGGTCCTTGCCCGCCGACCCTGCCGGGTTGTTCCAGAGACCGCCCGACCCCTTCTGGCAACCATGCTTGAAGTCGCGCTCGCAAGCGGGATCCCAGAGCTGCACCTGCGGATTCGCGCGGAGATAGATGCCGCTGTCGCCGCACGGCTCGGGAAACATCCAGTCCAGCTGCAATTCGAAATCGGCGTAGTCGCGGTCAGTCGTGAGAAACACGCCGTGGCCGTCGTTCGTGATCACTCCGTCTTCGACCTTCCAATGGGCGGCCATGTCGGCGTCCCATCCAGCCTGTTGTGCGGCGCGCTCCTCGGGCGTGCCCTCTGCTTCCTTCACCGGATCGAAGTGGGGCCGGCCACGCCAGCCGGTGAGATCGGCGCCGTTGAAGAGCGGCGTGAAGCCCGCCGGCGGCTCGGCAGCAGCCAGGCCCGCGCCGAACGCGAGGACACCAAACACGAGTGCCACGAAATAAGCCGATACACGCACGAGAATGACTCCCAAGAAGGTTGGTCCTGACCGCCGGAAGCATAGCCGATTTCAACCCCGAAACGCCGCCCCTTTCAGCAGGCTTGACAACGCGGGCAGGAGATACAGCGGGATGTTGATCGTGTCGCCATCTGCCTTCAGGTTAAGCAGACTCGCCCGGGCGACCTGTGAACGCCGGTTGAAAAGTGCAGCGCGCGGCGTGTTTGACGTGCCGGAGAGCGCTGCGGGCGACGTGCTGGTGAGGATCGATCCCCGACTCCCGATCAGCCGGGCCACCGCCTTTGCGATCACGGTCGAGCGGCCTGGCGGCATGGTGGTGTCGAGCCGCGAATGACTGCCGCTGCTCGCCGCACTTCCCTGAGCCGCCAGCAGTCACGGGAGCCCTGCGGGGACAGACTTGGTCAGGCAGGCTCGCCTCTCAGCAAATGATGGTCGAGAGACCTGCCCCTCAGCTATCAGAGAGGACGACCAGGAGGATACCGATCCACCAGTGGATGAAAGGCGGGAGTTTAGTGGTGCTGGTGATGACTGATCAGTCATCTGCTTCAAAGACGGGTTCAGAGGCAGCCTGCAGCCAGGCTTCCACGTACGACCGATCGGCATCCGAAAGAGCTGCCAGTTCGATCCGGCCGCGACGGCCTTGGCGGGTCACCACCCGCACCACAGCGCCATCGAGGGCCACGACAGCTGCCTCCTGCTGGCGATTACCGTCGGCGGTCTGCCAGAGTCGCCACTCGAAAACAGCCGGCAGCGGTGGCCGCTGTCTGCTTTTCCCAAGGGCGGCCGCAGCAGCGATCGATAGCAGGCAGTAGCCCGCGAAGAAGTAGAGCCCGGGACCGGCCTGGGCGTCAGTGGTCGCATCGCTTCCGACGGCAAAAATTGCCAGCAGAACCGCCACCACAAAGACATCGGCCATCGACCATTTGCCAAAGGTGTGAATCCCACGGATCGCCGCATCGTGCCAGCTGCGGGATGTCGTGCTGGCAGCCAGCAACAGCCCCGCTTTGACCAGCGGGATCACGACTGAGAACAGCATGATGAGCCCACCCAAAACCACATTGCCCGAATTGAAAAGTCGGCCAATCGCCTCGGCAATGCCCTTGGACTCATATTTGAAAATCACCCGCCCCAACACCGGAACTTCACTGTACGCGACCAGGGACACGGCCGTGGCGGTTACGCCAACCGCAAAAAGAATCAGGGAAGCCCCGGTTGCGTGACGGACGACGAATCGCCAGCGGCTTGTTCCGCTGCTGTCCCAGCGGGCAGCAAGGCTGGCAAACGCCATGAAAGCGAGGGTCAGGGCGGCGAGGCTCCAGCCGAATCGCAACGTCCGTTGGTGGGCCTTCGTAGCAATCGCCACCGCCTGATCGTAGTCGGCCTCAGCAAGACTGGCACCTTCGTAATAGCCGAATGTGATCCCTTCGAGGACCCACTTGCGGGCATAGCTGCTCTTGGCCTCGGCTGTCGTTGCCGTTGCCGCCCACTGATTCGCCGCCGCCTCAGTCGTGCTGCTCAGAATCACCTCCGCAGCAAACCATGAAGCCAGCGGGTAGCAGACCAGCGGCACGAGAATCCGGAGATAGCCCGCAAAGGCAGGGCTGTTTCGCGCAAAAGGCATGGATGTTCCGACTGCTTGACGGGCTTGCGGATGGCGTGGTTGGTACCAATGCGAGTCTATCTGCCGATCGTTGGCAAAGGTGGACCGCCGATGCCGAAGGGCTCAATCGCAGTGTTCTCGCGGGTCTGATCGGCTGAGGTCGTTCTGGGCCGAGCGGGGCATTTCGCCGAGCTAGCTGTTGAGGTCTTCCTGAGCGGTCACCACCACCCAGGCCAAGCACCGGGATGAAGAGGCTGGGAACGTCAGCGATACCGGGAATCCGCTTTTGAATCGGCGGCTGACTGACCACCACGATGTTGCTGGCAGCGATTGGACGGGCGTTGGACGGGCAACGCTGCTCCGGTCTATTTTTCGGCTGGCAAGATGCCTATCGACTCGACCTCCAGCCTGAACGGCCCCGGCTTTTTATCGCTGAGCATGAAGCCGATGCCAACTATCTGATCGGGCTGCACCGGCCCCATCCCCTGAACCCGTCGGCCAAACGCTGTCGGGATGAACTCCGCGATCGGGACGCGGACCTCAGTCCACTCACCTTGTTTCGTTGGCAGGGGGGCTCGGTATGAAAAAGCCATTCGCCGGCTCTTCGTGTAGAGGTTGAGAACATATTGCCGGCCATCACCCTTCACCCGCACCACGATCAGGTCACCGGCTTGGATCGCTCCATCCACCGGCTTGCTCCGGACTGATGCGAAGCCGCCGTTGTTCTTCAACGACAGCGTGCCGAAGAACTCCATCGTGCCACCGTCGGTGATCCTGAAGCGACCGTCTGACACCCCGCCCATCACGCCATCATTCACCGCCTGCCATTCGCGGGCAGCTTCAGCCGCTGCAAAGCTGAAGAGCGGGCGTTGGCTGGCCTCCTGGACCGCGACCTGGCCACATAAAGACAACACAATCAACGTCGATACGACCTGCATGGCTTCTCCTCAGCTGAATATGGCCGCGAGCACGGTACCAATAGAGCAGATTGGGGAACCTGCTGAAGTTCCTCGCCGCCACCTGCAACCATGCCCACGACCGCAATCATGCCACCGGCGCGACAGGATCTACCGGAAACTCGAAAAGCTGTCCGGATTGGGGACAGGCTGCATCGAGAACGGCTTGCCCGCTTGCCTCTCCTGCGGGGAGAGGCAAGATGAACGTCAGGTCTTCAGTCGAGCGAGCAAGGCAGAAACGGTTGTGCCCAGTAGCATTGCCATGGATGGCTTTTCTCGCGGACGCTAAGGGGATGCTCCCAACTGGGTCGATTCCGGCAGACGTTCCGGCACTCGTACCATTGTCGTCCACCGTCCGGCCCTGCGACTGAGTAATGCAGCCACTTGAGGTGGCAGCTGGTCGGCGTGGAGGCGGTTGAGTCCGAGGGTCCAGCCGCGGTGGCCGGCAAGTGCAAAAGCAGCCGGAACTGAGATGTCAGCGAGGCCGTTTAAGTGCAGGCCATACCTCAGTCCGGCGACCGCCTCTGCTGCCTCGGCAGGCAGGGTATGGATGCCGTTCAGGCAGATATCACCCTGGTGGCGAGCCAGGGCGATCGCATCACTTTCTGAAAGCTGGCCAACTCCGTTGAGGCAGAGGTGGCCGACGTGGTCAGCGAGTGCCGCCGCCACACCGGGGGCAAGCGAGTGAAGTCCATCCAACTTGAGCGGTCCGGCAGAACGGGCCAGGCCCACCGCGGCCTCAGCGGTGAGTTCAGTCAGGCCGCTGAGCATGAGGCTTTCCCGTCGGCCAGCGAGCCCCGCGGCAGCGGCAGACCCCAGGGACTTCACCGCCGGCAGGCTGAGGATGCCATTGCTTTGCCCCAAGGCCCGGGCAGCCCCGGGGGTCAGCATCTGAAGGTTGGGCAGGAAGAGATCATCGGATGTATCGACCAGAACCCCTGCTTGGACTGCCGTGAGTTGCTGCTCGTAGCAGACGACCACATTCGACCGCCAACTCGGCTTCTCACCACAGGCGAGCAGCAGACCGTCAGCCAGCAGATCGACACAGTCGCCATAGACCGGAGGAAGCTTTTCACGGGCCGCCGGTGGCCGGCTGGACCAAACGGCATCGATGGTCACGGCGGCAGCAGGGGGTTCGTTGCCAGCGGACAGGTTACGGTCAGCCGGAGAATCAGGGCTGCAACCGCAGCATGCCGCCAGGGCCAACAGGCAGCAGAACGCGTTGCCAGGGCCGAGACGGAAATAGACCGGTGGGCATGTGGGACGCATCGTTCTCTCTCCATGAGTCACCGCTTGGCGTCAGTTGCCAATCGGCGAAAGGGGTGTCGGACACGGTGTGAATCAAGCAGGCGGACACGTAAGCCAGTCGATGGTGCCCCGGGGCGGGCGACCGGCTCTCTCGTCAGGCGGCGGGATGATGGAGGGCATTGCCGTGCTAATCGGTTGCACGTAGGGCAATGGTGCTTTCCGCACGTCGCTTATTGTAGTGATTGAACGGTTCGGCAAGGATGCAGATTGCGTGAGTTACAAAAAATCACACCCAAAAAAATTGTCCACCTTCAAAAGCTGTTCGGCACCCTGCTTGCTGCATCGAGAACGGCGTGTCTCGCTTGCATCCCGCAGGGGATGTTCCTCTCGGAATTTCATGGGTGAGGGGCGTATTCAATTCCTTGAAGAACCCCTGGGGGAGAAAGCCTCGGCTGGCCGTGCTAACAGGCCAACCCGTAAAAAATGGCCGTTGCAGCAGTCTGCCGCGGCTGGCTTCAGACCCGTCCCAGGCCCTGCACCCGTCGCCAGGCAGAAAGCTGCCCGAGATGCATGTTTTCGTGGGCCGCCATCACGAATACAAAGCAGTCGCCCAGCGTCGGCAGAAAGCCGCGGACCGCTTCCAGCGGAGTGGTTTCCGACCACCTCGCGGTAGGGACACCCGGCAGGGCCGCCGCGATCTGGGCATGGGCATCTGTGAGGGCGTGCAGCAGAAACGCCTTTGACGGATAGCAGCCGGCGTCACTGGAGGGCGTCGAGTTCCAGTCGAACAGACTGACCCAGTCCGGCGGACAGACCGGATCATGCCCAAGCAGACCGCCAAGCATGTCGGCCGTGCAGGCCAGGTGCCCCAGCACCCAGGCAGCATGGTTCATCGCCGGAGCCGGCTGAAACGCCATCTTCTCAGCCGGAATGTCCGCCACGAGGCGGGTGGCATAGCCGAGGTTGAGGGACCAGGTGTGCAGCAGCGGGTCGGTCATGACGGTTAATTCCCGGGTGTCGAGGTGAGATCACTCCAGCACGCACGTTTGTAGCCGAACACAGGGCTGCCTGCTTGGCCGGGCACGAGCGATTGACGGCATCGGCTGGACGTGGGCCCCGCGAGGACCACGACTGTCGAAGCCGCTATAGTTAGAAGAGGATGCCGCGATGATTGCGATAACTGGCCCCCGAAATGCTCCATGGCCTTTGCCCGCGAATGCGGGTGACCGGTCGTCCACTTGGGCACCACCCGAAAATGCCAAAGGTTTTCGGGGTAGCCAGCCGCCGCCGGACGGCTATGGGCAGGCCCACGCCGACCCGCCCGGGGGCTACGCCTCGTGGCCTGCGTACATGCAGGCAATCTCCGAACAGGCACAGGCGGCCGCGTCGCCCAAGGCTCCGTCAGGGCCGCTGCTCGTTTTCAAGTCGGTCCATCACCAGAACACAGCCCGGGTTGCCCAGGCGATGGCCGAGGTGCTGGGGGCCGCTTGCTTGGCACCGGCAGACTGCCCCTCCGAGCGGCTGGCCAGTTGCCGGCTGCTGGGCATCGGCTCGGGCGTCTATTATGGTCGGGTTCATGACGAACTCTGGCGCTGGGTGCGTGATCTGCCGGAGAGTTTCCAGCCCAAACCGGCCGTCTTCATTTTCAGCACCTCCGGCCTGCCGATCCTGGCACGATTCTGGCATCGGCCCCTGCGAGCAGCCCTCACCCGGAAGGGTTTTGACGTGCTCGACGAGTTCGCCTGCCGGGGTTTCGACACCTGGGGGCCGCTCTGGCTTGCCGGCGGCCTGAACAGACGCCACCCTGACGCAGAGGACCTGCAGCAAGCCCGTGACTTTGCCCAGCAGATGGCTGACCGCACCGCGCAGCAGTCAGTTGAGCCTGCCGGGGAACGGCAGCCGGCTGTCACGTAAGCGGCCGCAACCGGCCGGGGGGTTACCAGTAAAGAGTGAACTGGCAGTTTGATCCTCGGGGCAGGGCAGCGGAAACCTGCTTTCCGGTCAGCTGCCCCTAAACCCCGTGTCAACCAACAACGACTTCAGGAAAACTCTCCCTGGCAATCACCCCCGGCCCCCTGCCCAGTGGCATTAACGGAACTGCCGCTGGAGACGCATGCTGAGGAAGAAGGAATTCTGCCAGATAACCATCGGAGTTATTCAGGAAACTCAAAGGTTTCCTGGGGCGACTCATGATGTTCTTGTTCCGCCGCTGGCTCATGTCGGGTATCTCGGTGGCATCGTTGGCATTCTCACCGGTCTTTCAGCGAGCTGTGGCGGCGGAGGCCCCAGCCTCGGGGCAGCCTTCCAATCAGATCGGCCTGGTGTACGACCGCGACCCGGTCGCCTACGGCGGGTACGTGCTCTCCTTCGACGAGGGCGGCCTCGTGGGGCACGACCGTAGTCGATCGTCCCGCGTGAGGAAGGTGAGTTCGAGCATGCCTTCCGGACCGAGACCCACGCTATCCACTCTGACGCCGACGACGAACAGCCCCGGCTTGCCGGCCGAGATGCCTTCAAGAAGCAGTTCGAGGACACGATGAGGCACAAACTCTTCCATCAAGACGAAGACCGGGGCCTTGTGCTTGATGCGATCCAGGGGCCCGATGGCAAGCCCCAGCAAATCGATCACGAGACTGAGTACTATGTTTATCCGGGCAGCCTGAGGGTCGGCACCAAGTGGCTGTCCGAACCGGTGACAAGCTCAATACCAGGCCCCTGCCAATTCGAGGTGATCGGGTCGGAGATCTCTAACGGGATCAACTGCTGGGTGATCCGCTCAGACTGCAACCAGGAAAAAAACCCGCTGATTCCGGGCTCGTCAACGACCTGTATTCGAGTCGCCTTGTGCGACCGCCCAAGGCCAACGCCGCGTATCTTGCCAATGCGGTCACCGCCGTGGTGACGGGCCGGGTCATCGCCAGCAAGGAAACAACCCCGATCGGTTGGCTGCTGGAAGTCACTCCAGGCCTGTGAGCGAACACGGCAGCGTGGAGTTTCATCGCGATAGCGAACCCCTGCTGCAGCAGCACTGTCAGCGGTGTCACCGTCCGGGAGACGTGGCCCCCTTTCCCCTGATCGCGTTCGACCACGCAGTGCAGTGGGCGGCCGACATCAAGGGCTACACGGCGGATCGGCTGATGCCCCCCTGGCCCGTGACACGCCCGCTCCCGCTCAAAAAAAACCTGTCTCTCAAGCCCGAGCGGATCGAACTTTTTGGCCGCTGGGCGGATGAAGGCTGCCCGCGGGGAAATCCCACTGATGCACCCCCGCCGCTCGTATTTGCCGACTCGGATTCGTGGCACGACTCCCGTCCGCCCGAACTGGTGTTCACCATGCCGGCAGCCTTTCATTTCGCCGCCCAAGGCGAGGATCATTATCGAACCATCGTGTTTCCCTTCGACAACGAGCAGGAACTCTACCTCGAGAAAGCTGATGTCATCCCCGGCAATCGGCGTGCGATCCACCACGTCCTCGCCTTCTACGACGGCACGGGGCTGATGCTCGACGCCCAGAACCGGTTGGGAACCCCGGCCCCTCGTGGTCGCGGCGACGAAGACTACGGGCCGGGATACGAATCGGGCGTGGGGTTGGCCTTCATTCCCGACCCGACAAAACTCCGGCGCAACCGCGATAACCCTGGCGGTAACTTCAAGGGCTGGGTGCCGGGGCAGGGGCTCTCGATTACCCTGCCGAAGCCAGACGGGTGATTCCTTTGCATTCCAACCTTGGCCGCCAAATCCACTCCACGCGGACAGGGCGGCCGGAGATCGACGATTCCACCCGGCTCGTGATCTGGTTGGACAAAAAGCCTCCCCAGCTCTATTCCACCGGCAGCCTTGTTGATACTGATTTCCAGCGGATCCCCAAGGGTGACGCCCGCTTCAGGACCACTGGCTCCCGCCAGGTTCCGGCCGACTGCCTGCTGCGGCTGATTTCTCCCCACATGCACCGGCTCGGCAAGGAGTTTCGGCTCTGGCACCAGCCGGTCGGCTCCGCTGGGCGGAAACTGCTCCTTGAGGTCACCGACTACGACTTCAACTAGCAGCACCACTACCAGCCCAAAGAGCCATACCCGATGAAGAAGGGCTCGAATCTCAATGTGGAGGCGATCTTCGACAACTTAGCAGGCAACCCGCGGCGTCCCCCCGGCAGGGAACGAACGGTGTTCCTCGGTGAAGGCACCGATGATGAGATGGCGTTCGCCGTCATCGGCACCATGTCGAAGGAAAAGACGTTCGGGAAAATCGAACTGCTGATATACCTTGAGGAACCCTACAAAGGAAAGGCTTTCAGGCTCGCCTACGGGACCCTGGAAAAGGAGTAGTCGATTCGCCGGGGCGACCCCGAAGCCACGACCCAATCACACCAATGCAACACCCTCGCAACCCGACAGATCGGTCCCCGGTGAATACCACGAATGAGCACGAGCCCGCGGGAGGCGAAACCGACTGCTACCGCCTGATGGACTTCCTGCATCTTGCCGACGTGATCGACCTGGAACTGCTCGCTGCGGCATTGCGGCCCTTGGTGGGGGCTGATTTCGAGTTCCGGCAGGACCAGTTTGTTGCCTGCATGGTGGCAGTCTGGGACGGCAATGAGGTCATCATCGCGCATCCACTGGAAGCATCCCTGCCGGAATATGCGTCTGCCGGAGAACTCACCGAAAACAATGCTGCGACCTGCGTGACGCTGGCTGTCAGGCGGGCCGCGGAGGACGGCCGTGACGCCGGCTATTGGCAACAGGACTTTGCCGCGTCGATTGCCAACACCCTGGCCAACACGTTTGGCACGGAGGTGTTGCACAGCAAGACGTGGGAAATTGATCGTGCGCAGACGACCCTCTGGAACCGACGGTATCAAAAAGAGCCGTCAGCCATCCAGCCGGGGCAGCCCGATGTCTTCTCGGGTGGGTGGAAACGGATCGCCTTGGTCACCACGATCGAGTCGCTGCGTCCGAAATACGACGGCCCGCTCGACTTCATGCATGTGGTCCACCCCCGCGCGATTGTCGATAGGCGGCGACCCTTTCCGCTGATGCGCGGCCTGACAGCGGAGATGGTGGCAACCATTCAGCCGACCTGCACGGTGCTGGGCCCGATCGAGGTGCCGATCGCCGGTCGCCTGCTGCGGGGTGAACTGGTTTCGATTCCCTACGCCCCGGAGGAAATGTTCACGGGACTCTCCGCGGCCAGAGACGCTCTGATCGGGGTTCTCGATTACGCCAATCATCGCGAGGCGAACTTCGTGAGCCTGGGTGCCCTGATCCCTTCGATCTCGCGGCAGGGCCGGCTGCTGAAGCAGGCCAGACCGACCATGGCAATCACCACCGGCCATGGGTTCACGGCGGTGACGATCGCCCAGATGGTCGATGACATTGAGAAGGAAATCGGGGCCGGCGGTGTGGTTGCCGTGATGGGGGCAGCCGGCTCCACGGGACGGGCAGCCCTACGGTGCATGTTCAGGCGTTGTCCGTCACGGCGGGTTCTAGCCGTCGACCTACCACAACAGGTGAGCAAGATTCCGGCGATTCCTGGCTGGAATTCAGCCGTGCATCGGCTCACCACCATCAAAAACGAGATCAAGGAGGCCACCATCGTCGTCTGCGTCACCAATGCGCTGGGAGGCATTCTGGAAGCCGACGACTTTGGGCGGAACACCGTCATTCTGGACGATGCCCAGCCAGAAAATGTCGATCGGTCCGTACTCGTGGCCAGACCGGACCTACGGGTCGTCAAGTGCCTGACCCGGATTCCAGGGCTTCACTGTCCCTTCGAGATGGGACTATTCACCCCGGTCAATCGCGATGAAGAAGTCAATTTCACCTGCCTGGCCGAAATCATCCTGTCGGCCGCTGAGCAGCATCCAGCGTCATGCGTGGTTGGTGATCCCACTGATGAACAGCTTGACTACCTCGCAGAAGCCGCGCGGCGTCACGGTGTGAGACCTGCAGAGTTTTTCAGTTTCCCGGAAGTTGGCGGAATCAGCCTTCAGCCGCCGCGGCCGTAATCCCAATGAACCGACCGGTCCGCTCCCACTGCGGGACACAGCCGAAGAAGGGTCGCCCGTTCCCCGCGCCGGCCCACTACGGTCCCGCACACAAGGGCCTTTGCGGCCGGCTTGAACTGCCGGCCGACGATCTGAAATTCAGCGGCATCCGCCGGCGGAAGCATTTTCAGCGGCTCGGCGGCTCCCACCACCATGGCAGAATGTGCGGGAATACCGACCACAACAGCCTTCTGGGCAGCTGCCGGCCTTTTTCTCCGGGGGATTGCAGCTGTGTCGGACTACCATACAGGGGGACTTCCAGCTTTCGCACTCGAGCACACCCGATCCGAGGTCGAACATGATCATTGCGGCACGCCGGCGTTTGGCGGCACTTTTCGACCGGCTCCATAATTCACCCAAAAAAGAGTGGCTCGACACCTGCGTCGTCAGTCTGGCAGCAGTGGGATTTCTCAGTCACCTGCTGCTCGTGGTGGTGGTCAACATGCTGCCCGAGATCCCGCAGACAATTTTCGAGGGCCTGGATCGTAGCCTTCTCCATGCGGTCTATACCCCGTTTAGCATCATCCTTTTCTACGAGGTGATCCTGCTGGTCTTTGCCCTCGCAGACTCCCACACCGGGGAAGTCGCCAAGCAGTACCAGATCGTCTCGCTGATCGTCGTCCGACGGGTCTTCAAAGACATCGGCAGCTTCGAAAGTTTTGAGCATTGGCTGGCCGAGACCGAGGCGGTGAAGGCCGTGCTGATCGACATGGGCGGCGCCGTGCTGATGTTCGTCCTCGTCACCGGCTTCACATTGCTCCGCCGGACCATTCCAAAGGTGGCGATTCAACGGGACCTGGTCGGGTTCATCGAACTGAAAAAGGCGGTTGCCGTTCTGTTGCTGGTCGTGCTCTCCGGCCTTGCCCTGCTGAACCTCGCGGTCTGGCTGCGGGTGTTGCCGGTGTCCCTGCTGGGACTGGCACAAGTGCCCGAAAATGTCGATCTGTTCTTTTTTCCGCTGTTCTTTGAGTTCATGATTTTCACCGATGTGTTCATTCTGATTGTCTCGCTCGCCTATTACGATCGGTATGAATATGTCTTCCGGAATGCCGGCTTCGTCATCTCCACCGTCCTGCTGCGGGTCTCGCTCTCAACCCCCAAGCCCTACGACATTGGCGTCGCACTGATCGCGATGGCCTACGGGGCGGCGATTCTTGCGGTGTTTGGCTGGTTCAGTTCAATTGTCGGCCGTCAAAACCCTCCCGACGGCAGCGACAAACTGCCCAGCGAGAAATGAAGCGATTGTCACAACCAATGAAAACCACCGGTGCATCCTCGACTGAACCGTCGCTGGCTGCCGTGCTGGCCGAGCTTCATGCCGAACTGCTGGCCGAACACAGCGGAAAGGTTGCCAGCTACATCCCGGAATTGGCCCGGGTCGATCCCGACCGCTTCGGCATTGCCCTCGTGGCAGTCGATGGCCGCTCGCTGGCGGTGGGGGATGCCGAGCTGCCCTTCACGATCCAGTCAGCCTCCAAGCCATTTGTTTATGGGGTGGCCGTTGACGAGCACGGCCGTGACCGAGTGCTGGCCAAAATCGGTGTGCAGCCGGTCGAAGAAGCGTTCAACGCCATTGCCCTCGACGAGGCGACCAACCGGCCCTTCAACCCGATGATCAATGCCGGGGCAATCGCGGCCACCGACCTGCTGGGGGGCGACACTGCCGAGCAGCGGCTCTCCCGGCTGTTGGCCGTGTTTGAGCGGGGCTGCGGCCATCCGGTGGAAGTGGACGAGCAGGTCTTCGCCTCTGAGCGGGCCACCGGCGAACGCAACCGGGCGCTTGCTCACCTGATGCGAAGC
>CBFIHA010000097.1:0-13594 GCA_965662195.1 uncultured Pirellulales bacterium
AGAAGAAATCGTCAACAAGGTTGGCGGCCGGTTCAAGCTCTCGACGCTCATCCAGAAGCGGCTCGTGGCCCTCAATGCCGGCGGCCGGCCGCTGGTCGACATCGATAGCGATGACAAGATGCAGATCGTGATCGAGGAGATCAAGCAGGACAAAATCTTCCTCGACACCTCGATGAATCTGCGGATCACCGGGGAGTCACCTGAAGCCGGTGGCCCGCTGGACTTCGACGCGAGCTTTTAGTTTTTCACGCGGACGGGCCATCCATGGCCCCGTCCGCTTGGCTCCGCGGGGAAACGCCAAGGGTTTCCCCGCTACGCGGGCCTCGCATCCTGCTCGGTCGCGTGGGGTGGTTCCGCGGGGCCATCCATGGCGCCCGCAGCCTTTGGCTTCACCGGCAAACGCCCGGGGTTTCCCGCTTCGCGGGCTTATCCGTGCGCGGTGCGTGAGGTGACTGCCGCCGGGCCATCCACGGCCCGGCGTTGACTCCCGGAGATCCCGCCCTTATGCTTCGGTTGGAATTTTGATTTCTCAAAAAATATTTTGAGCGCACTCAAAATGGTGCTTCTTTGCGGCTGAAACAGTTCAACACCCTTCCCGGCAGGCCTGGCTTCACCATCATTGAACTGTTGGTGGTGATCGCCATTATCGGGGTCCTGATCGGGCTCCTGCTGCCTGCCGTCCAACAGACCCGCGAGTCGGCTCGTGGCAGCCAGTGCGGCAATCACCTCCGGCAGATCGCCCTTGCAATCCACAGCTATGAGTCAGCCCGCCGCAGGCTCCCCCCCGGCTACGCGTCAGATTCGCTGACAAGCCCGCCACCGGCTGACCGTGACAGCGTCACCTGGGATGCCTCGCCCGGTTGGTGCTGGGCGACTTACCTGCTGCCGTATTTGGAGGAGAACACGGTGGCCGACGGCATCGACCTTAAAACTCCCATCTGGCAGGCCTCCAACGCGGCCACCATCGCCACCACCCTGCCGACCTTCCTCTGCCCCAGTTCAACCGGCCCACGGACCCCGTTCGTGGTGACCAACCAGACCGGGAATGCAGTCGACCATGGGACCGGGGCGATCACCGTGGGTCGCTCTCACTACGTCGCCAGCCATGGCCAAGAGTCGTGCTGGGGCGAGTGCGGTGCAAGCGGATCAGGACTCATCTTCACCAACATCTACACAAGTACCACGGCAACCGTCGTGCACAACGGTGATGTGGCAAAGGTTGCCGATGGCCCTTTCTTTCGCAACTCAGCAGTCACCATGCGGCAGGTAACCGACGGCACCAGCCATACGATTTTTCTGGGCGAGCACAGCTCCGGCCTCAGTGAGAAGACGTGGGTCGGCGTGGTCCCTGGCGGCTTTACCCATCCAGCATTTTCAACGCCTGAGAACGGGCCCGATGCGGCCGCCACCCTGGTGCTAGTCCATGCCGGCCCCAGCGGAGGCGAACTCGACATCACCGGCGACCCCATCATCCACCCCGTGAACTTTCCCACCTACCACGTTGGACAGATGTACGCCGAACATCCAGCGGGTGGCTTTATTGCCATGGGCGATGCCTCAGTCAAGCTCGTCTCCAATTCCATCGACCTGATTGTCTTCGCGGCCGCATCAAGCATGAATGAGGGTGAGGTGATTGACGGAGGAAGCGGACTGTGAACCGGTTGGTCATTCGCTTGCTGCTCGTTGGCCTGGCACTCGCCCCCTGCTGCGGCTGCGGTCGGTACGGAGAACTCAGCCCGCTCGGCTACCAGTACGCCACGGCAATCCACAGCCTTAGCCGCCGGCAGCGGTCGGATAAAATTGACATTCTTTCCGACCAGATTGCTGCGTCGGCGGCTGAAGGCAGCCTCTCACAGCAGGAACTCAGCTGGCTCAAACAGATTCTGCAAGCAGCCCGTGAAGGCCAGTGGACGGAGGCTGCAGGCGACAGCCGGGCCCTCATGGAAGCGCAGATCGTGCATCCTTAGCCGGTCTGAATTGCGGCGGGAAAACAGACGGCGTAGGCTCTGAGGAACCGTGGCCCTGCCTGCCCAACTGTTCCTTTCTGCTATCACCTTTTCATGCAGAACCCCGTAGCTGGCCGTGAAATTGTTGTTGCGGTCGGTGGCGGCATTGCCGCCTACAAGGCTGCAGCGCTCACCAGTAGCCTGGTACAGCAGCAGGCGGGCGTCTCGGCAGTTCTGACCACCAATGCCCGCCGGTTCATCGGAGTGGCCACCTTCGCCGCCCTCACCGGCCGGCCAGTCGCCACCCGTAGCTTCGACCCTGGCCGCTTTCCCCTGGGGGCCCATATCGAACTGGCACAGCGGGCCGACCTGATCGTGGTTGCCCCGGCCACCGCCGATGTCCTGGCCAAGGCTGCTCAGGGGAGTGCCGACGACCTCCTTTCAACCCTGCTGCTCTGCGCCGAGTGCCCGGTGCTGCTGGCCCCGGCCATGAACGCCGCTATGTGGGCCAAGCCGGCCGTCCAGCGCAATGTGCAGCAGCTCGTGAACGATGGCCTGACCATCATTCCGCCAGAAGAAGGCTGGCTCTCCTGCCGGCAGTCGGGCAGCGGCCGAATGGCCGAACCCGACACCATCGCCGCCGCCATCGCGGCGGCACTTGCCCCCCGAGACACCTGAAAAGCCAACGCCTGTCCGCATCCGTTCATGGCCCACCTCTTGATCACCGCCGGCCCCACGAGGGCCTACCTCGATGACGTTCGGTACCTCACCAACGCCTCCAGTGGCCGGATGGCGGCCGCAATTGCCCGGGCCGCCGTGGCCGCTGGCCATCGGGTCACTGTCGTCAGCGGACCGGTCAGCGTGCGGTTCCCGCGGGAGGCCACGGTGGTGCCAGTCATCACCACCGGTGAAATGCTCACTGCCTGCCTCGAGCGGCTGCCAGAGGTGACTGGTGTGATCGCCACCGCCGCCCCCTGCGACTTCGAGCCGACCAGCCGGGCCACCGGCAAACTGCCGCGCCAGCGGGGCCTCAGCCTCGACCTGAAACCGACCCGGGACGTCATCGCCACCCTCGCCCGCCGGGCGAGCCCAGGGCAGTGGATGGTCGCCTTTGCCCTCGAGCCTGATGGAAACCCTGCCCGGGCCCTCGAGAAAATCACCGCGAAACGCTGTGATCTGATCGTGCTCAACGATCTTTCCGCACTCAACTCAACCACCACCGCGGTCAGTGTCTATGACCGCCAGCATCGGCTGGTCGGCAGCCGGAAGGGCTCGAAGGCGGCCGTGGCCCGCTGGCTGCTACGGCACATCGATCGCCGGCAGGAGGTGGGTGGGGCAGTCGGATCCTGACCCACAGCCCGGCTCAACCTTTGGTATAGTGGCAGGCTTTCGGTGGCCGCCCGAGAGCCGCCGTCCGCCCTTCGTTCACCCCCTCCTTCGTTCGCTCGCCCCGTGATCAAAGTCGCCCTCCTCGGTGCCACCGGCTACACCGCACTGGAATCGATCAAGCACCTGCTGCGGCACCCCGAGGTGGAGATCGTCGCGGTCACCAGCCGGCAGGAGGGGAACCCGCCGGTCTCGAGTGTCCACCCCAGCCTGGTCGGTCGGCTCGACCTGCCGCTGGAGGATCTCGACCCCGCCGCCATCGGCCGCCGTGCCGACGTTGTCTTCTGCTGCCTGCCGCACTGCGCCAGTGCCGCAGTCGTACCAGACCTGCTGGCGGCCGGCTGCCGGGTGGTCGACCTCAGCGCAGACTATCGCCTCGATGATGCCACCACCTACTCCGACTGGTACGGGCAGAGCCATGTCGATCCCGATCGCCTCGGCAAGGTGGTCTACGGGCTGCCAGAATTGTTCCGCGAGCAGATCGTTCCGGCCGAGTTGGTCGCCAATCCCGGCTGTTACGCCACGGCGGCCATCCTGCCCCTGGCCCCGCTGGTGAAGGCCGGAGCGATTGACCCGACCGACATCATCGTCGACGCCAAAAGCGGTGTCAGCGGTGCCGGCCGCACCCCGAAGCTGATGACGCACTTCCCCGAGTGCAACGAAAGCCTTTCGCCCTACAACGTCGGCCGCCACCGGCATACGCCGGAGATCGAGCAGATCATCGCCCGGCACGCCGAGACCCGGCCGGAGGTGATCTTCACCCCACAGCTTGTCCCGATGGACCGGGGCATCCTGGCCACGATCTATGTCCGGCCCAGCCCCGGGGTAACCGAGGACCAGGTGGATGCCATCTGGCGGGAGGCCTACGGCAGCGAACGGTTCGTACGGTTGGTCGATCATCTGCCCGGCACGAAGGACACTGTCGACACCAACTTCTGCGACTTCACCGCCCGGGCCGTCCGGGACCGACTGCTGCTGATTTCCTGCCTCGACAATCTCGTCAAGGGAGCTGCGGGGGCCGCCGTGCAGAACTTCAACTGCATGCACGGTTTTCCGGAAACCCTGGGCCTGCTCTAAGAACCGCCGATGGCCATTACCGAAACACCGATCCGGGGCCCCGTGCCCCCCCTGCCCCGCGGGTTTCGCGTGGCCGGCCTGCACGCCGGGCTGAAGCGGAACCCCACCCGCGAAGACCTCGCGCTGATCGTCTCCGACCGGCCCGCCACTGCCGCGGGCGTGTACACCCAGAATCTGGTCTACGCTGCCCCCGTTGCCTATGACCGGGCCCGCACGCCGGGCACCGGCTTCCGGGGCGTGGTGGTCAACTCGGGCAATGCCAATGCCTGCACCGGCAGCCGTGGCGCCGAAGATACCGCCGCAATGGCAGCCACGGCCGCCAAGGCGATCGGCAGTCTCGAAGGCAGCGTGCTGGTGATGTCGACCGGCATCATCGGTGAGTTCCTGCCGCGGGAGAAAATTGAGTCGGGCATCCGCACGGCTGCCGGGCAGTTAGGCGAGGACGAGGCCAGTGTGGTGCGGGCGGCCCGGGGTCTGTTGACGACCGACACCCGCCCCAAGTTTGCCGGTGGCTCCTTCGGCCGCACCGCCGACCATGCCAGCTTCCGCCTGCTCGGCATGGCCAAGGGGGCCGCGATGATCGGCCCGAAATTGGCGACCATGCTCGGGATCGTGGTGACAGATGCCGCCCTGACGCCGGAGGATGCCCAACGGCTACTGGCCGAGGCGACCGAGGTGAGCTTCAACTGTGTCAGTGTCGATGGCCACATGAGCACCAACGATACTGTGCTGCTGATCGCCAACGGAGCAGCCGATGCCGAGCCGCTGACCGGTGACAACCTGGAGGCCTGCGGGGCGGCATTGATCGAGGCCTGTCAGGCGCTGGCCCACGAGATCGCCGATGACGGCGAGGGGGCCACCCACATCATCCGAATCGATGTTTCGGGGGCCGACAGCCGGGATGACGCCCGCCGCGTCGCCCGGACCGTCGCCGACAGCCCACTGGTCAAAACCGCCGTCAGCGGTGCCGACCCCAACTGGGGCCGGATTGTCTCGGCTGCCGGATACGCGGGGGTCGGCTTCGACCCAGGCCGGCTGGTTCTGCGGGTCAACAGCGTCGAACTGTTCCGCAACGCCGCACCGGTCGAGTTTGACGCCACTGCCGTATCGGCCTCGATTCGCGACAACCGCGAGACCACCATCGAAATCGAATTGGGGTCCGGCCCGGGAGCCATTCGCTTCTTCACCAGCGATCTGACCGCTGAATACGTGCGGTTGAATGCCGATTACCACACCTGAGTTTCCTGCACGATTGCCCGGCTGTCGGCTCGGTCAGCCGATTTCACCGGGCAGCGGCCACCGGCCCCCTTCCCTGAGCCGCCCGGGCCGTATAGCTTTTCCAATCCGTAACCTCGGGTTTTCTCCTTTCCCGCGAAGCGTCCGTCCATGCCACAGCTATTTTTCGCCGTCCCTCCCACCCGTAGTCTCTGGAATCGCCGGCCGTGCGGCGGTCAGCCGTGGCGAACGCACCGCCAAACCGCTTCGACTCCGGGCACTGCTGCCGAACTCTGGGTGGGCCAGCGAGCCGCTGTCGTCTGCTCGGCTGATGACGGCGAGGACGATCTGGACGTGGGGGATGATGACAACTTGACCGGCGACGACCCGCTGGCCGATGAAGAATCGAGCTTTGACGACTTCGACGACGACTTTGACGATGACTTCGAGGAAGAGGAGACGGACCCCGACTGGGACCATCCCGACGACCTCGAACCGGAAGCCCCTCCCCCCGGCAAGCCGTCGGGAGGCAAGAAATAGCCGGGCGAAGCAACTCTCCCGGCCGGATCAGCTGGAGTCAGCCATGACTGGAGCCAATGCCCCCCAAGACCGGAAGGCGTCCCCCCGGAGAAGCCGGTGGTTCGGGAATCTGTCGCAGCTCGACTTCGACATTGAGTTCTTTGACCAGCTGCTCAGCCGCAATGACCGTGATGTCGAGGTCCTGCGGGTACTGGCGGAGCTAGTCTCGAAGAAGGGAGAAACGGAGTGGGCCGTGGAGCTCGACGGCCGACTGGTCGATCTGCTGCCGGAAGATCCGCTGATTCGCTACAATCACGGCTGCTCCCTGGCCAGGGCGGGCCAGACCCGTGAGGCAATTGCCTCACTGTCACGGGCGATCCTGCTCGGCTACGACGACCTCGCCCACCTTGAGGTCGATCCCGACCTTGACTCGCTGCGGGACGATCCCGAGTTCCGCAGCCTGCTCGGCCAGGGCTGATTGCCACCGGCGGGGCGTTTCCGGCGGTGGCAACCATCCACCAACCAGGAAGTGAGCCCCGGCATGCTTGAGCAGTACGACCAGATCACCGCCGCCTGTGACACGATCAGCCAGCGCTGGCCCCATCGCCCGAAGGTCGGCGTCATCCTCGGCAGCGGGCTCGGCGCGGCCGCAGCCGGAGTGACCGATCGGGTCGAAATCCCGTACGAAGACATTCCCCACTTCGCCCGCTCAACCGCCCACGGCCATGCCGGGCAGCTCGTCTGCGGGCTGCTCCAGGGCGTGCCGGTGATCGTGCTGGAGGGACGGATGCATGCCTACGAGGGCTATCCGCTGGCCCAGATCACCCTGCCCGTGCGGGTGCTGCATCGGCTGGGCATTGAACTGCTGGTGGTCACCAACGCCTGTGGCGGCCTCAACCCGCACTACGCCAGCGGCGACATCATGGTGATCGATGATCACATTAACCTGATGCAGGACAATCCGCTGATCGGCATCAATGACGATCGACTGGGCCCCCGCTTTCCCGACATGTCGGCCCCTTACACCCTGCCACTGATCGATCGCGGCTTGGAGATTGCCCGTCGCGAAAACTTCGTGGCCCACCGCGGTGTCTATGTGGCCGTCACTGGGCCAAATCTCGAAACGCGGGCGGAGTATCGGTTCCTCCGGGGCATTGGGGCCGACGTGGTCGGGATGTCGACCGTTCCCGAGGTGATCGTCGCGGTACATGCCGGCCTGAAGGTCTTGGGGCTTTCTGTCATCACCGACATGTGCCTGCCCGACGCCCTGGAGGTGGCAACAGTCGAAAAGATTCTTGAGGTGGCCCGCTCAGCTGAGCCAAAGTTGCGGGCGATCATCGAGGCGGCCGTCCGTGACGTGGCGGTCGAGGCGGGCGTGATCTGAGCAGGTGCTCACTTGGCAGTTCGCACAATCCGCGTTTCCGGCAGGGCATCATGGAGCTGCTTGGCTCCGGCGTCATCGACCGCTGTCCGGGCCAGATAGAGGTCCTGCAGGGTCGAGAGGCAAGCGAGTTCCGCGGCGCCGGCATTGGAAACCGCCGTCGAACCGAGGTGCAGCGTTTCCAACTGTCGCATGCCGGCCAATGCTCGCAGGCCGGTGTCAGAGAGCAGCGTGTTGTCGAGGTTCAGCCAGCGGAGGCGCAGCAGCGGGGCCAGCCGGGCGACGCCGGCGTCACCGACCGGCACCCGCCAGAGATTCAGCCGCTCAAGACCGATCAACTGGCCGACCGGCTCCATGGCGTCGTCGTCGAGGCTGGCGCACTCACTCAGATCGAGGTCACGCAGTTCAGCCAGGCTCGTCAGCGTCCGGAGGCCGGCCCCGGTGACCGGCGTTCGTGCCAGCCGCAGCCGCCGCAGCTTCGCAAAGCGGGCGACCGTCGGCAGCGACTCATCGCCAATGAGCGTCTGGGCCAGAGTCAACTCGGTAAGTTCACCCAGCGGTGTCAGGGCCGCCAATCCTTCCTCACTGACCCAGAGGAAATCGAGCATGATGGTCCGCAGAGTTGGAATCTTCGCAAGCTGCACCATTCCAGCGTCATCGACCGTGGTCGCTCCTGACTGCCCCGAAAGCCGGATCGCTGCCAGGCTTTGCATGCCGACAAGATGTTTCAGCCCGGCGTTACTAACCGGACAGCCACGCAGATCGAGGTTTCGCAGGGTCGTCAGCCGCGCGATCGAGGCCAGGGTAGCATCGCCTGTTTCCGTCCCAGCGAGGACCAGGCTGCGAAGCTCGGGCAGGCCCGCGAGCGTCTCCAGCAGCTCGCCCGGCGGTGCTGACTCGGGGAAACGGACATCCGTGATCACCCCGTCTTTACGCTGCTTCAGCTCGGCACCGGCCTGCCGCAGGGCTGCCGCGGCAGCGGCGGAATCGGCCGTAGCCGCAGCGGCCTGATCGAAATCACCACAGAGCATTGCTGTCAGCAGCAACAACACAGCAGCCCGCTCCCGGACGGGATCAAAAACCGGCATAAGAGAGTTCTCCGGAGGACCTTTTATCAAGCGATGGACCACCACGTCGCGAGGACCAAATGGTACCATCTGCAGTATTCGGCCCAATCATTCCTTAATGGGGAGATCCTTGATGCCAGCCAACCGCTCATTGACCAACCGCCGCCGGTTCCTCCAGGCGACCACTGCAGGTGCCGCCGGGTTCTCAGCCGGGGTCTTCAGCAGCCTTGCTCCCCGGCAGTCGCTGGCTGCGAACGAGAAACTCCAGATTGCCTGCATTGGCACCGCCAACCGGGCCCGGGCCAACATCGGCGGCGTCCAGGGGGAACAGATCGTCGCCATCTGCGACATTGACGATACCTATCTCGACAAGGCGGCGGAGCAGTTTCCCGAGGCCCGCCGCTTCACCGACTATCGCGAGTTGATCGATCAAGAGCAGGGCCGTGTCGATGCAGTGGTGGTGAGCACGGCCGACCATCACCATGTGCCGGCCTCGCTGCGGGCCGTCCGCCAGAGGATGCACGTCTATTGTGAAAAGCCGCTGGCCCACACCGTGGCCGAAGCCCGGCTGCTGACCGACGAAGCCCACAAGGCCGGCGTGGCCACGCAGCTGGGCACCCAGATTCATGCCGGCAACAACTACCGCCGGGTTGTCGAAATTGTGCGGTCGGGGGCAATCGGTGATGTGGGCGAGGTCCATGTCTGGGTCGGGAAGGGCTGGGGCGGAGGCGATCGCCCGGAAGAAGGCCAGGAGCCACCCAAGACCCTGCACTGGGATCTTTGGTTGGGCCCGGCCCCCGTGCGGCCCTACGCTGCTGGTCGCTACCATCCGGCCCAGTGGCGACGGTGGTGGGACTTTGGCAACGGCACCCTGGGCGACATGGGCTGCCACTACATGGATCTGCCGTTCTGGGCCCTGGAGCTGAAGTATCCGACCAGGGTCGAAGCCGACGGCCCGGCGGTCCATCCCGAGACCTGCCCGCTCGGACTCACCGTGCGGTATGACTTTCCCGCCCGTGGTAGTCGGCCACCGGTCAGCCTCACCTGGTACGACGGCAACCAGACGCCCAAGGAAATCGCTGGCCAGCGGGTGCCTGGTAACGGCGTGATGTTTGTCGGCAGCGAGGGCATGCTGTTTGCCGACTACAACAACTACCGGCTGTTCCCCCGGGAAAAGTTTGCTGACTTCGCGCCTCCAGCCCAAACCATTCCCGATTCGATCGGCCACTACGCCGAGTGGCTCAAGGCCTGCCGGGAGGGGACCCCAACCACCTGCACGTTCGACTATTCCGGCCCACTCTCCGAGACAGTGCTGCTGGGCAACGTCGCCTACCGGGTCGGCCGGCCCCTTGTTTGGAAGGCCGATACGCTAGAGGTGGCCGACGACACGGCCGCCAATGCCTTGATCAGCAAGGAATATCGCAGCGGCTGGGCACTGAGCTGATTCACTTCATGCTGACGGACCGGTCTCATCGAAGATTGCAACGGACTTTGCGACGCACCATTCGCTGCTCCTGACGCCCGGCAACCCGGGCAGTCTGATCAGCCGACAGCGGGCCGCGGCCCGCTGCACAGGGCGATGCTCACATTGGCCTGCCTGGTAATGGCGGCCCCCTGGTTTGTGCATGCGGCGGTCTCGCTGCTGGCTGCCGGATCGACCACGCCGATCGACTGGGTGCCGGCGACGTTTCCCGCCCGCCGAGACTATGACGCCTTCACGGCCGCTTTCAGCAGTGGTGACGTGGTGGTCGCCTCTTGGCCGGACTGCCGACTCGGATCACCAGCGGTAGCCAAGGTGCTGGACGCGGCCCGCAATGCTGATGCCTCGCAAAACGCTGCTGAGCCATGGTTCGATGAGGTGACCAGTGGCGGAACCATTGTGGACCAACTTACCGCCCCGCCGCTTTCACTCAACCGGCAGACGGCCGTGGAACGGCTGCGGGGGCTGCTGATCGGCCCCGACGACCAGCAGACCTGCATTGTCTTTGCCTGCTCTTCCGCCGGCCTGACGGAACGCCGGAAGGTGGTGGCCTGGATTCGGGAGACCGTCATCCGCGAGGCCAATATCCCTGCACCAGATCTGCATCTGGCCGGCCCGGTCATCAACAACGTCGCCGTCGATGAGGCGAGTGATGAAAGCCTGGGGGTCTACGGCGGTCCGGCGGCAGTGATCGTCTTCGTCCTCACTTGGATTGCCCTGCGGTCGTTTCGGTACGCGGCAGTGGTGTTTTGCCTGTCCCTGGGCTGTGTCGGCCTGACCTTCGCCTCGCTTGCCTCCTGGGGCGACCGGATGAACCCGGTGCTGATCGTGATGCCGCTGCTGGTCCTCACGCTCGGGGTTTCGGCCGGCATCCACCTGGTCAACTACCTCGTCGAGACCCAGCAGGGGGACCGGCAGGCGATCGCCCTTGCGGTGCGAACAGCCTGGCGTCCCTGCAGCCTGTCGGCCAGCACGACGGCATTGGGGCTGTTGTCGCTGGCGGTCAGCGACCTCGAGCCAATTCGTGTCTTTGGTTTCCATGCCGCTGTCGGAGTCCTCGGCACCCTGGCCCTCAACATGCTCGTGCTGCCGGGACTCTTCACCCGCTGGCCGCTGCTCCGTCCCTCTGGCACCCCGCACCGCGGCGGTCCCTGTGCGGGGCTCGTCAGCCGCCGGGCGGAACTGATTGCGACGACAGCAGTGGTTGTCATTGCCCTGGCCGGCAGTGGCGTCACCGGCATCCGCACCTCAGTCGGAATCGACACGCTCTTTCCACGCGACAGCCGCGTCATCACTGACACCGCCTGGCTCGAGGAGCATGTCGGCCCCCTCGCGCCAGTCGAGGTTGTCCTGCGGTTTGCCGACACGGATGAACTCCGGGCGGCGGAGCGGCTCGATATCGTCCGCGATGTTGCGGCAGCACTCCGGCAGCTACCCGCGGTCAGCCGCACGGTCTCAGCCGAACTGTTCGCCCCGGCGGAGGCAGAGGCGGCCGCAGCCAGGCGGGTGGCCCGCAAGGCCATTCTGGCCCGCCGCCTCGCCAGCAGTCTCACCCGGCTGCCTGACATGCGGCTGATTCGTGATGAGGCCGACGGCGGGCAGCTCTGGCGGGTGACCGCCCGCACGTCGGCCCTCGCCGGACTCGACTACGGTCGCTTTCTGGATGATGTCCGGCGGAGAGTTGAGCCGGTAGTGAAGGCACACGGCGGAACCCAGCGGGGCATCTCCGCCAGCTTCACCGGGGCGATGCCACTGATCAATGCAATCCAGCGATCGCTCCTGCACGATCTCTTCGCCAGCTTTCTAACCGCCTGCCTGGTGATTTCCCTGGTGACGGTCATCGCTGCCCGCGGCCTAGCCGCGGGTCTGCTGGCCATGATCCCCAACCTGTTTCCGATGCTGATCCTCTTCGGCTTGCTCGGCTGGCAGGGTGCAACGCTCGACATCGGCAGCGTGATGACCGCCTCGGTCGCGCTCGGGATGGCGGTCGATGGCACGTTCCACTTCCTGACCAGTTTTCGGCGGGCCCTGCCACCAAAGCCCGGCCGGGCAGGCCGCGTCACTGCCGCGGCTGCCGCCTATCGGCAGACCGCCCCGGCGGTGCTCCAGACAGCCCTGGTCTGTGGCATTGGCATTCTGGCCTTTGTCCCCAGCGGCTTCGCCCCCACCCGGCAGTTCGCCATCATGCTGGCGGTGCTCGTTGCCCTCGCGCTCGTTGGGGACCTCATCGTACTGCCGGCAGTCCTGATCAGCCCCGTCGGCCGGCTGTTTCGTCGCAGCAACGGTCCGCTCCCGCCGGAGGGACTCAGCCCAGCTGATCGCCGCTGCCAAGGGAAATAAGGAGTACCGTCCGCCGCCTCATGGGGCGGGCTTGGTCCGCAGTCGGTGAGTGTGGACCCGGTTCCCGTCGGCGTTTGACCGCGAGCGATCGCGAAAAACCACAGAGAACACAGAGGCCACAGAGAAGATTGGAACAGGATCGGGCAACGGTGACGGCTACCGAGGGTTGCGGCCGAAGTTCACCACCTGCCGGGACTGGGGAAGGCCCGTTTCCCCGCGGCTCCGGCGGCCCCGGGTGCCCTCCGCCGCCGCTGCCGATTAGGCTGGTGGCTCCAAACCAATCTTTCCGACTCCGAATTCGGCACTTATTCGCCCACTCCCGCCCATGTTCGACCCCGTTCGCGGCCGGCCCGACCTGCCAGCCACCGAAGCCGAGATTGCCCAGTTCTGGAAGTCGGCCGGCATCTACGAAAAGACCCTGGCCAACCGTCAGGGAGCCCCCCGGTTTGTCTTCTTCGAAGGGCCGCCGACGGCCAACGGCATGCCCCACCCCGGCCACTGCCTGACCCGGGCCATCAAAGACCTCTACCCCCGTTACCGGACGATGCGGGGCGAGTTCTGCGAACGCAAGGCCGGCTGGGATACTCACGGCTTGCCGGTTGAGGTCGAAGTCTGCAAGAGCCTCGGCATTCACTCCAAGGCCGAGATCGAGGCCTACGGCATCGAGCCCTTCATCCACCGCTGCCAGGAGTCGGTCTGGCGGTACATGAAAGAGTGGGAAACGCTCACCGAACGGATCGGCTTCTGGATCGACCTGTCGAAGGCCTACGTCACCTACCACCAGAGCTTTGTTGAAAGCGTCTGGTGGGCACTCGCCGAACTCTTCAATCGCGGTCTGCTCTATCAGGGGCACAAGATCGTCTGGTGGTGGCCACAGGGGGGCACGGCACTTTCCAGCGGCGAGGTTGGCCAGGGCTACCGGCAGGTGGCTGACCCGAGTGTCTATGTTGCCTTTCCCCTGCTCGATGCTGCCGGCCAGTCAACGGCCCGCAGCCTGCTCGCCTGGACGACGACGCCCTGGACCCTGCCGTCGAACCAGTTTGCCGCAGTGAAGGCCGACCTCACCTACGTTGCCGTCCGCTTTGCTGATGATCCCGACCATGAATATGTGCTGGCTGAACCGCTGGCGGCAGCCCTTGCTGAAAAGAAGAAGACCGACCTGGAACTGCTCGAAAGCTTTCCT
>CBFIHA010000097.1:13604-14625 GCA_965662195.1 uncultured Pirellulales bacterium
TCCTGGCACGGCCCTGATCGGCCGCTGCTACCTGCCGCCCTTTGACTGCTTCCGGCCGGACGGCCCCGTGGAAACGTCCGAGACAACAAGCGGCGAAAGTGAGCCGGTCGCCTGGCGGGTCGTGGCCGCCGACTTCGTCACCACCGATTCTGGCACCGGCATCGTCCACGTTGCACCTGCCTTTGGCGAGGTTGACTACGGGGTGCTGCAGGCCGAACGCGAGCGGTTCGTGGGCGACACGCCCCCGCTGCTCAACTGTGTCGCCCCCGACGGCACGTTCACCGATGAGTTCCCCGGAATGAGCGGCCGCTTTGTCAAGGAATGCGACCGCGACATCAGCCGCGATCTCCGCAGCCGCGGGCTGCTGATCCATCAAGAGCAGTATCTCCACGACTATCCCTTCTGCTGGCGGGCCGACAACGACCCGCTGATTCAATACCCGCGGGCCAGCTGGTTCATTCGCACCAGCCAGTTCCGCGACGCCATGCTGGCCAACAACGAGCAGATCAACTGGATTCCCGAACACATCAAGGCCGGCCGGTTTGGCAACTTCCTCGAGAGCAACGTCGACTGGGCCCTGTCGCGGGAACGCTATTGGGGTACGCCGCTGCCAATCTGGGTCTGTGAAGAGACCGGCCAGGCCGAGGCGGTCAGTTCTTACGCCGCGTTGCTCGCCAAGCCGGGGTCCAGCGGCGCTGAGGTCTTTGACCAAGCCCAGGCGGCCAATCCCGACCTCTCCGACGACCTCCGGGTCCACAAACCCTACATCGACGCAATTACCTACGACTCACCCTTCGCCGTCGGAGCCCGGATGCGGCGGGTGCCTGAGGTGATCGACTGCTGGTTCGACTCAGGCGCGATGCCGTTTGCCCAGTGGGGCTGGCCACATAAAGGCCAGGAGGAATTTGCCAGCCAGTGGCCGGCCGATTTTATTTCGGAGGCGATCGACCAGACCCGTGGCTGGTTCTACAGCCAGCTGGCCATCAGCACGCTGCTGTTCGGCCCCGACTCGACGACTGAC
>CBFIHA010000098.1:0-14381 GCA_965662195.1 uncultured Pirellulales bacterium
GGCGTAGACCCAATTTTGAGCAAAGGCCTTGGCTGGTATCGACATAAACGTGATTGACGAGAGCATCGTGGCGAAAATGCTGCAGCCGGTGGCCCACCATGGCATTTGCTGACCGCCGCGGAAGAAGTCGTCGGTGTTCTGCATGCGGTTCATGAAGAAGAGCCCCACCCCCACCATGCCGCCGAGATAGGCGACGAGAACGGCGTAGTCGAGCGACGTGAACCCGGCACCATCGCCGCGGGCCGTAATCTGCCAAACCTCGGCTGTGCGGACCCGCGGCCGCTCCTCGCCGCTGGCCAGTACGATGCCGCCTCGAAAGGAAACGGCCGGAGTCGTCACCGGGCTGGCGGGAGTCTCTCCCGCGTTTGTCCAGGTGTCGGTGATCGTGTGATAGGCCCATGCCCGCCGAGGAAATCCAGGATGCCGGCGGGCATAGTCCGGATCGCTGGCCATGGCGGGCAGGTGGCTGCCATCGGCGGCAGCCAGCACGACCACATGGCTCTGGCCCAGCGGCGCCGCAGCACCGGCAATCAGCGGCGTCGGCGGTGCCGCTCGCTTCCGCCACGCGGTGGCGGGGTCAGCGGCAAGCCGCAGCGGACTCAACTCCCAACAGTCGGCCAGCGGCATGATCCCGTCGCCGCCGACGGTGCCGGGTCGCTGACGGCGGCCACCGATCACATACAGGCAGGTGTCGAAGCCGTCGTGCTGCGCTGCCACAAGCGAATAGGCCCGCGGGCCTCCAGGAATCGCCGGCAGCGGTTCCCAGTGCCCCGAGCCGGCGAGAGCCGCTGCGAGATCGAGCCGCCACACATGGTCGGTCGCGGTCGCCAGTTCGAGCCCGGCCTGGCCGGAGACAACATAGACATGGCCACCGATGAGAGCCGCAGCGCCCCCGGTGCTCGGCACCGGGAGCGGAGGGAGGGGGGTCTGCGCGAGGGCTGCCGTCTCCGGGCGCCACGAGAGCACGAAGGCATCGGCAAAAACGCGATCGGCATCGTTGCCGCCAACACAGACGACGCCCGCAGAAGTCGAGGCACAGGCGCCGTAGGCCAAGGGACGGCTGAGCGCAAAGCCCGACGTCCAACGAAGATCGCCAGAAGAGGCGGCCGGCGTGAGCACATACGCGGCAGCGTGGAATCGCTTGGGAGACGTCCAGAGATCGGCGGCTGTGGCGGGGCCGAAGTTGGCTCCCCCCGCCACGATCAGGGCTTCGCCATGGCATCCAGCAAACGGTCCGCCGAGCCCGATGGGGTCCGGCAGAGGCGGAAGCGAATTCCAGATCAGCCACTCCCGGGCCGCCGGCTCCGAGCCGCTTGCCCGACTGGCCGGCTCGCCGATCCCTGCGATGGTCAACAGGACCCAAACACTGAAGCCAACTGCCCGTTTCCACGAGGTGCGGGAGACATGGGATTTCGACGCAACGGCCATGACGGAATGCACATCGACGATCAGAGCGGGACGAAACCTCGCCCTATCTTTCGAAAGTTGGGCAAACAGTCAACAGACAACGAGTGCTTTGTGGGGCAGGTTGTGGTGGTGAAGACTCTTTTTGCCCGATGCGAGCGAGCGTCATCTGCCCAGATCGAGCGGAATAAGCACGGGCGAGTCGCCCACCGTGATTGTCAGCCCCGACGTTTCCGCCGCAGCGAAGCGATCTGGAATGAGGGAACGGCGAGTGGGTTCACGCACTCCCGCGGCGGCGCGGGCCGCATCCTCTTCGGCCGTCGTCGCGGGGGCGACCGGTTCGCCGCACTCGATGGCGAGCCCCAGTCGATCGTATCAGTGACAAATCGCACCGCGCTATCGGTCATGAGCACCGTGCAGCCACCGGGGTGCCGGCTCCCGGCGGAATAGACCCCGAATTCGCTCGCAGTACTTCCACCCCATGATGATGTTGTAGAACAGCTCGGCGAGTTCGGTGGCAAAATCGTCTGAATGACGGTGAACCCGGCAAAGCCATTTTGCCACCCCGACCAACATGACTCCCATGATCGAAAGCCTGACCGCCATGCAGCATCCGCAGCCATATCCGCCCGCAGGCCCCCACTCAACGCCGGGCTGCCTTTACATCTGGATCCCCACGCTGCTGCTCCTCTTCTCTACCCCGCGGCTGCCGCCGGCCCATGCACACGAGATGCGGCCATTGGCGGCCGAAAGCGTGACCGTGTTTGAGTCACCAGACCCTGAGCGTCTTTTCTGTTACAGCCCCGGTATTCTTCGCCTGCCGTCCGGCCGACTCGTCGCCACCATCGATCTGGGAGGGCCGGGAGCCGCCGCGCTCCCCGAGCCCGTCTGGCGGCGGCCGCAGCCCCGCCAGGCCTGGCAGGGCCGCGTGTTCACGAGCGACGACGGGGGAGCCACGTGGCAGCAGCGGACGTCGTTTCCTTTCATGCATGCCCGCCCCTTCGCCGCGGGCGACCGGCTCTATGTGCTCGGCCATGCAGGGGATCTCGCGATCATCAGCTCGGATGACGGCGGCGACTCGTGGTCGGCTCCCGTGCAGCTCTCGACGGGGCAACACTGGCACCAGGCTCCGTGCAACGTGCATCATGCCAACGGCTGCGTCTATCTGGTGATGGAACGGCGGACCACCTTCGACATCAAGACCTGGCCCGTGGGAGAGCTGGCGCCCGTCCTCATGCGGGGCCGGCTCGACGCCGATCTCACCCGCCGCGACGCCTGGACATTTGCCTCGGAGCTGAGCTTTCGCGACGTGCTGCCAGGCGTGGAGACCACCCCCGCGATCGACTTCTTCGGCGTGCCGTTCTTCGCCGCGCCGTATCCGCGCGGCAGTGATACCGCGGTGGGCCGCAACGCGGCCCCGCTCGGCTGGCTCGAGGCGAACGTCGTGCAGTTCACCGATCCCGATCATCTCTGGCACGATCCGACCGGGAAGACCTTCCACCTCTGGCTGCGGGCCAATACCGGCGGCACCGGCTACGCCTGTCTAGCCAAGGTCGTCGAGCAGGGGGAGCAGCCGGGCACGGGCGCGATGACGACGGGGCTGGAAAAGGTGCCCTCCGGTAAGAAGATGCTGTTTGTGCCCTGCCCGGGCGGGCAGATGAAGTTTCACGTACTCTACGACGAGCCCACGAAGCTCTATTGGCTGCTCTCGACCCAGGCCACCGACAGCATGATCCGCCCCGATCGGCTGCCGGCCGACCGCTACAACCTGCCCAACAACGAGCGGCGGCGGCTGCAACTCCACTTCTCGAAAAACATGGTCGATTGGTGCTTCGCCGGCCTCGTGGCGGCAGGCCCCGTCGAGAAGGCTTCCCGACACTACGCCAGCATGGCGATCGACGGCGACGACCTCGTGATCCTGTCCCGGAGCGGCGATGAACATGCCAAGAGCCCTCACGACGGCAATCTCATCACCTTCCACCGCGTGCAAGACTTCCGGTCACTGGTCTATTGATCCCTTGCTGTGCTATATCACGGCCTCAGGATCAAAGCCTTTTTCACCGGAGACATCATGCTCTTCCGCATTGGCGTGCTGCTGTTTCTCGCGGCAACCGCACCGTGCGCAACCCGGGCAGCGGAGCCGCCGTCGGCTCCCGCCACGCTCGCCCGCGTCCTGCGGACAAAGCCCCGTATCGCCCATCCCGAGGCGCCGTTCGTGCTCGTCTTCTTCGAAGGGGGAGACGACAGCAGCCGCTATGGCTTCGCGATCGACGGCACGATGACGGAGCGGGATTGGGCGACCACGCTCGACCATGTCGGTCATCTCTGCCCCTACAGCGACTTCAAGCCCGGCGATCGGGGCACCTGGTCAGCGGCCCGTCGGGATATCGCTGTCCGCGGCGCTCAGAGCATCGGCCGTCAGACGGGCGGGTCCATCATGGGGCTGGGCGATGTGCGGGCCGCGTATGCGGAGCCGATCAGTCTGAAAATGACCCATTTCTTCCACGATGAAGAGGGCGATCTGGGCACGCCCGGCGGCACCGGTGGGTGGCGATTGCGAACCGATCATTCCCGCTCGGCGTCGCCGCTGGCGACGGCGGCCTCGCCTGCGTTGGACACGCGCGCGAGCGGACCGCTCGCATCGTTCACGATCGAGTTCGGGTTTTTCGCCCAACACTATCTGTTCGGTGGCTCCGCCTGTCTGTTGGCATGCCGCGACGAATCGGGCGGCCCCGGTGACGGTTGGGCGGTCAACCTGGTCAACAAAGGTGGCCACCAGGGAACCACCCACCTCGCCTTCCGGAGCGGCGGCAAAGCGGTCGAGTCGGTGGGCATGGCGAGCTGGCAGGCCTCGAACTGGCAGCGGGCGGTGATCAACGTTGCCGCCGGCCCGACCGCCAAGGAGATCCGCGTCACAATCACGCTCCCCGGCGTTGGCGAGTCTGCGGGCACGCTCCCGCGACCTGCCGTGCATCGCGGCAGCCTGCAACTCGTCGCCGGCATGCCACCGCAGGGGGACCGGCGGACCGACCTCGACGACCTGCGGCTCTCCGCCCGCGGAGAACTGCTGGCGTCGTATTCGTTCGATCCCGCACCGGACGCCTCTCGCGAATGGGGCAGCCACGCGGCGGAGGTGCTCGATGCCTCCGGCCACGACAGGCATCTGCGATCGACGGCCGACGTCCAGGCATTCCGGTTCGTGACGACCGATGGAGTGCCGCCGCGGATGCTGGCCACGATGAAACGCTTTCTCGTGGATGACCTGCTGGATGTGCGTCGCGAACACGGCGTGCCACCACCGGAACTGATCACCAACTGGAAGCTCAGCGACCGGCCCGGGCGGTTCGCCGCCTGGAAGCCGGCCGGATTCACCGCCGGCAACACCGACGCGTATCTGCGTGGAGATGTGAAGCCCGGTTTTGCGAATCTGCATCAAGTGCTCGGGTCGCGCGTGGTCCGTTGGGCGGATGCCGATGGCTCCCGCTGGAATGCGGTCTGGCTGGGCCATGTCAACGCCAAGCGGGTGATGACACCTCGGCAGTGGCAGTCGCTCGTGACCATGGTCGTCTTGGATGGCAACCGCTGGATGCTGCTCTTCCCGGCGATGTCCGGCGGCCACTTCGCGCCGACGGGCACGACCGACCGCGCCGAGATGGCCCGCACCAACGCGGAGGTGCTCTATGCCTGCGCCGAGGTGGCGGCCTGGTTTCAGGCCGTCGCCACGGGCCTGGAGGCGAGCGAATACCACGACACCGACTATCCGATCGACGACCCGCGCACCTGTGTGAGGATGCGGGTGAATCGCGACCGTGGCGAGGCCTGGTTCGCGGCGATGCGGGTCGGCACGGGGGCGGAGCCGGCCGCCGTGACCCTCCACATGCCGCGGCAGCGCGGGCACGTGACCAACCTCGCCACCGGCGAGCGGAGTGCCGTGGAGGATGGCGTGGTCCGGCTCCCACTGGCAGCCGACGCGACGCCCCTGTTTTTTTCACCGGAGTGATGCATGGAAACAGCACCGACGATGGCCTGGTTCTCGTCATTCAGGCGGCTGAGCGCGGCGTGTGTGAGCGGCGCGATGGCCGTGGCGGGGTGGCTGCATGCGGCTGAAGCGGCGACCGCGGCGGCTGACCCGCAGATTCCAAGCCTTGCGTGGCAGCAGCGATCCGACTGGCGGAGCGTCAGCGATTACGGGGCCCGTGGCGATGCGGTGACCGACGACACGGCCGCCATCCAGCGGGCGCTCGATGCGATCGTCGACGGGAGCACCGTGTATCTGCCCCCCGGCACCTACCGCATCACCCGACCCTTGTCGGTCCAGGGTCCGAGGCTGGGCGTGCTGATCGTCGGCCACGGCCGCGACACGGTTCTCGCCTGGGATGGAGACGCGGGAGGGACGCTCCTGAAGGTCGACGGCATCGCCTACAGCCGGTACGTCGGACTCTCATTTGCAGGGGGCGGCACGGCCGCGGTCGGCCTGCTGCACCGCAACGACAGCCGGTTCGTCACCCAACTGGATCACCAGCATCTGGCATTTCGCCACTTTACCGATGCGGCCATTTTGCACGACCCGGCGAGCAAGCAGGCACTCGCCGAAACGACCTTCGACAACTGTCTTTTCGAGGATTGCCGGCGGGGCGTCGCATTCCTCGCCTTCAACGACTACGACTTCACGTTTGACGGCTGCGAGTTTCGCCGGCAGGAGATCGCCATCGAATGCCGTCGCGGCAACTATTACGCCCGCAACTGCCGATTCGAGGCGAGCCGCGTGGCCGATATCGTCTCGCTGCCCGAGCACGGCTGTTCGGTCCGGCGGTGCGTCTCGGTGGGCTCGCACGCATTCATCCAGCATGAGAACGCGGTGTCGCCATTGACGGTACAGGACTGCCACGTGTCGGGCTGGACGAGCAAGGCCGGTGCGATCCAGGTCACCGGCGCCCCGCTGACGATGTTCGACTGCAGCTTCGCCGACGGCCCGGCCGGGACTTCACCCGTCCGGCCCGGCACCGCGGCCCAGCGGCTGATTCTGTCCGGGAATCGGTCGGAAGCCGCGCCGTTGGTGGCCGCCTCTGCCACGGGCCAGCCGTGCGTGATGATCGAGGTGCCCGCCACCGACGCCGCGGAGTCGGTCCTCGCGACCGAGCGACGATTTCTCACCGCTCACGCGACCGTGCCGACGAGGATCTTCGACGCACAGGTTGACTTCGGAGCCAAGGGCGACGGTGTCACTGATGATTCGGCGGCATTGCAGCGGGCGATCGATGCCGCCCGCAGCCATGGCCAGGGGGCGTTGGCCTATCTGCCGACGGGCAGATACGTGGTGACACGGTCGCTGGTCGTCAGCGGGGCCGACTACACCGTCGGGGGCAGCGGATTTCGCACCGGCCTGGTCTGGAAGGGGCCGGCGGAGGGCACGGTCGTGGACGTGCGGAAGCCGCAGGGGCTTGCGCTTGAAAACCTGACGGTCGGCACTCACGATCTCGGCCCGATGAACCATGCGTGCGACATTCGGCAGACGGGATCAGGGCAGCCGTCGCGGATGACCTACGACGGCGTGTTCGTGTATGGCACGTATCAGAAGCAGCCGGTTCGCCAGGGGCTGCAACTCGTCGATCTCGGTCCCGACGACGTCGTGGTGATGCCCGACGTGACGGGCAATCTTCGGTTCACGAACTGTGGCCGGGCGACCGTGTTGGTGAATGTCAGCTACGAAGGTTCGGTCGTAATCGAGGGAACGGAGCCGATTCGCGACGGGCTGCTGGGCTTCCAGACCCGCCTGGCCACGATCGTCACCCACGGGCTCAACGTCCGCGACAATCAAAGTGTCGTCATGAGCGACTTCTACATCGAACAGGCAGATAACGGCCTGGTCTTCGCCGGAGGCCCTGGCTTGCCGCCGGGGCGGGCGACGATCCAAGGGGGCAAGCTTCATTTCCACGACGTCGTCGGCAGCGGCACCGCCCTCTCGATCGATGATTACTGTGGCCAGATTTCACTGGGGCACCAGCAATTTTATAGGGAGCCTGCGGCGGTGAAAGTTCGGCAGCGGGGAGATTGCCCGGTGGAACTCGTGATTCTGGGCTCGTGCTTTTATGGTGTGACGCTCGACATCCAGCAGGAAGCCGGCCTCAGGCTCACCCTGGCAGGCAACGTCGCCGGCGGAAAAACACCGGCTCCACCAGAAGTGTCGGATCGATTGCCTTCCGGCGCCATGGCCCGGCTCGCCGCGGCGCTGGATGACTTGCGGCGGCTCGGAGCTGCCGACGAGCAGCTCAACCATGCGGGCTCCCGCTGAGTTGTGAAACAGCGAACCCGTCTCCCACCAATGTCATCCGGGGCCCTCGTATCCCAGGACTGTTTGCCCGATCCTGGGAAACAAACGCCGCACAGTCTGCGGGACGGCGGACGCCTCGGCGATCAGTCGTCGGCCTTGAGGCTCACGCCTTGGCCGCGGAGATAGCGGACGGGTTCCACCGCGTCGGGATGCTCCTTGCTGGCAGCCTGCTCCAGGGCGGTGATCCAGGGGGCGAGATGCTCGCGGATGAGCTGCTCGGCCCGATCGGGGGACGCCTTGGAGAGCGCGTCGACAAGCTGGCTGTGGATGGCCGGAGCACGCGGGGGGAGCGCCGGCAAAAGCTTGTGGGCGGCGTGATAGAGGCTGTGCCGCATCACGTGCTGAAAACTCTCGCAGAGCACCGGGCAGTCGGCGGCCTCAACGAGACGTTCATGGAATTCGACCTCTGCCCGCCAATTGGCCAGCGACCCTACCTTCGTGGCGTCGAGGCGACGGGCGATCTTGAGCAGCGCGTCTTTCCGGCTGCGGAGGGGGTCGCCGGCGTATGACCGGGCCGCCTCGACTTCGATCGCCTGCCGCAGCCGGAAGCGGCCGAGCGAGTGCCGCGCCGTGATGGCCTTCACGATCGTGCCCCGGCGGGGGCTCGTCTCGAGAAAGCCCTCCCATTCCAGTTGGGTCATCGCCTCGAGCACCGGGGCCACGCTCACGCCCAGGTCTGCGGCCACCTGCCGGCGGTTGAGACGGTCCCCGGGCCCCAGACGGTTGGCCAACATCGCCTCGTCAATTTCGTCATAGACACGGCGGGAAAGGAGTGATGACTGCATCCAGAAAAGAATACGCGGCCGCCCCGCCGACGCCAGAGCGGGGGCCTGGATGCCCGGGCCTCACCGCGACGAACAAGGCCGCATATGCCGCCCCGGCCGTCGGCACCTTTACGAATCCGCGCACCGTGAAATATCATAGCGGGATGGTGTCCGCCCTTTTTGATGCCGCCTTCGGAGATGCTCCATGAGCGTCGAGACTCGCTCAAGTTCCCTGCCGACCGCCGACCGTCCCCGCCTCGATCAGGGCACGCTGCTCAAGCTCGCCCGGTTCAACACGCCGGCTGTCTACAACGGCTGGGAGCAGATCACTGCCCGCGACGCGTCGCGTGAGGGGATCAATCGTGAGCCACTCACCGACTTCATGCCGGAGATGGGGCCGATCATCGGCTATGCCGTCACGGTCGTGATCGAGCCGAGCAACCCCGAGCATCCCCGCGCGAGCCCCGGGGCCTGGCCGCGGTATTGGCGGTATGTCTCGGAGCAACCCGGGCCGAAGATTCTCGTGGTGCAAGACCTCGACCGGCCGCATGCCTTCGGGGCCTGTGTCGGCGAGGTGAACAGCACCGTGATGCGGGCGATCGGCTGCGTGGGAGCGATCGTGGACGGGGCCGTAAGAGATCTCAATGAAATGCGAAACGCCGGCTTCAAGGCCCTGGCGCGTCAACTGGCGGTGGGCCATGCTCACGGGCATCCGGTGCGATGGGGCTGTCCGGTGACGGTGTTTGGCCAGACCGTCGAACCGGGGCAGTTGATCCACGCCGATCAGCACGGATTTCTGGCGATCCCGCCGGAGGACGAGCCGAAGGTGCTCGCCGCCACGGCGTTCATGGACGCCAACGAGTGCGACACGCTGATCGCCACGGCGCGGGCCGCCACGGGGCTGCCGCTGCCTGCCGTGATGGAACGTCTTGAGGCGGCCGCCGAAGCCTTCGGCTCTGCCGCCGCCGAGCGGTTTGCCGCCGAACGGGCCGTCCGAGGGGGCGGCAATGGTGAGTGGGCGTCGCGGTAGCCAGACGATCCCAGCCCCGGGCATCTCCGCCGTCAGGAGCGTTCCACCGGGATCACGCGAGGAGGAATTACATTCGGGTCGAAAACCACGCGGAGTGCCCGCCCGCCAAACTCATCGATGTGCAGGACATGATGCACCAACGTCGGGTCGCGGCGATCCGGCTCGATCTTGCCAGGCCCATCGAGCGTTCTCGCGATCCAGTCAGCCTGGATGCCTCGGCGGCTGGCGACGTCCGCGGCATGCTGCGTCATTTGATAGGCCACGGCGTCGCTCCTTGGCGATGAGGATCATTCCCTGTGTCGAATGGGATAACCGGTCGCTGACCTCACCAGCAGCGAAGCACAAAACGGTGATCATATGCACACTCTTGAGCGTGGCCGGTCAACACCGCTCGTCAGCACCGCCGCGGCCGAGACGGGAAATCGGCGGCGGACGAGGGCCCAGGCGGCGGCGACGCTGCCGAGTCCGGCCAGGGCGAGGCCAGCTGGCTCAGGCACCACGACCACTTGGAGGCTTCCCTCCTGGAAGTATGCGGTCACGCCAATGCCAAGTGCGTAAGCGTTGGCCGCCCCCCCAGCAGGTTGTCGAAGTTGGTCGTGTCCACCGTGCCGGAGATCAGCGTGTGGGTGCCCGCCGTCGCCGCCGATCGCCTGCCCAGCCCCGAGCGTGAACCCTCCGGCCTGCGCCGTCACGTCAAACGTGCCCGCGGCGGCGATGCTGATCGGTCCCGCGCCAGTGAGGCGGCCTGCCGAGGCCAGCGCGAGCGTGCCGCCCGGATGCTGGCCGCCGAAGCTGGCGTCGTTGTGCAATGGGTGTTCTCCCGAATTGAGCGGTGCCGCGACATTCAGCACGCTCCCCAGCACGTCGTTTTCCGCCCTTATCCCCCCGGATCCACGACCGATAATTATTGCTTTTGTTGACGGAACGCTCCCCAACCAGAAGCGTGTTCGACGAGCCGTCGTGGACGCCATCCAGCCGAATACTCAGTTCCTTGGTCAGCACGCCACCGAGGGCCACTTTATGGACGGGGTCTCCCGGGGTGACGAGCGGATAGGCCAGGCCCGTGGTCGCGTTGGTGCCCCGCGGACCCGCCACGCCGTAATAGTGATTGGTATGCGGCGCTGTCCCGCCGTGCCCGGGGATGAAGTCAGTGCCTCCGAACGGGGGCGATGAATAGGTCGAACGTTCCGCTGTCGAACTCGGGCACACCAACACAGCCAGACGGTTGTGAACGCCGGTCGAAAAGTGCAGCGCGCGGCGGGGTAGCCCGGCCTGTCGAAAAATGCAGCGCACAACTGTGCCGCCCTGGCGGCGGCCATCTGGAGCTCGCGGTTGTTCCAGCTTGAGGCCGCGGGCAAGTATGTCGATGTGTTCGAACGAATCATCTACAACGGCATGCTCTCAGGCGTGTCGCTCAGCGGCGACCGATTCTTCTACGAGAATCCGCTGGCGAGCAAGGGGGACCACCAACGCGTGGCGTGGTTCGAGACACCCTGCTGCCCGACGAACCTCGTACGGTTCCTGCCGACGATCCCCGGCGCTGTCTACGCAACCGGCCCCGGCGTGGTGTATGTGAACCTGTTTGCCCAGTCCACCGCGACGCTCGAGGTCGAGGGGTGTCCGCTGCGGTTGGCCCAGACGACGCGATATCCCTGGGAGGGCCGCGTCACGATCACAGTTGACCCGGAGCGTCCGCTGGCGGCCGGGCCCTGGGCCTGGGCCTCGACGATGATGCCGCGTTGCAGGCGGAATACCGGGCCGACCTGCTCGGCGGGGTCACGGTGATCCAAGGCGACGCACTCACGGCGATCCCCTACTATGCCTGGGGCAACCGCGGCGACGGGGAGATGGCCGTCTGGCTGATCCGCCGGCCCCGTGAGCCATGAGGTGACGGGCGGTGGAGCAGCCCCCGGTCGGTCAGCGGTCTTGCACGACGACGGTGTGCGGCCGCGGATCGCCCGCGTCGTCATGCACCGTGACGGTGAATGGAAACCGGTCCCTGCTCCAGTCGCCCTCCAGCGGCGTGATGGTGAGCCTCCGATCGGCGTCCGACCAACTCAGGTTCAGCACAAAGAGCGTCTGGGCAGCCGGCGGATTGCTGACGCCGTCGTCGTGATACCACGTGAACTGGCCGTCGGCCCCAGGATAGACGTGCAGCTCGAGCGGTTCGGCGGAGATCTCGGTGGCGAACTGCCGTACCGGCCCCATCGGGATGACCGCCCCCGCCCGCACGAAGAGCGGCATCGTGGCCAGATCGACCCCGCGCCGCACCACGCGACCGCCCTCGTGTCGCTCCCCCGTCCAAAAATCATGCCACAGGCCGGGCGGCAGGTAGCAGTCGCGGCTGGTGGCCCCTTTCTCGGTGACGGGAGCGACGAGGATGTCGCGGCCCCAGAGGAACTGGTCCATCTCCGCCACGGCCCGCGGATCGGCGGGGTGGTGCATCCACAGCCCGCGCATCAGGGGCAGGCCCTGCGTGGTCGCTGCATACGCCAGCGAATAGGAATAAGGCAGGAGCCTGTACCGCAGCTCCAGATACCGCCGGCAGACAGGCTCGATCGTCGCGTCATGAAGATCCGCGGCCGCCGGCGCCGACACTCCCTGCCGTGCGGTGTCGGTCTCCGCGGGGCCCATGGTTCCCATGTTCCAGCCCCACGGGAGCCGCGTGTGCCAGGTTCGGCCATGGCCGCGGAAGAGCGGCGTGAACGAGCTGAATTGAAACCAGCGGGCGTACAACTCGCCGGTGAGTTCCGCTGTGGGCCAGAATCCGCCCGTGTCGGTGCCCCAGTAAGGAAGCCCGCTCGCCGACGTGTTGATGCCTACGCGGACCGAGTTGCGGAGCGACTCCCACCGGGAATAGATGTCGCCCGACCACAGCCAGCTGCCGCCGAACCGGCGCGCCTCCGCCACCGAGTTGCGGTGCAGCGTGTAGGGCCGGACACCGGGGCGGTCGGCCAGCGGCCGTTCGTAATACATCCGGTGCCTGGCCAGCCGTGCGGCTGCGGAGAGCTCGTCGCCATCATCCGCCCAAAAGCCGTCAGCGCCGGCATCGAGCAGCGGCCGATGCTTGTCCCAGTAGGCGGCTGCGACGCGATCGAGGTCGGTGGGAGCCCTCGTGACATGCAGTACAACGCGAAAGTCGAGGCCATGGAGCGCGGCGATCGTATCCTCGGGAAATACATGTTCATTGAAGGCGAACGAGCCGTGCCCCCGATTCCAGCCACTCGGGCAGTAGCCCGTCCCCAGAAAGATGAGCACGTCGCAGGGCAGGCGGCGGCGGCGGAACTCGCGGGCCACGGCCAAAGCCTCGCCGGCGGCAAGGGTGCGATGCGACTGCTGGTAGCCGAGCGCCCAGATGGGCGGCAGCGGCGGATACCCGGTCAGGGCGGCATACTCCGCATACAGATCGAGTGGATCCTTCGCCACCAGGTAATGCAGGTCGAACCGGGCCGACGCGTCTGTGGAAAGCAATCCCGCCCGCGGCCCGCGGAGGTCGATCGGGCCATGCGGCCCCGCCACCCAGACGGCCCAGCCCTCCGGGCTGACGACGAAGGGGATCGGCACCCGGGCCCCGAACTCCTCCATGTGAAAGGCTTCCATTCCGTTGGCCATCGGATGGAGGTGCCCGCGGCGGTCGCCTTGCGGCCCTCCCTCACCGAGGCCGTAGAGCGGCGCCGACCCGCCATCGAACCAGATGGCATTCCCCGTGGCGTCCCAGGAGAATCGCCGGGCTCTGGCCTGCAGCGGATGGCCGACGCTCACGTCAGACTCGCTCACCGCCACCGCGAAGGGCCCGAGCTGGGCGGTGTGCCGCTCGCCGGGGCCGAGGCGGGCCGTCAGCTGCCGCGGCGAGCCCGCCGCTGGAAACGGCTCGGCCGAAACTTCCAGCCGCAGGGCGGCATCGCTACCGGCCGTCAGCCGCAGGTAGCCGCTGCCTGGCTGCGGATTGGGCTGCAGGGTAGCGGTGTCTGCTGCCCGGCCCAAGCCGGGGCAGAAGACCAAAAGAATCATGGAAAAAAGGACGGGTAGCCGCATGGTCGTAGTCCTAGAAGGGGAGTGGGTAGCCCGGGCTTCCCCGGCCACGCCGGCTTGCTTGACAGGGCTGCTGCCATCACTCTACCCTTTACTGATAGATCAGTGGTGAGGAACGTTTCCCGGGTTTGTCCCGGTAACCTCCGGAGGTTGGCTCCATGAACAGGTTCGCCCTTTCCCGAACCGGCTCGGCGGTTGATCCCCTGCTGGCTCGTGTCCATGGCCATCCCGGCCCACGCGGCACCGGTGAGTGATGCCGGCGCCGCACTGTTTCGGTTCGATGCCAGCCGGCCCGCCACGTTGTTTCAAAACAGCAACGGCACGAACGATTTTCTCGATACCGGCGCGATCTCGGCGCTCGATACCAATAATCTCACCTGGTTTACGGTCACGACTCTGTCCTCGACGAGCGGGGCTCCCAACGTGATTCGCTCCAGCTACACCTCCGGCGCCGGTGCAAACTCGGCTGCGTTGTGGCGTACATATTACGAAACGACGGGTACCGCTGGCTTCCGAGCGCATGCTCGCACGAGCGACGGCTCCATCAGAGCGGCCAACGTTGGCAGTATAGTTGGAACTCCGACGCTGATGACCGGAGTCTGGAGCGGTGGCACAGGCATAGTCGATGGATGGGGGAGTCCGGGGAGCAGCGGACAGCGGGACGGTGCGAATACCAGCCCCTCGGGCCACCAGCACACGCGGCTCGGCTCGTCTTCTGCGGGAGTTGGTGGCTTCCTCAACGGCGACATCGCCGAGGCGATGGTCTTCACGAGCGTGTTCAACACCGCCCAGCGAACGGTGACTGAAAATTATCTCGGCG
>CBFIHA010000099.1:0-14344 GCA_965662195.1 uncultured Pirellulales bacterium
ATCAGCCTTCTCAGCATCAGCCTTCTCTGCATCAGCCTTCTCTGCGTCAGCCTTTTTGGTTTTGTTCTTCTCCTCCGGAAGTGGCGGCAGTTCCTCCAGCTCAGGCTTTTCCAGCAGATCCTCGTTGAACCGGGCCATTACCAGCAGGTAACGGGCAGAGATCTCTCCGGTTTCGGCCCCCTCGGCAGTGTCCTCGGCAGCTTCCGCCTTGCCCTGCTCAGCCACGGTCGTCCCGGCACCAAATCGCAGGACATATTCCACGCCGTCCTTCATCCCGATCACCGCCTGCCCCTCGGTCGACAGGATCTCACCGGACTGCAGCGGCAAAAAGCCGCGTTGCTGCAGCGAACTGACCGCCTCGGGGTCTTTGGTGAAGCTCTCCTCCGCCTTCAGGTCGGCGCTCAACCCCGAGGGCTTTCGCGCCACATCGACGATTTTGAGATCCCCCAAGGCATTCCGGAGATCGTTGAGCGCGGCGGAAGCGAGTTCCTCATCTTCAGCCAGTTCGCGACTCGTTGGCTTCGCATCAGCCGCCGCCCCTTCGGGAAAAGTCTCAAGCGACGTCAACGTCCACTTCGAACCCTTGTCGTCATAGGCCAGCCGCATCCGGTCGTCTCGCTGCTGCTCAACCCGCAGCCGACCACCCGATTCGACCGCAGCCAAGGTGTAGTTGTCGATCTCAACTCGCCGCACGTCCCACGGCGTCAGCTTGAGCAGGTCCTTCTCAATCCAGTCGTCAAACTTCGTGGTGAACTTCGAGGTGTCGATCTCGACCCGATAGACCGGATCCTGCCCCGCTTTCCGCACGAACCGCAGCTTCAGGCCGCCGGCGGCTGGAAGCTGCGGCTGTTTGTCTTCTTTGCCAACAACCAGTCTGGCCAGCTTACTGCCCGAGGCATCCCGAATCTCAATCAGCTGCCCGATACCTGTCATGCCCGGCTTGATCTTTTCCCGGTCAGGTTCAATCACACCGTACACCTCGTGGTCACCGGGGCTCTCACTGACCACATCAAGGGCTTTCAGGTCAACCAGTTCGGTTGCTGCGGCCGCGAGATGATCCTTGGCATCGGCGGGGTAGTTCTGATGCGAGGGCAGCACCCAGACGCCTCCGGACTTCACCACCTTGAACGGGTAGAGAGTCGCCAGCTCCTCGTCGTACTGCAGGATCTCGAGGCTGGCCGCCTTCTGCACGTCGGTCAGTTCAGGAAACAACACCCGTTCGGCCGCCGGTTTCACCTCGGCCGGCTTGAACCGCGGTTGCACCGCCCAGCCCAGCAGCAACAGCAGGCCGCCGGCCGCCAGAAAAACTGCCGTCCGCCGCGTGGCAGGGTCGAGCCCACCGGGCGTTCCTGCGGATGTGTCTGTCGCCATCTGTCGATCTCCTCGTTTCCGTTATCCGAAGCTGTTCGTGGAAAAAGCCATCCATCGCCTTTTCCCACCTGGGCAACACCCGAAACCACCAAGGGCTTTCAGGGTTGCCAATCGCCACATCCTGCGGCAGCAGACTTTCTCCACAGTCTGCTTAACGTAGTCGTGTTTTGGCCACGCCCTCACGTTCTTGGGCGCGGCGGCGGAAGAAGACAAAGAAGGCCACCACCAGCGGCGGAATCGGCGGCAGCATCACCGCCAGCCATTTCTGCCAGTCCTGCTCGCGGCGGATCGTCGTTTCAAGGGCTCGCTCGACCTGCTCGATCTCAGCGTCCCGTTTCCGCTTGAGCTGTTCAAGCTTCGTGTCGAGCCGCCGCTGAGCCAATCGCTGCCGGCTGGCCAACTGCTGGACCGCCTGCATCGCCGCCTGCGGATCAGCCCCCTCCCCCGCTTCCATCTCCTTGATCTTCTTCTCGAACTCACCAACCTCTTTCTGCATCTCGGTATTGGCTTCTTGCTCAGCCTGATCAAACTGGGTGATGTACTTCTGCCGCTGGGCATCGGCCAGCTCCCGGGCCTCAGCCACGGTGTCCTCGATCCGCTCAAGCGTCCGATGCTTCGGCTTCCGCTTGCGAATTTCCAGGAACCGCTCATCGCCAGCCAGAGTGTCGAGGATGTTGAGCACGAAGGTGACATTGTCGAAGTCGAGCCCGAAGACCTCGTCCGGCCGATTCCGCAGGCCGAAGATCTGCTGTCCCATCAGGTCGATGTCGGCGACCACGATAGCCCGGATCGGCCCGCTGGCAGCCCCGGCTCCGCCATCGGCCTCCGGGGTGGCCTGAGCGGCCCGCTCAATCAGGGCCGCCAACACCATCGCCTGGCTTCCCGGCTTTTCGAAAATCCGCAGCTGCCGCATGTCACCGCGGTTGCCCAGCACCTGATCGACCTCAATCGTGCCCGACCGCGTGCCGGTAGTCACCAGCGGTACCCATTCGATGTTGGCCTTGTCGTCTTTGGTCAGTGCCCCGGGAAACGGGAACAGCACCTCCTGAAGGCCGGCAGTAATGCCGCTTGCCTGATTGAAGCTCCGCGAGTCACTGCCATTCCCGGGATCGCCCAGTTCAGCGTCAATAAAGACGAACTCACTGGGCAGTTCGAGTTTCGGATGCGGGTTGTAGTCCTGCCAGACGATGTAAGGGGCAGAGCCCATCTGTCCCATCAGCGGCCGGCCGCTGCCGGCCGCAAGCTTGATGCCGAGGACGTCCCAGAGCTGGCCGAGATCGCCCTTGGGCTGGTTCTGCTGCTGGAACATCGCCATCGGCCCGCCACCGCCCCGCCGGGGCTGCGACGTCCCGGGCACTCCGTTGAGGAGCACCGGCAGCGGATCCTCGAAGATCGCCGTCGGCTGGCCGGCTTTTACCGCCGCTACGAAGTTATTCAACTGCTCGGGACCGAGGCTCGACGGCTGCACCGCCAGCAGCACGTCGTAGGCCTCGGTGATCGGAGCGGCCGGGTCGACCTGCACCACCTCATACTGTTTCTCAAGTTCTTCCAGCACCGGCTGGCGGGGTCGCTGCTGGCCGCTCATCATGTCGAAGCCACCAAACAGGTCGGCGTCGGTGGTGACCACACCCAGCCGCTTCCGCTTCTGCTCGGCCACGGTGCAGATCGAGCGGATCAGCTCGTACTCCACCGGCGTGCCCCGATCGAAGAATGGCACCACCACCTTTTCCAGTCCACAGGTGAAGGCACAGCCCAGGAAAATATCTTCGTCCCGAAACGCTCCTCGCTCCCGCGAGAGCACCGTCACCGGCTCGATGCCGAACTGCTGGCTGGCCAGCGCTGCCGCTTCGGTCTTGGTCTCGGTCTGGACCACCTCGATCTGCAGCCTCCCGCGACTCAGCCGCTCAAACTGCCGCAACATGTTCAGCAGGGTCAGCCGCGTTTGGGTGTAGTCCTCAGGCACCGTGGGACTCACGTAGGCGGTCACCTCGATCACCCTTTGAGTATCGAGGTCGGCCAACAGCTGCCGGGTGTCTGATGACAGTGAACTGATCTGTTCCTCCGACAGGTCGGCCCGGACGTCATAGGCCCGCAGGATCAGCACAGCCCCAAGGGCCGCCGCCGCCAGACCAACGGTCCGCACCACAAAATGAGTGCCCATCCGGGCGCCGTCCCGCCGCCCCGTCCAGTGCCGCCGGCCAATCAGCACCATCGAGATGTAGAGGCAGACCGCCACAATCCCCAGGAAATAGCCGGCGGACGACAGGCTGACGATGCCTCGGCCGAAGTCGAGGAAGTTCTCGGCGAGGCTCCAGGATCGAACCACGGCGGCCGTCTTCGGTCCCATCACGCTACTGGCCTGGTCGGCGACGACCAGGGGAGCGTTGAGGGCCAGGCCGAGAATGAACGAGACGGTGAGGTTGCTGGTGAGAAAGCTGGCGACCATGCCGATGGCCAACATCGCCAGGCCAACGAACCAATAACCCAGGTAGCTGGTGAGGAACAGCCCGGCATCAGGCGTCCCCCAGCCCAGCAGAACGATCAGGTTGCAGACACACGAGAAGAGCAACGCCACGGTGAAGATGCCAACGGCCGAGAGATACTTCCCGACCACCACCTCGAGGTCACTGGCCGGAATGGTCAGGATCAGTTCATCGGTCCCCTGGCGTCGCTCGTCGGCCCAGACGCTCATCGTGATCGCCGGCACAAAAACCAGCAGGATGTAGGGCAGATAGCGGTTGAGCTGGTCAAGGTTGGCGAGGTTTGAATTGAAGAATTCAGGGGGCCAGAAGGCGGCCAGTGATCCGAGCAGGACGAAGACACAGATGAAGACGTAGCCGGTCGGATTGGAGAAATAGGCCACGAAGTTCCGCTTGAAGACTGCATCGAGCACGTGCCACTTCATGTCAGATTCTTTCTCGTTGCTGGGACTGCTGTCTGGGTGTGCGAGGAATGAGTTTTTTCGAGGGTGTTGGGCAAACATCGGGCGGCGCTCCCGCGGCGCTGCGGGGCCCTCGTCGCCGCCAACCGGGCGGGCGACTGCGTCGGATGCTGCTCCACCATCATGAAGCCCGAGTGAGTTCATGGAACCGTTCGTCAAGCCGCTGTCCGCCCGCCACCAGTTCGGCCGGAGTGCCGTCAAAACGCATCCGCCCCTCGGCGATCAGAATGACCCGGTCGGCCATCGCCTCGACCTCCTGCAGGATATGCGTCGACAGCAGAACGGTCTTCTGCTGACCGAGTCGCCGGATCGTCTCGCGAACCTCCCGGATCTGATTCGGATCGAGGCCGCTGGTCGGCTCGTCAAGAATCAGTACATCGGGCTCGTGCAGCAGCACCTGGGCCATCCCAACCCGCTGGCGATACCCCTTGGAAAGCTTGCCGATGGCCTTGCCGATGACGCTCCCGAGTTCGCACTGTTTGACCACCGCCTCAATCCGCTCCTCACGGTAGGGAGCCTTCAGACCGCGGGCGTCGGCGAAGAACTCAAGCAGGCTCCGGGGAGTCATATCGGGATAGAGCGGGCCGTTCTCCGGCAGATAGCCGAGCCGCTTGGCCGCCTCCAGCCGGTCGGTCGACATATCGAACCCGGCGATCAGTGCCCGGCCCGCCGACGGAGCGAGATAGCCGGTGAGCATCTTCATCGTCGTGCTCTTGCCCGCACCGTTGGGTCCCAGAAAGGCGACGATCTCACCCCGGGGAACCCGAAACGAGATATCCTCAGCGGCGATGAAGCTGCCGTAATACTTGCACAGACCATCGGCTTCGATCATCGCCGGGGAACCACTCGCCCCACCCGTCCCTGCGGCCGCAGGGGCCGCTGTCGCTGTCTCGGTCATAGGTCCTTCACTCTGGCCGCGAATCGTATCTGAGCATCATCCTGACGAGAAACCGCCGCGGAATTCACCGCGGCCCTGCGGCCAGGAACCGTCACCGGCTGGTCGTCCCGTCGGACGTTCCTATTTTTTACCCGAACCGGCCAATCGGCAATCCCCGCCCGTTGAACCGGGGTTTGGGCCGATGTTGGTCGAACCGGCAACCGGAACCGCCTCGACCGGCAGCTCCCAGGGCATTTCCCGGTTTCGCTGCCAGCAGAGGTGCTGCCGCCATTCTGCGGATGTCCGCTGGCAGTCAGATCGTACATGGACGCCGCGGGTTTCCCGGCGGGCCGCCGCCGCCCGGATCATCAGGCGGCCCACTTCGAGCAGGTTCTGCAGCTGCCACCCCTGCGGATTGGTGAACTGGCGGGGCAAGACGTAGCGGCACCAGCCGGCCACGGTCTGGGCCGCCTCCTCCAGCGACGCCCCCGACCGCTCCACACCGACATGCCGCCACATCAGGCTGCGGAGTGAATTCCGGATGTCGGCCAGATCGAGAGCCTCGCCAGCCGGCCCCTCGGCCGGCTCGTTTGCCGGTGGCTGGCCGATTCGCGGCACCTGAAACGGTTCGTCCGAGGCTTCCGTGGCCGCATCCTCGCGGGCCTCAAAGCTGGCCTGTTCGCCAGCACGGCTGCCGTAAACCAATCCTTCAAGCAGGCTGTTGCTGGCCAACCGGTTGGCGCCGTGCAGGCCGCTGGAGGTCACCTCGCCAGCGGCAAACAGATGCGGCACCGTGGTCTGCCCCCGATCGTCGACGACAACGCCGCCGATCATGTAGTGAGCCCCCGGCCGTACCGGAATCCGGTCGGTGGCCAGATCGAGGCCAAACTTGCGGCAGAGCTTGGCCATGCCCGGAAACCGCTGCCGCACCATGTCGGCGTCGAGGTGGGAGAGATCGAGGTAGACGTTGGCATGGGCCGTCTTTCGCATCACCTCGGTAATGGCCCGCGAAACGACGTCGCGGGGAGCGAGTTCGCCCCGGTCGTCGAAGTCGGGCATGAACCGATGGCCGTCGCGGTCGACCAGATGGGCCCCGGCACCCCGAACCGCTTCGGTGATCAGGCTGCGGCTCCCTCCGGCGATGTAGAGCACCGTCGGGTGGAATTGCATGAACTCCATGTCCCGCACCGCCGCCCCGGCCCGCCAGGCCAGGGCAATCCCATCACCGCTCGCCCCGGATGGATTGGTCGACTCGCGATAAATCTGCCCCGCCCCGCCGGTCGCCAGAATCGTCCGCCGGGCCCAGATCATCGTCTTGCCCCGACCGGGATGCCAAACGAGCGCACCGCGGCAGACGCCTTCATGGGTGACGAGATCGATCGTGAAGGTCTCGGGCCAGACCTCAATGTTCGGCGTCGCCCGGGCCCGCTCGATCACCGCCCGCATCACCTCGCGGCCGGTGGCGTCGCCGAGGGCATGCACAATCCGGTGGTGACTGTGCCCACCTTCCCGACCGAGATCGAGTTCGCCGTCCCGGAGGTCAAACTGCGTGCCCCAGCCAATCAGTTCCGCGATCCGGTCGGGGGCCTCGCGGACCACACCTTCGACCACCGCCGGATGACAGAGCCCGCCACCCGCCGCCAGCGTATCGGCAACATGGCTATCGAAGCGATCTTCGGGGGCGATTACGCCGGCGATGCCCCCCTGGGCCCACTGGCTGCTGGAGTCCTTCAGGTCATCCTTGTTGACCACCAACACCGACAGGGCCGGATCGACCGCCAGCGCCGCCCGCAGCCCCGCCAGCCCCCCGCCCAGGACAAGCACATCGGTGAACCAGTGAGGCACCCGGGTGGGGCCGAAGGCGACCAGATACCGGGGTCCATCCGCTGCGTCGGTCATTCACGCTCCAGTTGGCTGTCGGTTCCCTTCAGGTAGGCCTTGAACCGTTCGCGGTAGTCGAGCGGGGGCTTGGTCCGGCGGCTCTCGGCCTGCGGTCCCCGCTGATCGGTCGGCACCTGCCGCGACGACTCGACGCCCTCGGGCCGGAGTCCGAGGCTGCGGAGGGTCTGTTCAAACTCCTGCTGCCCGGCCACTTCTCCGGTTGTCGCTGCCCGCCGCATCGCCTCCCAGCGGTTGAGAAATGCCTCAGCCTGCTCCCGACTCCAGCCCAGTTCGTCGAGCACCTCATCATCACCGGACCGAACCGAGTTGCGAAGATGCTCCAGGGCGAGGTCGGCCGCGCGGCGCACCGTTGAGAGGTCTGGTTGCTCCCACTCCAACGTTTTCGGCTCGGCGGCAGCGGCAGCATCCGGCCGCTCGGCCCGTTGGTCACCGCCATCGCGGCCACCGCCACCGCCACCGGCGGTACTGCCCGCCGGCGTTCCACCGGAGGCTCCCGACGAGTCGGATTCGGTCCCGGGCTGGTCACCACCACCACCAGACTGGCCGGCTGGTGGAGCATCCGCCCCAGCGCCGGGCCGGCCACCGGCACGCTCCGTCGCCGCGTCGGCTGACTTTCCGGCGTCCGGCCCGGCCGCCCCCGCCGGATCACCGCTGCCTGGCGCACCATCGGCATCACCCCCGGGTGGCGAACCGTCGGCCGATTGGTCGCCGCTCCCCGATGAATCACCGCCGGATTGAGCCCCACTGGAGGACTCGCCCTCGGGCGACATCTTGCCGGGTTGGCTTCCGCCGCTCTCCGCCGACGCGTCGGCCGTGGACGAGCCAGCCTCACCAGTTTGCTGGCCTGCGCCGGGCTGACCTGGGCCGGGCTGACCTGGGCCGGGCTGGCCTGCGCCGGGCTTGCTGCCCCCGGCTGCACCGCCACCCTTGCACGTTGAGCAGCCCGACTTGCCGCAGGGCTCGCCATCCTCAGGCCGACATTCCCCCTGCTGTTGCTGTTCCTGTCGCTGGCCGTCTTGTTGTTGATTGCGGGCATCGCCAGCCTGCCGACGTTGATGGTCCAGAATCCGATCCATCGCCTCGCCGTCGTCAGTACCGTCAGCGGCAACGGTCGGCTTGGGTGGAGGCGAACCGGACGGTTCACCGGGCATGCGGCCTCCACGCTGGGCCTGCTGGTCGGGGCCACCCTGCTGTCGATCCCCTGGCTCACCCTCCCGCCCCGGCCGCTCTGCGGCACCCGGCCGCTGCTGACCATCCTCCGGTCGTTGCCCACTGCCCCCCGGTCGCTGTTCACCACGGTCAGCCATCCGGCGGTCGCTGCCATCGGCAGCGCTAACGCCCGGCGGCTGCTGACCGCCGGGGGTCTTTCCATTCCGGCCACCATCACTGCCCTGCTTGCCCGTGGCACCGCCCCCCCGCGGCTCGTCGCCCGGCTGCTTGCCCTTGCCGTCGGGGGTTCCGGCCGGCCCACCTTTCTGCGGCTCACCGTTCTGGGGTGGTTGCCCGCCAGCACCCGACTGCCCGGGCTGCTGCTGATCAGCCTGCGGCCCCTGCCGCCCCTGCCCTTCCTTGGGACCCGCCGTGCCGCTGGAGTCCTGCATGCCCGATTCACCACCCGGTTTGCCGGGCTGTTCGGGCTGTCGCTGCTCATCTGCGTTTTGCGGCTTTTCCGCCGATTTGGCGTCGTCCCCGGGGGGTTGTTTCCGGGGCTTCTCGCTCGCCGGCTGCTCGGGGTTGGCGTCACCCCCTCCAGCCGATCCCGGTGGCGACGACTCACCCTCTGCCTGCTCGCCGCGGCCGGGGTCCTCAGGCTTCCGCTGGGGCCACTGCGGTTCCGGATCAGCCGGAGGTGGAGCCTGTTCGTCAATGATGAGCTGCCGCCACGGCGTGGCTGCAGTGTTCGCCTCAGGCTGCCGGTTGTCGAGCACCACCGCTCGATACTCCAGCACGGCAGCGCCGGCGGCGTCCTCCGCCGGCACCACCCGGGTGCTCACCCGCAGGCCACTGCTGCCCCGGGCATCGGGCTGCTCAGGGTCGGCCTGCCAGAGCAGGCGTTCCCGCACCGCCCCGCCACCGAGTGGCCGGGTCTCCACCCGGACCAGTGTCAGGGCATAGTCGGGATCGACCGCCCGCACCCGAATCCGTACCGGGGCTTGGGGCGGTACCCGCAGCTTCTCGTCCTCGGGATGGTCGATCGCCACCTCAGGCGCCAGATCGGGCAGCACTTCGATCCGGTGGGTAAGCGGCTCGGCAATTACGGCAGCCTCCCCGGCGTCGCGTTCAGCCCGGGGGCGAAAACGCAGCCGATACGAAGGATGCTCAGCCGCGGCTCGGTCAGCCGACATCCGCAAGGTCAGACTGGTCCGGGCAAGCGTCGGCTGGTTTGCGTCGACCGCCAGCCGCAGGTCCTCCTCCCGCTCGGTGTCGAGGAAGTCGATCCAAGCGGCGTCGAGCGGCTGATTCGACTCGACCTCTAACACCACCTCAGTGCCCTCGAGGCCCCGCAGATCACCCTGCCACTGCCGGGTCTCCGCAGGTCGGCCCGTGTACGCCGGAAACCGGTACTCCGCCTCACGGACAAGCAGCGAGGGAGCATCGACCACCAGGATTGTCAACGGCTGCAGGCGGGCATCACCAGCAGCAAGGCTGAGCCGTACCGACCGGTCGAGCCCGGCGGCCACTGCCGGCAGCCTGACGAGGTAACGGTCGCCACCGGCCATCCGACGGAGTGCCGCCTGCCAGGGCTCGGCACGGTGGTCAACGCTGCCGTCATCCAACAACGGCGTTACGTCGACAGTGGGCGTTTCGTCAGCCCGCAGATGATTGATCGAGGCGGCCACCACCAGCTGCCGCCCCCGCACCAGCCTGACCTCACCCCGTTGCACCGGCAGCATGCGGCGGGCATCGAGCAGCCGCTCACCAGCCGCCGGTTGCCCCGGTTCCGCCAGGCGAACCTCGGCGGCGGCGGTCGTCCAGAAGCATTCAAGTGATTCGATTGCAACTCGCGAGGGGGCTGCCCAGGACGACCAGGGTGCAATCAGCCGGGCAGCGGTGACAAAGGGATTCTTCGGCGACAGGACCGCATAGAGCGACGCCGCCACCACCAGCACCGCCAGCACCGCCGCCAATCGCACCAAATGCTGCTTGTCGATCACGCCGTCCGCGGGCACGCTGGTGAGCTGCTGGGCTGCGCGGCGGTCGAGGGAGCGGGCAATCAGGTCGGCCCGGGGGTCGCCGCCCTGCGGCCGCACCAGCACGGCGTTGACCAGATCGTTGTGAAGCTCAGGAAACTCCTGCTCAATCGTTCGTGCCGCATAGACCAGATTGACCCGGTAACGCAGGAGCGGCACCAGCCACCGCACCGTCGCGGCAGTCGCACCGGCCAGCCCAGCCAGCAGCCAGGCCCACCGCAGCCAGACGGGCATGCCGCCGACCAGCCACCAATGCTCCAGCAGAATCCCCACTCCCAGCCACGCCAGCGCCACGACGGCGATTCCCAGGGTGAACCCCGCCAGCGCAACACTTTTGAAGTCGGCCCGGGTTTCGGCCAACCGCTTCGCCAGATAACGCGACGCTTTTGAACGCTCGGCATCAGGCCATTCAGAAACGGCCAGAACCTGTTCCGGCGGCCGGTCGATTGTTGCCATCAGGTGCCTCGAACTGGCGGTAGAGAAGATCGTTCCGAGGCTCCGCAGTGGGGCAGCCAGCCGTCCCCCTGGTCACCTCTGGTCGACTCGCTCCACAAACCATTGAACCTCGGCGCATCGACTGCCGGCTGACACCGCCGCGAGCCGCGTTGACGCCGCTGGAAAACCTCACCTATTGTACGGCAGGTGAACGGAAAAACCCGCCGGCGGGCCAAAACGGGAGCTGAAAAACCAATGCTTCCCGACGCTGAAAGCTTCCGCCGGCTCGTGGATGGCAGCCGAACAGGCCTGATCCCAGCTGTCGCTCGGGCCGGGCTGGCGGTAGCGTCAGTCCCCTACGCGGCGGCTGTTGGCCTGCGGAATCGGGCTTTTGAATGCGGCCTGCTGGCCGTCGACCGGGCTGCGGTACCGGTCGTGTCGGTCGGCAATCTGACTGTCGGAGGCACCGGCAAGACGCCGCTGGTCGCCTGGCTGGCGGAGCGGTGTGCCGGTCAGGGCTGGCGGCCGGCAATCGTTAGCCGCGGCTACGGCGTGGCCGCCGGGGAACTCAGCGATGAAGCCGCGGAGCTTGGCCTACTGCTGCCCGGCGTTCCCCACCATGCCGCCCGGCGGCGAATCGAAGCGGCAACTGCCGCCACCGGTGGCGGGGCCACGCTGGTGATCCTCGACGATGGCTTTCAGCATCGCCGGCTGGCCCGTGACCTCAACCTGCTGGTGATCGATGCCACCGATCCTTTCGGTAGCAACTGGCTGTTGCCCCGCGGGCTGCTACGAGAATCGGTTGCGGGGATGCGGCGGGCCGATGCGATCATCCTGACCCGATCCGATCGGGTCACCGCTGCAACCCGCCAGCAGATTTGGTCCACCTGTCAGCGTCACCTGAGGTCATGGCAGCCGCCTTGGCTGGAAACCATTCATCGGCCACGCGAACTGCGGACCGCCGATGGCATCAGCGTGCCACTGGCAGAACTCGCAGGCCGCAGGCTGTTCGGCTTTGCCGGCATCGGCAACCCTGCCCCCTTCCGGGCCCTGCTTGGTGAGCCGCCCAATCGGCTCGTCGGCTTCAGGAGTTTCCCCGATCATTACCGCTACCAGGCCGACGATGTCGCCCAGCTGTCCCAGCAGGCGTTCGCGGCCGGGGCCGATCTTGCCGTGACAACGCTCAAAGATCTGGTGAAGCTGCCACGCGAGGGCCTGAAGACCATTCCGCTGGTAGCGGTGGTAATCGGCCTGGAATTCATCAGCGATTCAGCGCCGCTTGAGCGGCTGCTGGGCAGACTGCAGCCTGAAGCCGCGGGCTGAGCAACGCCAACACCCAGCTGCAGCTACTTTTTCTTCTTCTCGTTGTGCATCGTGTGCCGCCGCAGGCGGGACGAGTACTTCTTCAGATGCAGCTTTTCGCCCCCGGTCTTCCGCCGCAGGGTGTAGTTCATGTCGCCCGTTTCCTCACAGACGAGGTGGACTACTTCGAGTTTTTTCTTGCTTTTGGCCATGGCAACCTCTCTCCGGGAGCCGTCGCGGAAGTTGTCCGCGCGGCCTTTTACAATAGAGCGGAGTCTGAGGCTCCGCAACCCGCCTGCTTTTTGATCCAATGAAGCCGACGCCGGCAGGGGGTCGATGAGAGCATGGGACCAGAATCGCCCGGTAGCGACAGCCCGCCCCCGTCCGATCAAAACCTGCCAGGAACCACCCTATGCCGGAACGACCGGCACAATCCGCAGAGCCTACCCGGCAGCCTGCCGATGCCGTCTCGTGGCTGGAGCAGGCCACCGAGCATGTCGGCGTTCGGGCCGTCTATCTCAGCGTGGCCGGCCACCTGGTGCTGGCGATCCTGCTGACACTCTGGGCCACGAGTCTGCCCGCGCCCCCTGACCGGCTGGCTCCGCTCGTGCTCGACTTCGGCCCGGCCGCTGACGAAGAGTTTGGGGAGACGCTGGGAGATGATGCCGAGCCGACGCTGATCGCCGCGGCCGAGCCACAAGAAGCTGACAGTGCGACCGAGGCGACCGCAGACGCGGCGGCAGATGCGTCGCCGGCGGCCGAGAACGCCGAGGCCGTTGCAGCCGACCGCCCGGCCCAGCCAATCAAGCCACCGGCCGCCGCCCAGGCGAACGCCATGGGGAATGCCGAGGCCCAACCCCGAGGGGCTGGCGACGAACAGCCCTCGACTGAGCCGGGACCACCGGGCGGTCCTCCGGCAGCGGCAGTCGCCGGTGGCGGCAGGGCGACAGCCGCCGACGCCAGGCAGGCAGTCGGCAGCCGATCAGGGGCCGCCCGCGGCGAGGCGGCCATTGCCCGGGGTGGATCGCCGGCCAGCGAGATGGCGGTGGAGCGGGGGCTGCTCTGGCTGGCCCGGCATCAGGCGGCCAATGGCTCGTGGAGTTTTGAACAGCCGCACTGCACGGACACCTTCGGCAACCCTGGTCAGCGGTGCGAGTGTCGCGGCAGGGGCTATATCGAAGGCCGTACCAAGGCGAGTACGGCGATTGCATTGCTGCCCTTCCTCGGCGCCGGCAACACCCACATTGACGGTCCTTACAAGGAAGTGGTCTACCGCGGCATCGAACAACTGAAGACCTCGCTTGACATCGAACTGAAGGAACTGCATCCCGACGCTCCCGACTTCGTGCCGACCTTCGTCGGTGACCTCTACGGCTACGGCATCACCACGCTGGTCTTCGCCGAGGCCTTCAGCATGACCGGCGACCCAGACCTTGAACGGTACGTTGCCGCGCTGACCAGTTTTCTCTCCCGGCACCAGCATGCCCTCGGCGGCTGGCGGTATGAGCCGGGCCAGCCGGGCGACGTCACCGTGACCGGCTGGCAAGTAATCGCCCTAAAAAGCAGCCAGCTTGCCGGCGTCCCGGTCCGCTCGGACTTGTTCCGCGACGTCGATCGGTTCCTGACCAGTCTGGCCCCGCCGGCGACTGCTGCCCGGGGGCGGGCCCAGCTCGTGGCGAAGCCCGGCCCCGGGGCGGACCGTGATCTGACCCGCTACCACTACCTTGCCTCCTACGCTAACTCGACCACCCGCGAGCCGAACGAGTGCACCTCGGCCATCGGGTTACTCTGCCGGCTCTACACCGGCTGGCAGCGGGATGACCCGCGGTTGCTTGCCGGTGTCGAACGGCTGCTGAAGTCCAAGGTTCACCCAGCGTTGCAGCTCTACCGCAACTTCTATCTCGCGCAGATTCTCCGCCAGACCGACCATCCATCTTGGCCCCACTGGAATCGCCGCAACCGTGACTACCTGGTGATGATGCAGGCCACGGAGGCGAGCCTGACCGATCCCCGGCACCCGACGTTTGGCGGCAAGGCCTGTGAGATCGGTAGCTGGTACCTGACCAATCCCCGCGGAGCCACAAAAGAGCTGGCCCGCGATCGCCACCTCGCCCCGGCCGGTCGATTGGCCCACACGGCACTTGCCATCCTCACGCTTGAGGTTTACTACCGGCTGCTCCCGATCTACCGCGCCAACGCCATTGAATAGCTGCGGCCGGCTGGCTTCACGGAAAGGGCTGGCTTCACGGAAAGGGCTGGCTTCACGGAAAAGGCTGGCTTCACGGAAAGACCGGGCATCCTGCCCGGCTTTCCTGGGGCACAACG
>CBFIHA010000100.1:0-14297 GCA_965662195.1 uncultured Pirellulales bacterium
CAATTTGGAGGTGGTCTGAGCGGAGGACAGAAATCTGTGCGGGAGCCGACCGTTTCTGGTTTAATTCTACAGTTTACAAGGCGTACGAATCGGTGGCTTGGCCTCGAAAGCGAGTGGGAACCGACTGTTCGGCTGTCGCCGGCTGGCGAGACGCTTGCGTAAGTGCCGTTGACCGTCCTGTTCTTCTATCTTGCATCGTAAGAACAATCACCCTTAGCATAACCATTGCGACCCAGTCGGACAAACGTTGAAGGCAGCAGGGGCCGATGCGGTTGCCCGGCTTCATACCTATTGATTACGGAGAATGCATGCAATCATCATTAGATCTAGCGAGTCGTAATAGCATGCGGCCCAAGGTTTTAGCTGCTACTACGTTGGCCTCGATGATGCCTGGCCCTTTATACTACTGCGATATCGGTGCGTTGGGAGGAATTGATAATCCGGTTATCGATATGTTGCGCAGTCAACATGTGATCCGGGTAATCGGGTGCGAGCCCAACGAGGAGGAGTGCCAGCGACTTCGACTCGCGCACCCAAACGATATTTATTTGCCCTTCATTATCAGTGACGAAGATGGCGAGCGGGATCTATATGTGACGCGATTCAAGGCCTGCTCATCGTGCCTCAAACCAGACACCGAATACCTAGCTACGATGTCTTATGCACCGCTTTTCCAGATCGCGTCAGTATCCAGAATGCCGGCAAAGCGATTCGACTCATTAATCTCGAGTGGTACGGTACCGACTCCAGACTTTGTGAAACTGGACGTACAGGGCTACGAATTGGCGGTCCTGAAGGGCTTCGGAAGGCATCTTGACCATGTGCTTGGCGTAAGACTTGAAACCCACGTGAGGCAAATGTACAAAGAACAAGCGCTCTTTCCTGAAATACTTGATTTCATGGTAAGCCGAGGCTTCTTGCTGCGGGATTGTCGGCTCACGTTTCCCCACGACTATGAGGCGGTCGAGTTTGAGGCGTACTTCTCCCGGCATCCTCAGCGTGTAGACCAGCGCTCAGTTGCCCTCAAGCTATGGGAAGTTATTCATGACATCCCACCAGGGCGGAGCGTATCGACAACGGAGCGAGGGGAAATACTTTGGCATAACCTCGTAACCTAAACTACTCGCCCGCCGTGAATTCCCCTATTAAAAACCGCCTCCTCAGCAGAATCTGTGGGCAAAAACGGCCCTGGCATGAGCCTCAACGCTGGGTTTGCGGCAGCGGCTCCGGCCGGCTGCAGTCGCCCAGTACGGCAGGTGGCTGGCAGCGCGATGGCGGAGATCCTTTGGCGAGATCGGCCAGCGGTGCGTCGCTTTGAGCGACCGGCTACGCCGTGCCACTTTGCGGCGGCAACAGGCATGCGGCGGCGCTGCGTCGCCTGGAAGCACCGTCCTCCGGGTGGACCATGAGAATGAAAAGCATCCTGCGGCACTTTTCGATAGAAGATGCGGTTGCTTAGTCAGGCCCTTCGCCGGAGCCATCGCCGGATGGACCTCAAGATTTTTTAAACGCGTCGAGCCGCTCAAGTCTTTCAGCTACCAGGAACAGCGACACGTTGAAGTTGCAGTGGGGCAGCCCTTTCTGGAGGTCGACATCGAGCCGCGGGCCAATGGCCAGCCGATCGGTTCGGGCTGCGGCAAGAAGCGATCTGGGTATGTCCGGCTTGCAGCCAGACGGTTCGAGTTCGGGCCGCCCTGGAACATGGCGGCCTTCTTCGGGTCCGCGATGCGGCGGGTGGATTGCCCGAGTTGCGGCGTGCCTGGCGCGCGTGTGCCGTGGGCGACCGGCAAGGGGCATTTGACGTCGAGTTACCGCTGGTTCCTGGCCCGCCGGGCGCAGCGGCCACACGCATCTCACACTCGTCTATCAGGTCGCCGGCTGCAAGCGACTGCTCCAGGTGTTGCACGACCGTGCCGAGGCGGCAGGCCTTGTCGTGGAGACCGACGCGGACACGTTCCTGGCTTCAGAGCGGCTGGCCGCCGAGGAGTTCGGGCCGTTTGCGTTGGTGGTGGCAGTGACCTCGACCGACCAGCTGCTGCAGTTTGCCCGCCGGCTGGTCGACGGCGTGCTTGAGCGGCCCTGAGTCTCAGGCCACCCGGGGCTCGGACAGCGGACCGAGGCCGGTGGCAACCAGCGCGGCCAGCGCCGGCTCGACCAGGGCGTCGGGGTCGGCGTCGCGGTCGGTGATATCGGGCTGGCCCTCCAGCCAGGTGTGGTTCACCAGCTCAATCCGGCCATCGACATGCTCGACGAGTGCGGTGCAGTGCTCCATCCAATCGCCGCAGTTGTAGTAGTCGACGCCGTCGATCTGCCGGATAGCCGGCACATGAATGTGGCCGCAGACGACACCGCAGCAATCCTTCTTCTTCGTGTAACGGGCCACGAAGTGCTCAAAGTCGTTGATGAAGTTCACCGCCCGCTTCACCTTGGTCTTCAGCAGTGAGCTGAACGACCAGTAGGGATAGCCGAGGGACCGGCGGGCCAGGTTCATCCACTTGTTGAGATGCAGTGCTGCCGTGTAGGCCCGGTCGCCCAGGTGATAGACCCAGGCGGCATGCTTGGTGAGGTGGTCGAAGAAGTCGCCATGGATGACCAGCAGCCGGCGGCCATCGATGGTTTCGTGAATGAACATGTCCGCCAGTTCGACGCCGCCGAGGGTCTGCGGGGCGAAGGACCGCAGGAACTCATCATGGTTGCCGGTGGCGTAATAGACCCGGGTGCCCCGTTTGAGCATGCCGAGGATCCGGCGGAGGATGAAGCTGGAGGTATCGTTCCAATAGAACGACCGCTTCAGCTTCCAGCCGTCGATGATGTCACCAACCAGATAGAGCCGGTCGGGCTCAACCCGGCCGAGAAACTGAAACAGTTCCTCCGCCCGGCTGAAGCGACAGCCGAGGTGCAGGTCGGAAAGGAACAGTGAACGGACCCGCATGGGCAGTCCTCCGTTGCGGCTGCTGAGGGGGCGTTTCGGCACCTCCCTGACGGGATGACCGTAGCCGTATCGCCGCCTGTAGTCGTCCCGAATCGGCGTGAGAATTTGGTGAGCAGCAGCAGGCGGATCAGCCGCCGAAGCCGAGCTTGGGGGTTTTCATGCTGCGGAGCGTGAGGATCGAACCGACGGACATCAGCGCCAGGCCGAGCCAGCGGGGCGGCTCGACCACCTTGCGGCCAGCCGTGCCCGGCCAGTTCGGAGGATTGCCGGGGCTGACCGGGCTGGCCTCCCGGACGACGATCTTGCTGGAAAAATCACTCAGGGTGAACGACCGCACCATCCGGAACTGGATGCCGGCGAAGAAGACCAACAGGCCGATCAGAAGTATCGTTTGGCGTTTCATCAGAGCAGGAGTCCTTCCGTGAACCAGATTGGGTTCACCCCTTTGGAATCGAACCACGGTGCGTCCGTCGTACAGTCGCCCCGGCAGATTGACGGTCGTGACGACTGCACCGGATGCAGCAGAAAACATCTTGCCCGCTACCGGCGGAAAAGCCCATCCGAGGTCGTGTTCCACGACCTGCTCCGGCTGCCGAGGGGTGGTCGGCGGCACCTGCGATGGTCTTTAGCCGGCGGCGATCGCCACGGCGGCGGCCTGCCCCATGGAGCCGAAGTTCAGCGAGATCGCCGTTCGCGGCCGGCCTCTCAGCGGGCCGTCGTGGACAACCTGAACGGGACAGTCGGGGTCGGGTGTTTCATAGTTGCGGGTCGGCGGAATTGCGTCAGCCTCGACCGCCAGCACACTGGCGGCCAGTTCAAGCAGCCCGCCGCCGGCGCCGGCATGGCCGAAGTTGCTCTTCGGTGCCGTCACCGGTGTCTTGCCGAGTTCGGCCGCGATGGCCTGGGCCTCGGCCCGGTCCATGGCAATCGTGCTCAGGCCGTGGGCGTTGACATGACCGAGGCTCGTCGGATCGAGCCCGGCCCGGTCGAGCACTTCCCGGAGCACCAGTCGGACGCCCCGGCCGGTGGGTGGGTCCTGCCGTTGTCGTGGCTCGCAGCGAGCGGCCGTGGCAAGCAGCCGGCTGCGGATTTGTGCACCACGCCGATCGGCATGTTCCCGTGATTCAAGCACGATCACGCCCGCCCCCTCGGCATTGACCAGGCCATCGCGATTGAGATCAAAGGGACGGCAGGCGGCCTGGCAGTCGTCGTTGCGTTTGGAGAGTTGAGCATTGCCCCGGGCCACCAACGCGGTTGGATGCAGCCGCGAACCGGTGCCACCGGCAAGCATGACATCGGCCCAGCCCCGCTCGATCACGCTGGCCGCTTCGGCCACCGCTAACAGTCCCGAGACATCCCCCAGCACGATCGTGTTGTTGGGACCCCGGGCATCCTGGGCGATGGCGATGTGCGAGGCGGTCATGTTGGGCAGGTGCTTGAGCAGCCAGAGCGGATGGAGCTCTTCGTGGATCGCCTCGGACCATTGCTCGTAGGAAAACTGGCCGTCATCGGTGCGGGCTCGGCGGTAGGCGGTTTCGAGGTCTTCCAGGTCGGCATAAATCATGTCGTTGCCAAAGACGACGCCGAACCGTTCCGGCTCGAGCCGGTCGTTGGCAAGGCCTGCGTCCGCCATCGCCAGATCGGCAGCGGCGAAGCCGAGCTGGATTTCACGGCTCATCACCTTGAGGCTCTTCCGCGGCCGCACGTAGAGCTTCGGATCGAAACCCGGAATCTGTCCGCCGAACCGAACACTGAGGCCACCTGCGTCAAACAGGTCGATCGGCCGGATACCGCTCTCACCGGCCAGCAGCGCATTCCAGAACGCATCGGCACCGATGCCAATAGGGCTGACAACGCCGACACCGGTAATCACAACGTCGCGAGGGCTTTCCATCATGGATGCACGGTACAGAATTTTGCCCGGTTCCCGATAGTGGGTTCCGCGGGGGATCCTCCAAGAGTGTTTCCCTCGGAACATTACGGACGACGGGGATGGGCCTGCCGCCAATCGGATGGCCGGAGCGGGTCGGGCGTGGCCCAGAGGCCGCGGCGGTCCCGGCGGGCGGCCTGCTGGGCTTCCAGCAGATCGGCAGGCGGCGTGAACCGGTCAAAGACCCAGGCGTGGCCCTCGGCGACCAGCTCACGGTTGAGGTTTCGCTGGTCGATCCAGAGGGTGCCCAGCAGCCGGTCGTACTGGTCGCGGCCGTGGGACTCCAGGTGAACGGGCTGGCCCCGCACCTTCTGCTCGAGTGCGGCCCGGGCTGCCCGACCGTGGGCCTGCCGGTATTCCGGGGCGTCGATCCCCAGCAGCCGGATCCGCTCCTCGCGGCCGTCGGTTGCCACGGCCGTGACGGTGTCGCCGTCGTGAACCGTTTGAATCGTCCAGGCTTCATCCGCTGGTGCAATGGGCTGGGCCGGGAACTGGTCGCGCAGCAGGCTGGCCACGGCCAGCACCATGATCAGCCCAATCAGCCGGAGCAGCCTTGCCCGGGGCAGGCGACGCGCATGTTTTTGAAAGGAAGACCAGTGAACCACGGTGGAGCTGACGGGCAAGGGGGCAGGCGACTAGGCTCTGTCTGAAAACTCAGTACCTGGCTTCGAGCGGCTCATTTGCCCTCTGGCTACGTCCGGCTCCATCGCCAGATCTGCAATCTAGCTGCTTCGCCGTCCTTGCCAGATACCAAAGCAGCTCGCTCTCAGGCCAACGGTAGCCTTTTCAGACAGAACCTAGTTCAGCCCCGGTGGTTCCGGGGCCGCTGGCCTTCAATATAGTCAGCCTGTGAACGTCACTTCCGGTCACGGGGAGGTGGTGTGCTTTCAATCAATGCCATCAGCCCGGCCGGCGTCCCGGCCCGCCCCGGCCAGGAGCAAGGCCCAGCTGTTCCCGTCGCTCGTTCACAGCCCGCCGGTATTCGGTGCGGCGGGCCCGTTCCTCGGGTGAGCTGGCGTCGAGCCGCGACTTCATGCGCTCGTTGCGGGCCTCTTCGGTCTGCGTGCGGCCCCAGCCGCCTGGACCGCCGGTATTGGTGGGGTTTCGCTGCGGCCGATTCTGCTGCGTTGAGGAGGTCGCCGGATTCGGCTGCCGGTCGCTGGCAACACGCGTGGCCCGTTCGGCCGCCCACTGTTGCCGCCGGGATTCATCAGCCTTGATCCGGCGGTCGAGTTCGGCCCGCCGCTGGTTTGGGGGCAGGGCGAAATACGAGCCTGCTGCGGCGCGTTCCCGTGCGGAAAACAGCCGGCCCATCTGCTGGCGGGCCTGGTCACGGTAGGGCTCAGGAACATCACGGATTTTCTGGAACAGGTCCCCCAAGTCGGTGCGACCGCCGTCATAGGGAATTTCGTTCCGGGCCACCTTGGCCAGCCGGGAGACCTCCTCATCGACCAGGGTTCGCAGTTCGGCGACGGCGGCCGGGGGGGCGAAGGATCCGCCCCACCACAGCAGCAGACCAGTGAAAAGCAGCAGCAGTGAGATGGCCTGTCCGGTCCGGCGCAACCAGCGCCGCCGACTTGGCGCGGCATTGCCACCATGCTGCCTGACGGTCTCTCGGATGAGCTGCCGGGTTGTGGTTGAACTGGCCATCGGTCGTCTCGGAATCCTTGGGGGATCGGTGCGGCACGGGGAAATCACCCGCCGACCCGCCTCGGCGGCGTTTTAGATGAAACGGTTCGTCAGCCGCCGAGTTGCGGCCGATTCGGGTACCCTCAGACGAGCGGCCTGCTTGACCGGCGGCCACGGGAGGCAGGGGCCGTCGCAACCGCTCCGCGACCCCGCGGGTGATAATGTCCGATGGCTGGCTGGAAGAGGAACGATGCGGTTTTTTGTCGGCATCCTGGCATCTGTTGTGAAGACCCGGCAGCAGCGGCGAAACCTGCGGCTGCTGGGCTGGCTGGGGCTGTTTTTTGTGCTGATGCTGGGGGGCTACAGCCTCGTTTTTCACTGGCTGATGGCCCGCGAGGGGCAGAGCCACTCCTGGGTGACGGCGGTTTATTGGACCTTCGTCACAATGTCGACCCTCGGTTTCGGCGACATCACCTTTCAGTCCGATGCCGGGCGGCTGTTCACCATCGTGGTGCTGATGTCGGGCACGATCTTTCTGCTCGTGCTGCTGCCGTTCAGCTTCATCCAATTCTTTTTTCTGCCCTGGATGGAAGCCCAGGAGACGGCCGGCACCCCACGGAGCCTGCCGGCCTCGACCCGGGGCCATGTCATCCTCACCCAGTTGGCGGCGGTGGAGGAGTCACTCATCCGGCTGCTGTCGGCCAATGGCATTGAGCATGTGATTGTCGTTGGCACGGCCGCCGAGGCCCTGCCGCTCCTCGACGCCGGGTTCCGGGTGATGGTGGGGCCGCTGGATGATCCTGAGACCTACCGCCAGGCCCGGGTTGAGCAGGCGGCGTTGGTGGCGACCACCCGGGCCGATACCACCAACACCAACGTCACCTTCACTGTCCGGGAGGTCAGTGTCACGGTGCCGATCGTCGCCACCGCCTCCAGCGATGCCTCGGTCGACATCCTCAAACTGGCCGGTGCCAGCCAGGTGTTGCGGATGGGGCAGATGCTGGGTGAGGCCCTGGCTCGGCGGGTGCTGGGCCGGGATGGTCGCAGCCGGGTGATTGGCCAGTTTGATGACCTGCGGGTTGCTGAGGCCGCGGTGGGGCCGACGGGGCTGGCCGGCCGGACGCTTGCCGAGACCAGGCTGCGGCAGCAGGTCGGCGTGACGGTGGTCGGTGTCTGGTACCGCGGCGGCTTCAAGCCAGCGACCCCCGAGACGCTGCTGCATCGTTCCAGCCTGTTGGTGCTCGCCGGTTCCGCGGAGCAGCTGGCCCGGTATGACCAGCAGTATGCGGTGCCGGGGATGGCTGGTGGGCTGACGCTCATCATCGGCTCGGGCCGGGTTGGCCGGGCGGTGGCGGCGGCGCTCGCCGCCGATGGCCAGGCCTTCACGATCATCGACAAGGATCCGGCCCGGATTCACGATGCCGAACACGGCCTCGTCGGTGATGCCGCCCGTCGTGAGGTCCTTGAGCAGGCCGGTATTGACCGTTGTTCGGCGGTGGTGATCACGCCGCGTGACGATGATGTGAACGTCTATCTGACGCTCTACTGCCGCCGGCTGCGGCCCGATATCCAGATTCTCAGCCGGGCTACCCTCGACCGGAATGTCTCAACACTGCACCGGGCCGGGGCCGACTTTGTGATGTCGTATGCGACCACCGGGGCGACCACGATTTACAATCTGTTGCAGCGGATCGACATCCTGCTGCTGGCCGAGGGGCTGCACATCTTCCGGGTCGACATGCCGCCGGAGCTGGCTGGGCAGCGGTTGGGTGAGTCGGCGATTGGCCAGCAGACCGGCTGCACGGTGGTTGCCGTCGGGCAGGCCGATCACTTCTCCTGCAATCCCAATCATGATGCGGTGCTGCAGCCCCAGAGCGAGCTGGTGCTGATCGGTGACGCCGACGCCGAGAGTCGCTTTCTAGAGCGGTTTCCCGAGGCGGTGGCCCGGCCGTCGGCCAATTCGGTGCTGGCTGAAGCGGGGTCGCCGGCGGCGGGTGACCGCTATGCTGATCAGAAAGAGGAGGCGATCTGATGCCAGCGAGAATGACCGATGCCCGGAAAGAGTATGAGCAGGGTGCCCTGACTGAGGCCGATGTTGAGCGAGATCCAATTCGGCAGTTCACCCGCTGGTACGACGCGGCGGTGGCTGCCGGGGTGCCGGAGCCCGAGGCGATGACACTGTCGACGGCAACGGCCGAGGGTCGGCCGTCGGCCCGGATCGTGCTGCTGCGGGGCTACGACGAGCGGGGCTTTTGTTTCTTCAGTAACTACACCAGCCATAAGGGCCGTGAGCTGGCCGCCAATCCATATGCAGCCCTGACCTTTCACTGGACCGCATTGGAGCGGCAGGTGCGGATTGAGGGCCGGGTCGATCAGACCACTGCGGCAGAAAGTGACGCCTATTTTCAGAGCCGGCCCAGCCAGTCGCGGATTGGGGCCTGGAGTTCCCCGCAGAGTGCGGTAATTGCCGACCGCGAAGTGCTTGAGCAACTCGTCAAGAACTATCAGCAGCAATATCCCGACGAGTCGGCCATTCCCCGGCCTGAACACTGGGGCGGTTACCGGCTGATCCCGAATCTGATCGAGTTCTGGCAGGGCCGCCCCAGCCGGCTGCATGACCGGCTGCAGTTTAGCCGCGCGGGCGAGGCAGCCTGGAAGCTCGAGCGGCTCGCCCCGTAACCGCTGAGGCTGTACCTGCCTGGCCGCTCCCACTGGCGGTCGGGCTGGCAGCCGCATGCTTAGCCCTGTCGGTCGTATGGATTGTGTCGAGTCGCCCTCGCCCGCGGGCCCTCTTGCGGGACCACCGCGACCGCCGTCGGTTCCCTTGGCTGTGGTATACCGAAAGGCTCACGTCAGCACGGGACGGTCGGACCGAATGTGGCCGAGCGTTCATTCGACAGGGGCTCCGACATGAACCGGGTCGATGAACTCCTTCAGAGCCACGCCCCTTGGGCACTGGCAGACCAGCGGTGGCTGCTGACGCCGTTTGAGCGGTTCATGTGGAGCGACGACCGGCCGCGGTTCCCGCTGGTGTTTCAGGTCGACCTCTGCTTTGACGGTTCGCTCGATCCCGGCACCATGCAGGAGGCGTTTCGCTTTGCGATCGGCCGGCATCCGCTGCTGCGATCGACGATCCAAGGGGTGGGCCGTGCCGCCACCTGGGTGGCCCCGGCGACCGGCTGGCCCGAGCTTGGTGTCTATCCGCTGAGTTACCCGGATGAGCCGCAACTGGCAGCGATCGATCTGACAGCGTCGCCGGGCCTGCGTGGCTGGATGCGGGAAACGGCCGACGGCTGGGACATCAAACTGTTGTTTCATCACGCCTGCTGTGATGGGCAGGGGGCCCGGATGTTCATCCAGGATATGGTGCTGGCCTATGCGCTGCTGCGGGGTGTGAGCCAGGATCGTGCACCCTTTTTCACGATTGCCATCGACGCTCTTGATCGCCGCGGCAGCTATCCGCCGACGGTTGGCCGGGCGCGGACGCTCTCCTGGAGGCTGCAGAACCTCTGGCATTTTTTTGGCCGACGACCGTGGCCGACGGCGAGCGACGCCGGCTTGGGTGCTGCTTTCCGGCCTGATGGCAAGCCGGCTCAAGATCGAACCGCTGACGCTCGGGGCCTCGACGAGGCGATCAGCGTCGGCCTGTGTTCCCACACGTTTTCAGCAGCAGAGGCGGCCAAGCTGCAGGAGCCCCAGCGGCGGGATGGGGTGAGCCTCAATGCAGTTGCGGTCTCGATTCTCTTCTCGTTGATCGGTGAGTGGCAGCGGAGCCATGGGGTGAAGCCGGCATCGTGGGTGCGGATTTCAGTGCCCTGCGACCTGCGGGGCCGGGAGGATGAACGGATGCCGGCGGCGAACCGCTACACCTACGTGTTTCTCAACCGTCGGGTTGGCGACTGTGGCAGGTGGGCGGATCTGCTGGGGTGTGTGCAGGCCGAACTTCAGGAACGGCTGCAGACGCGGTTCGGCGTGAACTTCCTGACGAATCTTAAAATGCTGGCCAGCCGGCCGCGGCTGATGCGGTGGGTGCTCGGCCGCGAAACCTGTTTTTCGACGGCTGTCCTGACCAACCTCAGTGACCCTTCCCGACGGCTGCGAAAGCGGCTGCCGGTCGATGAGGATCACTTCTTCTGGCTGGACGGCGCCCGCTGCCACGACCTTACCATCTGCACGCCGCCGCTGCGTCCGCAGACCCACTGGGGCATCGGCATCTTCGAGTATGCCAGCCGGATCACGGTCACCTTTCGCTACGACGCCACGACGATCGCCGCCGCTGATGCCGAGCGAATGCTCGCCCGCTATATCGAATGCTGGCGGGAATGGCTGGCGGCGACGGCTGACCGTCCCACGCCTGCGGCCGAGGTACTGGTCACGCCGGGGTGAGCCAGCGTCCGCCGTCGCGATGCTGCAAGCATTCGCAATGGGAAAAATATCCCACAAACAACACCACAATCGTGGGTGGTCCTGCGAGATGCCACAAGCCGCAGCAAAAGAAGGGAGTGGGCGATAAAGGACTCGAACGAACCCGGTTTCGCTCGGGTAAAACCGCAATCGCCGATTCCGTGTGTGCAGAATCGTGTGCAGATAGTGAAATTCCCCCGTTTGTCATTGAAGCCGGGCGAATTGCGGACTGGGCTGACCTATCGCCAAGGCTGCGAGAGGCGATCGTCACGCTCGACCCAGAAGTGCTGGCTGCGCTCCAGATGCTGTTTCACGATCGGGCTCATTCATAGGGCGTTGTCGCGGCTTCAGCCCGCGCCTTCGCCAGTTCGCGAACGGTGAATCTCATTCAGCAGCAATACCGAATTTTTCGACGCTGGTCGGCCGAGTGCTCACCGGCTGGTGTCCCCCGATCGCCGCGCCGAAAGTCGGTGAGGGCGGCGTTCAATGCGGCGACGTTTTCGGCGTACAGATCGTCTGCGGGATTCTCTATTCGCCAAAGCTCAAAGAGATCGTCCAGACTGAGATCAGGTCCGCTTCCACCGAGTCGCTGATGGACAAACGTCGTGAAACGCTCAAGTTCTTCGCCTACGCTCGCCATATCTGAAGCTCCTTCTCAAAACTCCCTCAAAGATAGGCCGGCCAACGGCACCGCGGCAACCGTTTTCTGCCTGTTGGTCGGCTCGTAATTCACAGGCCGCGAATACAGGGTTTCCCACTCCGTTTGCCGGGCTCGCTTCCAGCTGGTAGGGGCCCGGATTCGCTTCTTCAGGCTCGGGACGCGGAAGCCGATTTTGATCACCTTTGTGGCCGCCCAAAGCCATTTTCGATAGTATCAATTCGATGAACGAAACCCGCGAACAGCTGTTGGAACGCATTTGGATCGATCCGGCCCGGTGCGGCGGTAAGCCGTGCATCCGCGGACATCGCATCTGGGTGTCGCTCATACTCGATCTACTCGCGTCGGGCAATTCGGCCGCGGAGATCCTGGCCGACTATCCGGGTCTCACGGAGGCGGACATTCGGGCCTGCCTTGCGTATGGATCCGAGATGGCCCGAGAGCGGTTCGTTGACATTCCGCTCGAAACGTCGTGAAGATCAAGCTCGACGAGAATCTCGGTGGACGCGGGCAGCTGCTCTTGGCAGCTGCCGGTCATGATGTGTGCACGGTGCCTGCCCAGGCGCTGACGGCAGCGGACGATCGGCACCTGATCGAAGTCTGCCGTCGCGAGGGGAGGGCCTTGGTGACCCTTGACGTTGATTTTGCCAACCCGCTGATCTATCCGCCCGCCGACTTCCCGGGGATCGCCGTGATCCGCATACCCAAGCGGGCAACGGCCGCCGTCCTCCAAGCAGGCCTGACGACATTGGCCCGGGCGCTCGTGACCGAACCGCTCGCTGGCCGGCTCTGGATCGTGGAACGCGGGCGGGTGCGGGTGTATCAGCCCTCGCCGGATGTCTGACGCGGGACCAACCTTGTCCCTCAGGGTTGGTTTACTCCGGCGTCTCTCACCCGAGGAGTCGCCGATGGCCAGACAGTGGTTCTACACCCATGACAACGAGCAACAGGGCCCGGTCTCTGCCGCCGAACTCAAAGAACTGGCAGCCAGAGGAAAACTGAGCCGGCAGGACCTGGTCTGGGCCGAGGGCATGAGCGAGTGGAAGCCCGCCGGCCGGATGAAGGGCCTGTTTACAGAGGGCGACGCGGGGTCACCTTCAGCCACAGCCTCAGCTAAGCCCGCGTTGGCTCAAGACGGTGAGGGCCATGATGACGCAGACTCGCTGCCGTTCTCGCCCCGGTACATCCTCACTGGCATCGGCGGCTTCGTAGCGGCCCTGGGCATCGCGTTCACCGTGGTCGCCCAATCACCGCTGGCGCTCGGCCTCACGGTCGGCGGCTTGGCTCTGGCCATCCTGTCGCTCTCCATTGAAATCGGCCGGCTGGTTTCGCAGGCGGTCACGAACCTGGGCTTTGGTATCCGGGCCAGGGCGGAGCAGCGGCAGCAGGCCAAGCAGCTCGCCCTGACCAAATCCCGGCTCGCCGAAGAAGCCCGGGCAGAGGCGGCACAGGCGGCAGCCCAAGCGGCGGCAGCCACCCCGGCAGCCGCCCCGGCAGCCAACCTTGCCCCGGTCGCCACAGCAGCCGGCCAATCCGCCGCCACACCCCCACTACCCGCGGGCAACGTCGTCGTGGTCAATCAGCCACCGATCCAAAAGTGGAGCCCGGGCATCGCCGCCGTGCTCAGCTTCTTTATTCCGGGGCTTGGGCAGCTCTACAAGGGCCAGATCATCAACGGCATCGTCTGGTTCTTCTTCGTCGGCTTTGGCTATGTCGCCCTCATCCTGCCGGGCCTCATTCTGCACCTGCTCTGCATCGTCGGCGCCGCCAGCGGCAACCCCTGGACCGAGGGCAAGACAACCGTGGTGCGGGAGTGAAGGCCGCTGCAGACCCGCTCTCCATCGCCCCCAATCAGCCCCTCTTCTAATGGGGGGAACCGGCGGGCAGAATAAGCAGGATCAATAAAAGGGCCACCAAACACTCTCCCGGCGTTCCCCTGCCCCACCGCGGCCCCGCTACCATCCCGTTGAAATGACTTCAAACTGGACATCGATCGGCGAATCGCCCTACCCGTGGGAGCGGGATGCAATCGATTTCATTCGCAGCCGGTTTCCCGACCACGAGCCCTACCGGGCCTGGTCGCTGTTTGAGTTCATCGCCCTCGACGGCTCGGTCAACGAGGTCGATCTGCTTGTCTTTGCTCACTACGGTTTCTTTCTGGTTGAAATCAAGAGCCGGCCGGGCCGGGTGAGCGGCGATGCCCACACTTGGATCTGGGAGAACGATGGTCGGCGGAGCACCCGCGACAACCCACTGTTGGCGACCAACCTCAAAGCCAAAAAACTCCGCAGCCTGCTGGAACACCAGCCGGCCTTCCGCCGCGGCAAACAGCGGGTGCCGTTCGTCGAGCCGCTGATCTTTCTGTCGGCCCCTGATCAACAGTGCGACCTGACCGGCACCGCCCTCACCAGAGTCTGTCTCCGTGACCGCGAGGCGACCACCACCAGCGACGCTCGAACGATTCCCGCCCGGCCCGGCATCATGGCAGCCATTCGCCAACGGATCGGCCCGGGCATCAGTTCGTTCACCGGCGGGTCGGCTCTCGATCGGCCAACCGCCAAGCTCGTCGCCCGCAGCCTGGAAGAGGCGGGCATCAAACAGTCAAACCGCCATCGCCGCGTCAGTGACTATGCGTTGGAACACCAGATCGACGAGGGCCCGACCTATCAGGACTGGCAGGCGTCGCACGTCAGCCTGCCCGACACGACTCGCCGCGTGCGGATCTATCCTGTCACCACCCAGGC
>CBFIHA010000101.1:0-11979 GCA_965662195.1 uncultured Pirellulales bacterium
CCGTCTTCCCTTGAGCCAACCCAACCTCAGCCTCGCGGAGCTTCCCAATGATCTGCTCCGCAGTGAACTTCTTTCCTCGTGGCATCTCTTGCCCTCCCTTGGTTTGCGCCACCAGAGATTCTCTCTCTGAAAGTGGCGACGTTTAAGGGGGGCAGGTCAGTTTCGCCCAGGTAATCCGCGACGTGTCGTGATGGCAAGGCTTTGACTCAATACTTTCAGCCGAACCGCTGCAGCCGGCGCCCACGGTAGCCGAGACACCTGCAAATTCGCCCGTCTTCGCTTCCCGCTACTTGCCAATATTCCCGACGGCAAGCGTCGTGACGGCCTGCCTCAGGGGGGTGGTTCGGGGTAAACACCCCGTGATACCGATGCCGGTGCCGCCGGGTCGGTGGGATCAGCGCTGCCAGCCGGTCGAGAAACTCAAATGGCGTCAGCTCGCTGACCCCACTGGGCCCGGGCCAAGTCGACTTTCGCGTGCGTCCGGGCCCGACCCAGCTACCGCGTTTGTGACGGGGTGGGTATCGCGCCACGAGACCGATGATGATGTCTGCTGCCCTGGACGGCTGAGGCTGGCCGCAACCACGGCAACGCCCGGCTTTCAGAGGTGCCCCACTCTGAAAGCGGATGCCAGGGGCATGAGGGGCAACGGGACTTGGCCGTCGCTGATACGGTGCAATCGGCAACATCGGTACGTGCGGCGTCACCACAGCCTTTCGTAACTCAGTTGCCAACTCTGCCTGCCCGCACCCGACCTGAAACCCGGGCCGTCGCCCCGAGGTCATCGTCCCGGGTCGGGTCGGGTGCCCGCTCCCTGGGAACGTCGGGGCTGCCTTCGGTGCCACCGCCACGTTCGCTATACTCCGCCAACCAGGCCGATCAACGGCCAGTTTCAGAGCGCTGGATGGAACCATGCAAGCACCGATCAAAATTCTTGTCGTTGGCTGTGGGCACATGGGAATCTCCCACGCCAAGGCCTACCACGCGATGCCCGGCTTTGAGATTGTCGGCATCGTGGCCCGTGGTGAGGCATCGCGGCGAAACCTGCTCGATGCGGTCGGGGCCGACTCTCCGCAGTTCGCTGATTATCACGAGGCCCTGCAGGCCACCCAGCCCGATGCGGTGTCGATCAACACCTACCCCGACACCCATGCTGACTACGCGGTTGCCGCGTTTCAGTCCGGCTGCCATGTCTTCCTGGAAAAGCCGATTGCCGTCACCATCAGCGATGCCGAGCGGGTGGTGCAGGCGGCCCGAGATGCGGACCGCAAGCTGGTGATCGGCTACATCCTGCGGGTCCACCCCACCTGGAAGCGGTTCATCGAGGTGGCTCAGACGCTCGGCAAGCCGCTGGTGATGCGGATGAACCTGAACCAGCAGGCATCGGGCGACATGTGGAAGACGCATCAGGCGTTGATGGCGTCGATGTCACCGATTGTTGATTGCGGAGTGCATTACGTTGACGTCATGTGCCAGATGACCCGTTCGACACCGGTGCGGGTGTCGGCGATCGGGGCTCGGCTGTCCGATGACCTCGTGCCGGGCATGTACAACTACGGCAATCTCCAGGTGACCTTTGCCGATGGGTCAGTCGGCTGGTATGAAGCGGGCTGGGGGCCGATGATGAGCGAGACCGCCTACTTTGTGAAGGATGTGGTCGGGCCCAAGGGGTCAGTCAGCATCACCGGCGTCAAGGAGGGTGAAGTCGCGACCGATGACGTCAATGCCCACTCCAAGGCAGCGGCATTGAAGCTGCATCATGCCGAACTGGCGGCCGACGGGTCCTTCGCCAAGCCGGATGAGATCCTCGACTGTGCCGACGAGCCCGACCATGATGGCCTCTGCCGGGCCGAACAGGAGTTTTTCCTCGACGCCATCAGGCACGACCGCGACCTTTCGGCCCACATGGACGAGGCGGTGTCGAGCCTGAAGATCGTCCTGGCTGCCGATGAAGCCTTTCGCACTGGTACCACGGTGAGCCTGGCTGACTGAAGCCGGCTCGCGATGCATGCCGCACCGGCTTTGGCAGGGCCGTCGGTGGTGCGGTATGGTGTCGGCATGGCCAAGACGACCGCCCCCGCTGATGATCCCCTCGACCTGCTCGCCCAGGCGGCCGGCCTGGCCCCGCTGGTGACGGCGGTCTGCCATCCCTGTGACCAGTTCTCCTTGGCCGCGGCGGTGGCAGCCCACGAGGCAGGGCTGATTGAGCCGCTGCTGATCGGCCCGGAGCGGAAGATTCGGCAGGCCGCCGCCGACGGTGACATCGATCTGGCTGGACTCACGCTGGTTGATGTGCCGCACAGCCATGCCGCGGCCGAGCAGGCGGTTGCCCTGGCCCGACAGGCTGAGGCGGCGGCAATCATGAAGGGGAGCCTGCACACTGATGAACTGATGGCCGCAGTTATTGCCCGGGATAGTGGCCTGCGAACCGACCGGCGGATCAGCCATGTCTTTGTAATGCGGGTCAGCCGCTACCCGCGGCTGTTGCTGATCACCGATGCAGCCATCAATATCGAACCCACCCTCGAGGAGAAGGTCGACATCGTGCAGAACGCGATCGACCTGGCACACGCCCTGGGGGTGCCGAGACCCAAGGTGGCTATTTTGTCGGCGGTGGAAACGGTGACCAGTAAGATGCGATCGACGATCGATGCTGCCGCCCTCTGCAAGATGGCCGACCGGGGTCAGATTGTCGGCGGCATCCTCGACGGGCCGCTCGCCTTCGACAATGCCGTCTCGCTGTTCGCCGCCGACGTCAAGGGTATTCATTCACCGGTCGCCGGCCAGGCCGACGTTCTCGTGGTGCCTGATATCGAGAGCGGCAACATGCTGGCCAAGCAGCTTGAGTATTTTGCCGAAGCTGATTCAGCAGGCATCGTGCTGGGGGCCCGGGTCCCGATCGTGCTGACCAGCCGGGCCGACCCGGTCGAGGCTCGCGTCCGCAGCTGCGCAGTGGCCAGTCTGCTGGTACAGGCCAAGGGTGGGGCGGCTTGACCCGAAACTGCCGAGCAATAACTGAACTGCATCACACAGGTTATCTTTATGAGGATCTCGCTCCGGAGGTGAATTGATCGTGCCAACAGTTGATGAAATCGAAAAAGCAATCGAGGGGCTCTCGCTTGCCGACAAGCTTCGGCGGTATCAGGATCTGCCCCATCTGATTGGGCGGACATCCGAAGAGCTCGACTGGCAGCGGCTCGGCCTGCAGGAGTTTTTCCGGGGAGATACCGCCGACGACAGCGTCTATGACAGCCTTTAAAGTCGGTGAAATCGTATCGGTCGGGTTTCCCTTCACCGATATGAAGAGGCAGAAACGAAGGCCGGGGATTGTGCTTGCTGTCGATCAGCAGGGCCTTCTGCTCGCCCGCATCACGGCTCAACAACCCGGGGTTGGGTCTGATGTTTTGATCGACGGCTGGAGCATGGCTGGCCTTCCGCGGCCAGCGACGGTGCGGCTTCGAAAGCTTGTCTCGATTGGCCGCAGGCTTGTGCATCATGTGTTTGGTCGGCTAGCGGTGGCTGATTGTGCCTCACTCGCGCAAGCAATCGAACAACTTGGCCGTGAGATTTCATTCCATTTGCGGCGTAATAATGCGTGAAGGTCGAAAACAGCAGGCGATACGCTTTTTTCCGGGTGAGAACTGATGGCCAGTCAGCGAATCATCCTCGTGCTCAACGCCGGCTCCAGCAGCGTCAAGTTTGCTGCGTATCAGCAGCCGATTCATTCGGGGCCAGTTGGCCCTCCTCATCTGACGGGCGAACTTGCAGGCATTGGCGGCACGCCGCGGCTGCGGGTGAGTGGCGAACACGAGCAGCTCGATCAAGCGGTCGTGCTTCCCGCGGCCGATTCCCATGCAGCCGGTCTGTCGCTGGTGCTCGATACCGTTGCCGAAGCGGTCGGGGCGGCTCGCATCGCTGCGGTCGGTCATCGGGTGGTGCATGGTGGCGAGGCCTTCACTGGCCCGGCGGTGGTGACACCGACGGTGCTGGAGACGCTGCACGGGCTCGTGCCGCTGGCTCCGCTGCACATGCCGCACAACCTGGCGGCGATTGAACTGGTCGCCCGCCGGCTGCCGGCCGTGCCACAGGTCGCCTGCTTTGACACGGCGTTTCATCAGACCTGCCCGCCGGCGGCCCGGCGGCTGGCCATCCCCCGCCGCTTGCATGAGGCAGGCCTCAAACGGTATGGCTTTCACGGACTGTCCTATGAATACATCGTTGGCCGGATGCAGCAGCTGCCGGGCGGCCTGCCGGGCCGAACGGTGCTGGCTCACCTGGGGGCGGGGGCGAGTCTCTGCGGCGTGCTCGATGGCCGCAGCGTCACCACTACGATGGGCTACACGCCGCTGGACGGCCTCGTCATGGCGACACGGTCGGGCTCAATCGGTCCGGGGGCGGTGCTGGCCCTGATCAGCCGGTTTGGGCTGTCGGCTGCGGAGGCTGAGCAGCTGCTGACCTATCAGTCGGGCCTGCTCGGCGTATCCGGCATCAGCGGCGATCTGCGGCTGCTGCTGGCCAGTGACAGTCCGGCCGCCGCTGAGGCGGTGGCCCTGTTTTGTCGCAGCATTGTCCGCGAAATCGCTGCCGCCGCCGCTGAGTTGGGCGGGCTTGAGGGACTCGTCTTCACCGGTGGCGTCGGGGCCAACAGCCCGGAGATTCGCAGTCGCGTCTCCCGGGCACTGAGCTGGCTTGGGGTGATTTTCGATGAAGCGTTCAATCAAACATCAGCAGGCGAGGCCCGCCTCGATGCTGGCGGGTCCGTGGCGGTCTGGGCCCTGCCGACCGATGAGCAGGCGGTCATTGCCGCAGCGGTCGTGGGAGCGGTTGACGGGCAACCCGACGGGCGGTGAGCCGGTTCAGTCCTGGCCTGGGAGGATCAGCTGCTCGAGCTTTTCCTGATGCTTGTCGTTCATCTTGAGGAGACGCTCCTTGGCGGCCTGCCCCTCGTCGATCGACACCTTTGGGGCCGTCTGCTGGCCACAGCCGGTGATGAGCACAATCAGGGACGCCAGCATGGTCAGATGAAAACGCATCAGAATCTCTCCGGTTGCAATTCTTTTCTTTTTAAAACACGTTTTGTGCCGGCCGGACGGTCAGCTCGACTCAGCTTGTTCCCACTCGCCGCACCAGTCGGTCGCCTTGGTGAAAGGCCAGACGCCGGCGACGACCAGCCGCTCATCATCCACCTCGGGGAGAGCCGGAGGCATCCGGCGGCACTCCCCCCAGTCGTCGGCCGCGTCCTGCACCCGCCGCCGCCGCCAGAACCGGCAGGTGCGGCAATGGGCGTTTTCCAGGGCAGGTGCTGGCGTGGAGATCATGGGGCTGAGGCGGTCGTGATGGGCTGTCCGAGCGATGGCGACTGGCGGGCAAAGCACCGCTGCCCGATAGCGTACCCGATCATGCTGGCGGTGAGGCCATAGAAGTCGGAGGGCACAATCTGCAAATCGGCCAGCAGGCCCGGGCTCACCGGACCGGCCAATTCATTGACGTGGGCCAGCAGCCAGACGCCAAAGCCGCCGAGCATGGCCAGCACGCAGCAGGCCTGGTTGCGGGGCCGGCCATAGAGGCCGCAGACGACGGGTACGAACAGGGCCGACAGCTGGATCGACAGGGCAATGTCGAGCAGCCCCATCAGTGACTCACCCAGCAGGGCCAGGCCGATACCCCCGAGCGAGACGAGGACAACGCTGAGACGATCCCGCAGCAGGCCACGGCCGTGGGCAAACTGTGGCAGCCGAGCCAGCAGGTTGTGCCCCAGGATTGTTGCCGGAGCCAGCACGGCGCTGGTGGCGGTTGAGACGATCATCGAGACGACGGCGATGACAAAGACAACGAGCATCCCGGTGGAGAGGTACTCGTTGGCCAGAAAGGCAACCGGGTCGATCGACCCGCCGGGGTGGGTGATCAGCGAGGCGAAGCCAAGCAGCAGCGGCAGGCTGCCGAAGCAGAGATAGAGCACGCCGGCCAGCAGGCAGGCGCGGCTGGCGGTTGTCGCGTCCTTGGCGGCGAAGACCCGCTGCTGCAGGTCCTGGCCCGGGATGTTGCCGAACAGGCCGGTGGCCCAGGCTGCCAGCACCCCGAGAACGGCGGCGAGATAGCCGGCGGCCGAGCCTTCCGCTGTGGCAGAGGGCCAGAGCCGCAGATGGTCGGGATGGTCGGTGGCAACCTTGTTGATCAGCACCGATAGTCCGCGGAAGGGGTCGCCGTCGCCAAGGGCGGGGTCGGCAAGCGTGGCAGCCGTCAACACCAGCAGTCCGGCGATGGCGATCAGAATCTGCAGGCTGTCGGTCAGCGTTACTGACCACATGCCGCCGATCATCGTGTAGGCGAGGGTGACCGCGGCGACCAGCACGATGCCGGCGGTCAGTGGAATCCCGAAGTAGAGTTCGAGCACGCCGGCCAGGGCCGAGTATTGCAGGGCGATCCAGGCGAAGTAGCTCGGCACCTGAATCAGGCCGCCGGTCAGTTCGGCGGCGGGGCCATAGATCTGCCGGTAGAAGTCGGCCATGGTGAACAGGTTCATCCGCCAGAGCTTGCGGGCGAAGAACAGCCCGGCCAGCACCAGCGTGCCGGCGCAGGCAAACGGATCGAGCACCACCCCCAGCAGGCCCTCCTCCCGGGCTGCCCCGGCTGCAGCAAACATGGTGGCGGCTCCGAACCAGGTGGCAATCAGCGTGCCCCAGGCCAGGAACAGCGGCAGCCGCCGGCCGGCGACCAGATAGTCGGTCTCGTTTTCGACCCGGCGGCTGGCGACGATGCTGATGCCCAGCAGAAACAGCACGTAGCCGATCAATGCTCCAGCCAGCAGCAGCCGGGCCGAGCCGGGAAGGTCAATCTGGTGGGTGGTGGCAAGCAGGTGCATCGACAAGAGTTGCCGCGTTGGTTCCGTTCAGTGTCGGCTGGGCGACGAAAGTCGGCCTAGTTTAGCGATCTGTGGGAAAAAACCTGCCTGCACCCTTCCCACGCAGATGAACGCGAATACCGCCGTGGCTTTTTGTCGCCAACGACACCGGCGACGCGGTCAGGGCAAGCTCGCCTGGACGGCTTTCCAGTCGATGGCCATTGGCTTGGCGGGAGTGGCGGGCAGCTCAGCGATCTGTTCGCGGAGCGCGGCGATGCGGGCGGCGGTGTCGGGGTGGGTCGAGAGAAAGCTGGGCAGGCCAGCTGCCTCCTGTTGTTGCAGACGGCGGAAAAAATCGGGCAGGGCCCGTGGCGGCAGGTCGGCGGCGGCCAGGATCAGCAGCCCTTCACGGTCGGCCGCCTGTTCCTGGTCACGGCTGTAGGCCAGCTGGTCGAGCTTTCCCAGTTGGGCGACGAGTCCGGCAAGGTCGCCGCCGCCCAGTGCCAGGCGGACCACCGCCGCCCCGCCCAGGCGGCTGATTAGCTGCCGTAGCCCGTCACGGTGGAGCACATGGCAGATCTCATGGGCCAGCACACCCGCCACCTCGGCGGCGGAGCCAGCCGCGGCCAGCAGGCCGGAATAGACGACGATCTGACCGCCGGGGAAGGCCACGGCGTTGACCTGGTCGCTGGCGACCAGCTGCACTTCAAATTCATAGCCGGGGTTCTCGACGACTGCCGCTACCAGCCGGTCGGTGATGGTCTGCACTGCAGCGGCTGCCGGACCAGCGGCAATCATTTCCTCACCGGCGAGCAGCTGGGCCACAGCCAGCTGGCCCAGCAGTTTTTCGCTGGCTGGCGGCAGGCTGGCGGCAACCAGCGTTGGGGCGAGTCGTGTCAGTAGCAGCCAGCCGCCAAGGAAAAAACCGACAACTAGCAGGCCACCGAGGGCCAGGGCCAGCCGGCTCCGGCGGGTGTGTCGCTGGTGACGGTGCGCAAAGCCGGCCAGCTGATCATGCGGTGGCCCCGACGTTCGGGCCGCCAGCGTGGCGATCGTGTCGGGGTCGCGGAGCGCCAACTGGTCGATCCCCGTTGTGGCCGCCGGGCAGCTGACCATCACCCAGTCGCGGTCCTCGCCACCGACCTCACAGTTGAGGTCTGGATAAGGCCAGCGGACGGCTGGGCTGGCAGCTGGCTCGATTACCAGTCCACCCGTCTCGAGGGTCAGGCGGCAGGGCTGCGAGCCGGGCCGGTCGGTCAGGAAGCAGACAGCCTGGCGAGAGTCGGCCATGACAGGTCGTTTTGGTTTCAGCCTTTGCTGGGCAGGTGGCGGCTCAGCCAGCCGGCAAAGGCGGCGGGGTTACGGGTCTGCACATAGATGCGGCCAGGGCCGGTGAACCGACAGACAAAGCCCTCGCCCGAGGTGAAACTTGAAATCCAGCCGGCGGCAGCCTTGGTGATGGAATATTGAATCGTCGACTCCCAGGCGACCAAGTGGTAGTTGTCGACGATGTATTCCTGCCCGGGAGCAAGGTCGAAGGTCATCAGGGAGCCGAAGGTGTTGAGCACCAGGGTTCCCGTGCCGCTGACGCGGGTGACGAAAAATCCCTCGCCGCTGAACAGGCCCTTGGTCAGGTTCTGGGTCTTGGTGGTCAGCTCAACCGTTGGCTGGGCTGCCAGGAACGATCCCTTTTGCAAAAAGTATTCGGTGCCGGTGAGTTCGAGCATCTCGATCCCCCCGATGGTCGACGGGGCCAGCAATGCCTCGCCGGCATCTTGTGGCGCCGAGATCGTCAAATAGAAGAATGTCTCACCACGCAGCAGTGACCGCGACAGGGCTCCCATCACGCCGCCCCGCAGCGATCCCTCAACCTTCAGGCTGGGCGACATCGCCATCATCGCACCGGCATCGGCAAACAGTGTCTGCCCTGCGGGAAGCAACGCTTTGACCACTGGGGCATCCCCCGCCTCGACCACCTCAAATGTCACCCCGCTCATGGCTCTTCCTTCCGACTTGCCTGCTGGCACCAACGCCTGAAAACCTGAAGCCTATTCGGTCTGCCCGGCTTATCCAACCGGCTGGAGCCACCAGCGAGCAGGGTGGCAGGAAACCACAGACCGATGCCGTGCCCCAGGCCAGAGGTGGTGGTAGTGTTGATCTGCAGGTGGTGCAGGTTTCCTGAAAACGACGGAATGACTTCGATGGGTTGCCGATTTTTTTGTTCTGGAATTGGAGGCGACAGCCAGCGTATGGGCCGACCCCGCGTGGGCGGCAGGTGTCGCAGTCTCTTCGTTGAGCGGCTGGAGCCGCGTCAGCTGCTGGCAGTGACAGCCGGTGGGGAGAGCTTTGCCTATTTCCTCGACAGCATCGATGACGCCAACGTGGCTGCCACCATGCCGGCCGGTGGCATGGCCACTGCCATCAGTACGGTGATCGGTGAGGCTGGTGCCGCCAAGCGCAGCCAATGGACAAGCGACTGGACGGCCGCCGGCGGCGGGCCGGTCGCTGCCCGCGTGGTCGGCGAGTCGGTCGCCCTGCAGGGGCAGGACACCACCGGCAAAAACCTCTGGCCGTTCATCAGCCATCTGTTCAGCTCAGCCGACCCGGTACCGGCCAGTGGCCGGCTGGCACTGGCCGGAGAGATTCTCAATGCGGTGATGGTTTACCCCTCGTCCGATCCAGGACAGCTGGGCCCGGAGTTTCCCCGGCCGGCCGAGGCAACGCCCACGACCGATGGCGGTTATGTGATCTGGGCGCAGGACTTTGAGTTTGGCCCCGGCCATGCCCCGACCGCTGAGGTTTATGCCGGCATCACCGCGGTGCTCTGGGCTGGCCGTCAGGTGCTCAATGAGGTGTCGTCAGGGGCCACGCCGATGCAGATCATCCCCGTCGTCTCCAGCAGTATCTTCAAAACCCTCGGCCATCCGACGGAGGGCTACTACAACTCGCAGACGATTCTCGAAGGCACCAGCGACACTCCTTACCTGGCCTCGCTGGGGCTCGACCCCCTGCCCCAGACCAACAACAGCAAACCATCTGCCGCCAATCCGTACGGCGAGTGGAACGTCCTTTCGATGCTGTTTCACAACAAGCTCATCGACGGCTTTCTGGGGCAGCAGTATGCGTGGAACAACCCGGGGGCCGTGCCCGGCAGTGTTACCGCCGACACGGTGGCTTTTTTTCCTGGCCAGGATTTGCCGTACGCGATTTTGTCGGCCCATGACCAGCCAAACACTCCTCGGACAGCAACGCCGCCCCCCGACTATCCCTGGCCGAACCTGACCAAGTTTCCCCAGCCACGAAATCCGTCACCCCCCTGGCCCAGCCATCATCAAGGCAATCTCCCCTTTGCTGCCGGGGTCTACTGGCATCAGGACGTCATCGATCCGGTGTCGACCTTTGACCCCGCGACGGTCCTGACACCGACAATTGCTCCGCTGCCGACAGCAACGCCCAAAATGCCACCCCGTCCGGTGTTGCGGCCGGTGACAACACTGGTGCTCGACGGCCCGATCGGGCCGAGCCCCGTGGTGCTTTCGGCTGCTGAGGTGAGCATCGCCGCAGTGAATGGCCGGCCCGATCTGTCGCTGGTCGTCTCGGCAGTGGCCTCAGGCCGTGTCGAAAAGTGGACCGGCACCGACTGGGTCGATATCTCGACACCGCCGGCGACATCTGCGCCTGCGGTGCTCTTGCAGCACCTGCAGCAGCGTCTGGTCACACCGAGTGATCAGCTGCGGTGGGTGCCGCCCGCTGATGCCGCCGCTGAACAGGCGGCCTTTGCCCTGGTTGGCTGGAGCGGCCAGCAGGCGTCGGCCACGGCCTCGACGGTGGTAATCGAGGCCGGTCCGTTGCCCACGCCTGAACTGGTGCTCTGGCATGAGGGCTACAAGGCATCACTTGCTGAGCTGTTTCAGCCGCAGGCCTGGAGCGACTACACCGGGGCGATCATCGACTTTGCCACCACCAATGATGTCGGCACCGTGATGATCAGCATTGACTTTGGCACCACGACCGATACCCTGCCCGCTGATGCCCAGAGCTATGTGCAGCAGTTCCTCACTGCCGCCGAGGCGGCCAGCCTGCAGCCGGGGCTGTTTCTGACCTTCGGCACCCAGACGACGGTGGCGATGGCCGCCGACTATCTGGCCGGCTTCACGCACGCGCAGCCGTTGCTGGTCGGGGTCGATGTCGAGAACTTTGTCGGCGTCAGCCAGCCCTACCCGAAGGACAAGCTGAAGGCGGATGTCATCATGGAGGAGTTCATCACACCGTTTGCCGCCGCCCTCGATGCCAAGGGCGTCTCCTACGCCGAGATCAGCCCGATCGGCGGCATGGCGGTGAACAGTTCCTGGGCCGCCCCGATGACGAACGTCTATGAGTACTACTCCGACGCCAACGGGGTGCTCAATCCTTTGTTTGCCAACCATCAGGACAACGCCGCGGCTGCATTCGCAGCCTTTCAAGATGCCCTGGCCGACCCGGCCAATGCCGACGCCATCGTCAAGCCCGACAAGATCGGTGGCTGGCCGGCGTTTGCGGTTTCCCAACTCGGCAGCGACTGCCTGGGGGGGGAGTCGGCCACCGGCAAGGCGAATCCCTGCGGTATCGCCGATATCTTTGGCAGGTGGCAGTGGGATGAATTTGAGCAGTTCCTGGGGCACTACCAGAAGGCGTATGCCCCCGAGCGAATCGTGATCTATCAGTCCGACCAGCTGCCCTGCGGCTGGCTGACGAACGGCTGCCTGCCGCCCGTGTGAGCAGGCCGTCAGCGTGCCTTGATCGCCTTGAGTTCGGCCGCCTCGGGCTGCAGCGTTTTGTAGTAGGCGTCGAGCGGATAGCAGCCGCTACGCAGGCCGTGCCGGGGCGCGGTGGTGCAGTCACTGAAGGTGCGGCAGATGAGTGTGCGGCTGGTGGGCAGTCCAGCCAGGACGTCAGCCGGTAGCTCGGGATAAGACAGCACCATGCGGCCGAGGCCCACCAGATCGACCCAGCCCTCCCGCACCACTGCTTGGGCCACATGCGGCAGATATTCCTGCAGATACGTAAAGCCGGTGCCGACGTAGACGAGCCCAGGCACTGCCTGTCGGGCCCGGCGGGCGGCATCGAGCATTCGCCAGACACCGATCAGCGGATCCTCCGGC
>CBFIHA010000101.1:11989-14075 GCA_965662195.1 uncultured Pirellulales bacterium
GGATATCCGTCCGACGGCGGGAAGGCAGCGGGCCGCTGCAGGTGCGGCACGGTGTAGGGGCTGCCGGCGGAGAGATTCACCGTGGTCACGCCAAGGTCGCGGAGGTCAGCCAGCAGCCGCAGCGGTTCAGCCAGGTCGATTGCCAGTGGATTGCTTTCATCGACCCCAAAGCCACAGTCGTAGGGCACGGTGTCGGTGTAGGGCCAGGGCTCCCCATGGTCATCGACCTTGTGCCAGGGCACGGTATCGAACAGCGAGAGCCGCACGCCGACCATGAGGCCGGGGCACTCCTGCCGCACCCGTTGGATGATCGTCTTGAGCAGCCGGGTCCGGCCGTCATAGTCACCGCCGTAGGGGCCGGGCCGGCGGCGGGCCGAGAGAAACTCATGCAGTAGATAGCCGTGGCAGGCCTTGATATCGACCATGTCAAAGCCGGCGGCGGCGGCGTTCCGGGCCGCGGCCAGATAGGCCTCGATCAGCTGCTCGATATCGTCGTCGGAGACCAGGCAGCCAGCGTCGTTGGCCGGTACTCCGTGGCGGGCATCGAGCAGCGGATGGTGATAAGCGATGCGGGGACTGCGACCGGCGGGCGTCGGCTTGGAAAACCGGCCCGAGTGGGTCAGCTGCAGGGCGACTAGCAGTTCGTCATCGCTGCCGAACTGCTGGCGGTGCGGCTCGCGGACGGCAGCCAAGAGCCGGGCAAAGCCTTCACGGCCACAGGCGGGGGCGAGCAGCTGGTTCGGGTTCGCCCGGCCTTCGGCAAGCACCGCCACCGCCTCGCCGCCCCAGATCAGCTTGGCACCACTTTCACCGAAACGTCGCCAACGCCGCAGCAGCGTGTCGCTGGGCAGACCTGCAGCCGTCGCGTCCCAGCCTTCCATCGGATGGATGCACCAGCGGTTGCCGACCCGGCGACCGCCAATCTCGATCGGCTGGGCCAGTGGCGAGCCGGCTTCAGCTGACAGCGGTTCATCGTCAAGCGGCAGGGCCGCGGCGAGTGTTGCCAGGTGGATCCGGAGGTCGGCTGCGGTGCGAAACCGGGCGATTCGCGGGTATTTGGGCGTTGCTGCTGACATAACCGAATGGATACTATCAGTGGCGAAGGCGGCCGTCTATGCCGCCGCCCCTGCGCCGCACCCTCCCCTGCCCTGAAAGCTGCCATGACCATTGATCCATCCAGCCTGGTCCGGCCCCGCCGCGAGATTCGCGGCATGTCGGCGATTCTGCTGCCCTTCACTGTTGAGGGCCGCATCGACTGGGAGGGCTTCTCGGCCCATGTGGCCCGGACGGCAGCCGCCGGCATCACGCCGGCGGTCAATATGGACACCGGTTATGTGCAGCTGGTTGACGATACCACCCGCGAACAGGCTCTGCGACTGGCCCGTGCGGCGGTCGGCGACGGTGAGCTGGTGGCGGGGGCCTGCGTGGTCGATGCTCCGGGGGCGGCCTTTGATGCCACCGCCTACGGCCGGCAGTTTGCGATGATCACCGCGGTCGATGCCCTGCCGGTGATCTTTCCGTCGTTCGGCCTGACGGCCGGGACCGATGCCGACTTCATCGATCGGTACCGCCAACTGGCTGTGCAGGTGCCGCGGTTCATCGGCTTTGAGCTGGCGCAGGCTTTTGTGCCCAGCGGCCGGGTGCTGGGGCTCGAGGCGTATGCCGAGCTGGTACAGATTCCGAACTGTATCGGGGCCAAGCATTCGTCGCTGTCGCGGCGGCTGGAGTGGCAGCGGCTGGCCCTCCGCGATCGGCTGCGGCCGGAGTTTCAAGTGTTCACCGGCAACGATCTGGCGATTGACATGGTGCGGTACGGCAGTGACTGGCTGCTCGGCCTTTCGACTGCCTGGCCTGAGGCCTTCTCCCAACGAGACCGCTGGTGGGCGGCGGGGGACAGCCGCTTTGATGAACTCGACGATGCCCTGCAGGCCCTCGGTGACTTTGCCTTCCGCGATCCGGTGCCGGCCTACAAACATTCGATGGCCCAGGCGCTCCAGCTGCGGGGGCTACTCTCCAGCGACGACCCTCACCCCGACAGCCCGCGGCGGCCGGCGAGTGACCGGCCGATCATCGCGACCATCCTCGA
>CBFIHA010000102.1:0-13419 GCA_965662195.1 uncultured Pirellulales bacterium
AGTCGGCGAGGGTCTAGCCAGCGTGCTGCCGTGGAACTCAGATTGGCTTAGCCACGCTGATCACTAGCCGCACCCGTCAGGCATGTCGGTGGCTGGTATTCGTTTGTGCTCGCTGTAAACTGCAACTACGGGTTGCCGCTCCAGGGTGGTGCTGCGAGTGGTGCAATCCGTTTGCAATGAAATTTTTGGAGTCATCGAATGTCGACAGGTGAAGAGGTAGGGCAGGGCGTCGCGATCGCACCACAGGCGGTGGCCGGGGGAGCTGGGCCGACAGCGAATTTGTCGGTGCCGAGCAGCCCGCTGCTTAACTTTGATGCCAACACGCTGATTGGCCACTACCGGGCCGGTGAGTTTGAGATGATGGCCGCCCAATTCCTGGCGGTGCTCACCCACCTGCGGGATGTGACCTACTATCACACCGACGAGGCTAACTACGCCGCCCTCAACAACTTCGTCAAGCACTTTCTCTACTACATGACGCAGGAAGACTTCATCCTGCCTGAGAAGTACGCCATTGCCTTCATCGACCTCAACAGCGTGATCGGCAACGTGGTGGCGATCAGTGCCTTCCGCACCACCGACCCGTTCATTGAGGTGCTGCTGAAGCAGCAACGGAACTACACCAAGCTGCTGGCTCTCTACAACGCCCGCAACCGGGTGAAGATCGACCGCCGGCTGCTGTTTGCGACCAGCCCGCAACTGGCGACCCAGTGGTACTTCTGCTTCCTTGAGCTCTACCGCACCGGCCCGTCCGACCCCGAGACGCTTGAGCATCTGCGGGAGCACATCACCTTTGAGGATGACCGGTTGATCGGCATCAACTCGTTCACCCATCATGCCTACTTCGGTGCGACCTACATCGACAACGAGAAGGACTATCTGGTCAAGCAGCGGATCAACCGGTTGTTCCAGGCCACGCCGCTGTGCAGCCGGCAGATCGCCAATACGCCCAAACCCAAGAAGATCGGCGTACTCTCGTCGATGTGGTTCCGGCGGCAGAGCGTCTACCGCTCACAGCATCCGTTCCTGCAGGAATTGGCCAAGGACCATGAGCTGGTGCTGGTGCATCTGGGCAGGCCGCGGGATGACCTCGACACCGAGATTTTCAGTGAGGTCCGCTACTACAACGCCTCGCAGAAGGCTGACGACATCTCGGCGGTCGATCCGAATGACTTCGCCATGGCCTATTTCCCCGACATCGGGATGAGCATCGAGAGCATCATCCTGGCCAACATGCGGATCGCGCCGATCCAGGTGAGCAACTATGGCCATCCGGTAAGCACCTTTGGGGCCAAGATCGACTACTGGATCGGCGGCCGGGACACCGAGGCGGCCGACCGGGCCCGCGAGCACTATTCAGAGCGGCTGGTGCTGATCCCAGGCTGTGCCCAGGCGCCGGTGCCGCTTGACTATCGCCTGGAATATCCGCGGCTGGATGACAAGCCGGTGATCGTCAACTGCACCTGGAGTGGCCAGAAGATCAACAGTGATCATCTGCAGCGGCTCAAGAAGATTTCTGAACGGGTCAAGACACCGCTGAAGTTCCACTTCTTCCCTGGTGGGGCGGTGCTGGGCAACGGCTACATTCCGCTGAAGCGGGCGGTCGAAAAGATTCTGGGCACCGAGCAGACGGTGGTGATGCCGAACTTTGAGTTCCACCAATACATGCAGGCCCTTGAGCGGGCTCACTTCGCGATCGATGCCCATCCGTTTGGTGGCTACAACACGGCAGTCGATCTGCTGACGCTGCGGCTGCCGATCGTGACGATGGCGGGCAACCGGTTCTACAACCTGTCGACGGCTTATCTGCTCAACAAGGTCGGGCTTGATGAACTGATTACCCGCAACGAAGATGAATTTCTTGATGTCTGTTGCCGAATGATCGACGAACCCGACTTCCGCGATCGGATGCGGCGGCGGATGAAGATTGCCGACCTTGAGTCAACCGTCCTCAGCCTCGAGCACGTCCCCGCCTTCGCGCGAGCGATCGACCACCTGCTGGAGAATCACGAGAGCCTGGCCAAAGAAGGCAGCCGTGAACCGATCTTGGTGGAATAGGCGTCCTTGGATCGGGTTCACCAATTGTCGCACCGCCTCGACACACCTGCCGGGCCTGAAAGGGAACAGCCAGTCTGAGATGACTGCACATTCGCGAATGCCAACCTGTCTGATCCTCGCGGGCGGATTTGGCACCCGGCTTCGTCCCGTGCTCCAGGGAACGCCCAAGTGCCTCGCTCCGATTCTCGGTCGCCCCTTTCTTGCCCACCAGCTTGAGGCGCTCGCTCGCGGTGGCATCGGCAAGGCAGTGCTCTGTACGGGCTATCTCGCCGATCAGGTGCTTCAAGGCTTTGGCAACTGTTTTGCCGGCATTGACCTCAGCTATTCACAGGAAGATGAGCCGCTGGGCACGGGGGGGGCAGCGAGGCTGGCTGCGGAGCGTGTTGAGGCTGAGGACTACCTCGTGGTCAACGGAGATTCGTTCGTAGCAGTCGACTATTCCGCGATGACGGGCAGCTATCGAGCCGCCGGTCGCCTGCCGCTGATGGCACTCGTCGAGGTTGCGGATGCCGCCCGCTATGGCCGGGTGGAGCTGCAGCCGCAGACTGCCAATAACTCGCGGGTCGAGGCAGTCCGTAAGTTTGTGGAAAAAGGTGAGCGAGCGGCTGGCTGGATCAACGCGGGGGTCTATCTGCTGACCCGAGAAGAGCTGCTCGGGCTTCCTGCTGGCGTCACCTGTTCGCTGGAGCGAGACCTCTTTCCGCGGCTCGTCGAGGCAGGGCGACTGACCGCGTTTCGTGCGGGCAGCCTGTTTATCGACATTGGCACGCCGGCATCGTACGCGGTCGCCGAGGCATTTTTTCAAAACATGGCGGTGCCGCTCGGTGAATGAGCGAATGCCGGCACAACAAGGGTGACGACATGACAACGCGAGCGCTCATCACCGGAATCACCGGGATGGTTGGTAGCCATCTGGCGGACTATCTACTCGCAAGCACCGATTGGGAGGTTCACGGCATGTGTCGCTGGCGGAGCCCGCTCGACAATGTCGAGCACCTGTTGGAGCGGGCGAATTCCGGTGACCGCGTCTTCTTTCTGGACGGCGACCTCAATGACTACGCCTCACTGATTGATGTGGTTGAAAAGGTACAGCCCGATTATGTCTTCCACCTCGCGGCCCAGAGCTACCCGACGACCAGTTTCACGTCGCCGTTCCAGACGCTTGAGACCAACATCATCGGTACGGCGAAACTGCTCGAGGCCATTCGGCGTTGCGGTGACATTCAGCCGGTTGTGCATGTCTGTGCCTCCAGCGAGGTCTTTGGCCGCGTGCCAAGGGAACGGCTGCCGATCGACGAGGAGTGCGGTTTCCATCCGGCCTCCCCCTATGCGATCTCGAAGGCGGGCACCGATCTGGTGGGCCGGTACTATGCCGAGGCGTATGGAATGACCGCCATGACGACGCGAATGTTCACCCATACCGGCCCCCGCCGGGGCGACGTGTTTGCGGAGTCGACCTTCGCCAAGCAAATCGCACTGATCGAGGCCAATCTGTTGCCGCCGGTGGTGAAGACAGGGAACCTCAATTCGCTCAGAACATGGAGTGACGTTCGTGACGCGGTCGAGGCCTACTACCTGCTCGTCACGGTCAATCCAACTCCCGGGGCCTATTACAACATCGGCGGCACCTTCACCTGCACGGTTCAGGAGATGCTTGACCATCTGCTGTCGATCAGCACCCGTCAGGACATTCGGGTGGAGACCGAGCAGGCCCGGCTGCGGCCACTCGATGCCGACGCCCAGATTCCTGACGCCGGCAAGTTCAAACGGCACACCGGCTGGGAGCCAAAGATCAGCTTTGAGCAGACGATGCAGGATTTGCTCGACTATTGGCGGCAGCGGGTGCGGGGTGGTCGGAGGTTTCTGAGCCGATGAATCGCATTGCTACGGCAGACGATCCGCGGCTTCTGGCGGCTCAGTGCGACGGCCTGCAGCCGGTTGCCGAAGTCCACCGCAACCCCTGGTTTTCCGTCTACGACCGGGGCGGGCGATTCACCGTTGAGTATCACCAGCGGCAGGTTTCAGTGCTGCCCGTCGTGGACGGAAACTGCGTGGTGATGGTGCGGCCCAAGCGGCCGGTGCTGGATGACTGCCCGCTTGAGTTTCCCGCCGGGGGTGTGGAGCCCGACGAGACTCCGGCGACTGCGGCAGCCAGAGAGCTGTTTGAGGAAACCGGGATCGGGCCCGTCGAGGTGGCACGGCTCCAGCCACTGCCTCCGATTGGGACGGCGCCGAACCGCACGCCGATACTGGGATCGCTTTTCAGGGTCGATCTGACCCGAGCCGAGTATGAAGCCCGTGCCGCTGCGGATGACGAAGTGATTGCGGTGGAACTACTCGATACCAACTCCCTGCGGCAGCTGGTGACGGCAGGGGGCATCTACGTCACCCTGCCGCTGTCGATGTTGCTGCACTTTTTTCTGGGACGGTCGGGCCCGGGGGACGCGGCATGATGCCAACAGAATGGGCAGCTTGTCTGGCGGACAAGCGGGTGCTGGTGACCGGTGCAGCCGGCATGACCGGAACGGCAGTTGTGCAGCAACTGCTCGAGGCGGTCCCCGGGGTGCGGATCAGGGCAGCCTGGCGGACGACGCCGCCGGCAGTGGATGATCCGCGGGTTGAATGGGTGCGGGCCGATCTGACTGACCGGCAGACGTGTCGCGAGTTGGCCCGCGACGTCGATGCAGTGATCATGGCTGCGGCTGTCACCGGCGGGGCGCGAGCCCTCACGACCGCCGCGGAAACGCAGGTGACCGACAACCTGATCGTTGACGCATTGCTGCTCGAGGCGGTCGGGCTTGAAGGAGTCGAGCGGTGCGTGTTTTTCTCAACGGCGTCGCTCTACCAGCCGCTTGTGGGCCACATTCGGGAGGACCAGCTGGACCGGAATGAATCGCCTCATCCCGCGCATCGGGGCATCGGCTTCGTGAAGCGGGCGAGTGAGCAACTCTGCCAGTTCTGGCACGAGCGGACCGGCCTTCGTTGCGGCATCCTGCGAGCGGCGAACATTTATGGACCGCGGGCGGTGTTCGATCCTGCCCGTTCAAATTTCATTCCGGCACTGATCCGCAAGGCCTGCGACCGCCTCGACCCGTTTGAGGTCTGGGGCAGCCCGGATGTCGTCCGGGACGTGATTTTCGTCGGTGACGCCGCCGCCGCCGCCGTCCGACTGCTGGCGGCTCCCGACCTTGGCTGCGAGACCTACAACCTCGGGACTGGCATTCCATGCACAGTCGGTGAGGTTGTTCGCGTCGCCTTGCAGGCGGCTTGCCATACCCCCTCTGCCGTGGTCTATTCCGAGTCTGGTTCGGTCACCGTTCCGGCTCGTGTGCTCGATTGCTCGGCACTGTCGCAGCGGCTGGATTGGTCACCGCAGATGTCGTTTGAGCAGGGAATTCAGCAGACGCTCGATTGGTGGCAACAGCACAAGGAGTCATGGGAACGATGACGGCATCCAGCCTCGATGTCGGAGCGACAATGCTGTCGAGTTCCGACGAGAAAAAAGCCCGGGCCGGGGTGGCTGATCTGCTCAAGGCGTCGCCGATTCCGGATGATGAGATCCTGGCCAACCTCGGCCTCTATCTCAGCAGCAAGAATCTCGGTCGGCTGCTCTTCTTTCATGAGATCTACAAGCGGGTAGTGAACACCCACGGTGTCATCATGGAGTTCGGGGTTCGCTGGGGGCAGACGATGGGCATCCTGTCGGCACTCCGGGGGCTGTTCGAACCCTATAATCGCCATCGCAAGATCATCGGTTTTGATACCTTTGCCGGCTTTCAGGGTGTCAGCGAGACCGACGGAGCCAAGACGAAGTGCACCGATGGCGGTTATCCCGTGACGCCGGGGTACGAGCACCATCTTGAGGAGGTGCTGACCCTCCAGGATGACCAGAATCCACTCAATCACCTCAAGAAGTTCGAACTCGTGAAGGGCGATGCGACCGAGACAATACCTGCCTACCTGCAGGCTCACCCGGAGACGGTCGTGTCGCTCGCCATCTTTGACTTTGATATCTACAAGCCGACGAAGGCAGCACTTGAGGCCGTTCTGCCCCACCTCTGCAAGGGCAGCATCCTGGTTTTTGACGAACTTTGTGATGACCTCTTTCCCGGTGAGACGGTTGCTGTTCGTGAGGTGCTGTCGCTCCGCGACCTTCGGGTTGAGCGGCTGCCCTTTGCCTCCCGCATCTCCTTCGCCGAACTGACATGACGCCCGCTGCCCGCCAGATCCGAGAGAACATCATCCGCGTGTCTCAGCACAGCGGCCATGGTCACATTCCCACCTGCTTCTCAATCGTTGAGATGCTGTTGGCTGTTTACGGCGAGATGCGGCATGACCCGGCCCGGCCCGACTGGCCCGAACGCGACATCTTCATCCTGAGCAAGGGGCATGCCTCGCTGGGGCACTACACCACGCTGGCACAACTCGGCTACTTCCCCGCGGACGATGTCTATGCCTTCGGGGCGCACCGCTCAAAGTTCGGCTGCCATGCAGACCGCCTGAAGGTTCCGGGCATTGAAGCCTCTACAGGCTCGCTCGGGCATGGCATCGGCCTTGGCGTGGGCATGGCGCTGGCCTTCAAACTCGATCAATCGCCGCGTCGCGTCTTTGTGATTGTCGGCGACGGGGAGGCCAACGAAGGTTCGGTCTGGGAGGCGATCATGGTGGCGACGCACCAGCAGCTTTCCAACCTCACCATCCTCTACGACAACAATGGCTCGCAGGCTCGTTGCATGCCAATTCCAAACCCTGCGGAACGACTCGCGGCATTCGGCTGTGACGTGCATGAGGTGCCGGGCCATGACGAGCAGGCGATTGGGCTGGCCCTCCGGGAAGCGGCTACCAACGTCAAGGCGATCGTCTGCCACACCCAGAAGGGCCACGGCTGCAAGACGCTGACCGACGACATGTTCGCCTGGCATCGCCGCAGCCCCAAGGCGGACGAGGCCGAGCGGATGCTGGAGGAGTTGCATGCGAGCGCAGTTTAAGGACACCGTCATCGATCTGGCGAAGGACGATCCGCGGATTGTGCTCGTCTTCGGAGACATCAGCGTCTATCTCTTTCGGGATTTCTGGCAGCAGTGGCCTGAGCGTTTCTTCAATGCCGGCATCTGCGAGAACACGCTGGTGAGCATGGCGGCCGGCCTCTCCTCCCAGGGCTTCCACCCGTTCGTCCACACCATCACACCTTTTCTTACGGATCGCAGCTACGAGCAGATCAAGCTCGATCTCTGCTACAACGAGTTCGGGGCGAATCTGCTCTCCTGCGGCGCATCGTTCGACTACGCCTGGGACGGGGCCACGCACCATTGCTACACCGAGTTGGCAATGCTGCGACGGCTCCCCGGCATGGAGGTGATGCAGCCCGGCTCAAAGCACGAGATGGATGTGCTGCTGCGGAGCCAATACGCCAATGGCAGGCCGTCGTACTATCGGATCGCACACGACGAACATGGCGAGGCGTTCACACCGGAGTTCGGCAAGGGAATCATCGTGCGGGACGTGAACGCAGCGGTGACGGTGTTGACCGCCGGCCCCATTCTGGGAAATGTCCTGAAGGCCTGTGCTGATCTGCCGGTGAACATTGCTTATTTTCACACCCTCAAGCCGTTTGATCAGTCGGTGGTGGCCCACTTTCGGCACACCCACATGTTGGTCGTCCATGATGCCTTCGGCCTCCACGAGGCCGTCAATGAGACCCCCGACCTCAGGGTTCGCTACTACGGCCTGCCGGACCAGTTCAACTGCTTCTACGGCACGCTGGACGACATTCGGGGTGACCTCGGCCTCGATCCGGCGGGCATCCGGCAGGCCGTGCAGGGGCGGATCGAAGAAGTTCGGCGAGCAGCGGTTTCGGAGTCGGCAGTGTGACCATAGGTATGGACAATACAGGAAATATGCCGTTCCCGATGTCAGTCGCTCAATACGATTGGCTACTAAACGAGCCGTCTTTTGTGGATTCGTTTCTTGGTAAAAGTCTGCGGAAGCAGCCACTGGGTTTTATTGACATTGGTGCCCGTGGTGGTGTGTCTGAACTGGTGCGGCCAATTGCTTCCAAGACGGCCGTGCTGGGCTTTGAGCCGGATCGGGCCGAGGCCGCCCGGTTAAAATCGTCGCACGAAGCAAACCCACACTGGTATGCCTTCGAAATCGAGACAACCGCTGTTGCTGGGAACAAGGGAGAACGGGAGTTCTTTGAAACTGTCCGAGGCTTGAATAGTTCATTGCTGCGGCCTAGCGCGGCTTTTGCGCAGCGATATCAGGTCCCCGGCTTCGCTGTTGACAGAGTCAGACCCTGCGAAGTGGACACACTGGACAGCCTCCTCTTCACGAAACGAGACGATGTGCTCCCGTATGGTGAACTTCTGAAAATCGACGCTCAAGGTGCGGAACTTGAGATTCTTCAAGGAAGTTCACGGCTGCTTTCCGAACGTACGGTGGCGATCATCTGCGAAGTGTCATTCTGCGAGTTGTACGAGCAACAACCGCTGTTTGGGGACGTGGCGAAATACCTGGGGGAACGCGGGTTTGACTTCTACGGTTTTCAGGCGTTCAGTCACCGCGCATCCCATCTTCGGCATCTCATTGGTAAACCAAGCCCTCAATGGATACAGCGGCTGATCCATGGGGATGCAGTTTTCTTTCGAAAAGATGTTTTTGATCAATCAGACGACGCACGTATGCATCGCCTGCGTGCCATGGTTTGTTGCTGTGCAATACTCTTGGGGCGGTACGATACCGCTGCAGAATTGATTGAGAAAATAAAAAGCAGCGAGACAAATCAATTGCTGGGCATGCTTGAACGGCTCGCAACGCATACGATCGTTGATGATGGTGAATGAGCGAATGGACAAAAAGGCATATTTTCACGGCAAGAACGTCCTTGTTGCCGGGGGTACTGGCTTTGTTGGCCGCGAGTTTGTGGGGCAACTCCTTCGCGCTGGAGCAAGCGTACGGGTGACGCGGCATCGGCGACCAGGACCCTGGCAAACCGGTGAGGTCGAATATGCCGACGGCGACCTTGGTGATGAGCAATTTTGTCGGCAGGCCTGTCGGGGTGCCGACATCGTGATTCACGCAGCCGGCGCCGTATCGGCTGCCGGCGTCACCGTCGGAGCCGGGCCGATGGCACCGATCACGACGAATCTCATTCTGACGTCGCGACTCCTCCAGGCGGCGTGGGAGGAAAAGGTTGGCCAGTTTTTGTTGTTCAGCAGCAGTACCGGTTACCCCGTGGCCGAGCATGCTGTTGCCGAGGATGAATTCTGGGACGGACCGACACACCCGAGCTACTTTGGCTACGGCTGGATGCGGCGGTACTTTGAGCGAATGGGGGAGTTCGTTCATCAGCGGAGTGATACGAGGGTCACGATTGTCCGCCCAACGGCGACCTACGGGCGGCACGATGATTTTGATCCTCGGACGTCGCATGTCATTCCGGCACTAATTAGGCGGGCTGTTGCCAAGGAGAATCCTTTTGTGGTCTGGGGCAAGGCGGATGTCGTAAGAGATTTTCTTCACATCAGCGATCTCATCCGTGGTTCGCTACTCGCCCTCGAGCATCTGCCAAACTGCGAGCCGGTCAATATTGGGTCAGGGCGGCCGATCACGATCGGTGAAATTGTTGAGGCGACCTTGGCGGCTGCCGGGCATGATGACGCCGAAGTCGTCTACGACGAGTCGAAGCCGACAACGATTCCTTTTCGGCTTGCTGATACGGCAAAGGCGGCAGGGCGACTCGGGTTTGCACCTGTGCTTGATCTTGCGGCCGGCTTGAAGGACACCGTGGAATGGTATCGAACCGAGATTGTCCACCACGAAACCGCTGGTGAGGGTCCGTGATGGTTGACGCCGGGGAGATCACCTCTGACCGAATTACCGCGACTGACATTCTCGCGGCATGCGGTGAGCGCATGGACGATGCGTTAGCCAGCTTCACCGAGGCTGCAGCAAGTCGTGACCTCAGCTACCGCCGGGCAACCGTGGGCGAAGTCGAGGCCTGGGCCACGATGGTTCTCGAGCGGATGCACCGCCCCCAGGCCCGCCGGTCGCCTGCCGAAAACCAGGAGGCCTTCGAACGGGGCTGGCGTGAAAATCTTGAAGCTGCTCTCAAGGAAGGTGTTTCGGCTGATTCTTTACGGCCACGATACTTTCGGGAAACACCATTTCTCCGGTATCGCCACGGCCTGATCGTCAGCGACAACAAGCATCTCGAGCACGATCTCTTTACGCTCGTCCGGCGACTTATCTTCACTCGCTACCTCGCTGACTTTCCTGTGATTCGGGAGTATGGCTGCGGGAGTTGCGGAAATCTCCTGCTGCTCGGGGAGATGTTTCCACGCAAGGACTTCCATGCCCTTGACTGGGCTCGGGCCTCGGTCGAAATTGCTGGACTCATCGCTCACCACACCGGCCTTTCGCTGGCCGGCGAGACCTTCGATATGCGGCAACCGCCGTTGGCTGAACCGCTTAAAGAGGGCACGGCGATCCTCACCGTCCACGCTCTTGAGCAACTCGGTCGAGATTTTCTGCCCCTTATCAATCACTTCCTCACCAGCAGACCCCGACGGGTTGTTCACCTGGAGCCCATTCTGGAGTTTTACGAGCCAACCAATCTGTACGATCACTTGGCGGTCGAGTACAGCAAGCGACGTGGTTACCTTGATGGGTACCTGACGACCCTGCGGCAGCTTGAAACTGAAGGACGGCTGGAAATTATCAAAGCGGTTCGTCCAGCGATTGGTGGCGTGATCCATGAGGCGTCAATCATCGTTTGGGAACCACGATAGCAGGAGAATATTTTGATCAAGGAAGAAGTTTTGGATGCGTTCCGCGGCCAGTCGGTGCTCGTCACCGGCGGGACCGGGATGATTGGACGACAGATTGTCGGGATGCTTTGCGACGCCGGGGCTGCCGTGAAGATCGTGTCGCTCGACGATCTCGTCGTCGATGGGCGGGCCGAGCATGTCCGGGGTGATCTCACCCACCTCGACGTCTGTCTCGACGTAACGCGGGACATGGACAGTGTCTTTCACGTTGCCGGCATCAAGGGGTCTGCGGGTGTGGCCTCGACGATGCTGGCGACACACTTTGTGCCGACGCTGATGTTCAACGTCAACGTGCTGCATGCCTGCCGCGAGAACGGCGTCAAGCGGGTGGTCTACACCAGTTCCATTGGGGCCTACGCCAACGGCGAAGTCTTCAAGGAGGAGGAGCCCGGGAATTTCCACGATGCCCCCATGGACTTTGCCGGCTGGGCCAAGCGAATGGCGGAACTGCAGATCCACGCGTACCACAAACAGTTCGGCCTCGACGGCTACAGCATCGTGCGCCCAAGTAATGTCTACGGCCCGGGCGATAATTTTGACCCCAAGAACGCCATGGTCGTTGGCTCACTGATGAATCGGATTCAGGCCGGTGAAAACCCACTGTCGGTCTGGGGTGACGGTTCTGCAATCCGCGATCTCGTCTTCTGTCGGGATGTAGCCGAGGGCTGCATTCTGGCATTGCATCATGGAACCGGCGGCCGATACGTGAATCTCGGAAGCGGGTGCGGCTACAGCACCAAGGAACTCGTTGAAACGCTTCAGCAGTTCCTCGACTTCGACTATGAGTTTGACCCGTCCAAGCCGACCGGCTATCCAAAGCGGGTCATGGACATTTCGTTGGCCCGGGAACTGATCGACTACGACCCAACCACAACGCTGCGGCAAGGCCTGGAGGAAACCTGGAACTGGTTTCAGGCCCACCGCGAGGAATACCACAATCGCAAAAACTACTTTGCAGAGGAAGCGACAACGTGAAGGTTGAGAAGACGAAGCTTGATGGGGTCTTGCAGATCACACCACCGACGCTTTTTGAAGATTGGCGGGGCGAATATGTCGAAACCTACAACGAACAGTTCTATCGAGAGCAGGGCATCGATGTTCAATTTGTACAGGACGACATCTCGGTGTCGGATCGGCACGTCCTGCGGGGATTGCACGGCGATGCCAACACTTGGAAGCTGATTTCCTGTCTCTACGGAAAGTTCTACCTCGTCGTGGTGAACAACGACCCTGAATCTCCGCAGTATCGACAGTGGGCTTCCTTTGTGCTGTCAGATGCCAATCGCAAGCAGGTGCTGGTTCCCCCGAAGTTCGGGAATGGGCATTTGGTCCTGTCCGACAAGGCTATTTTTCACTACAAGCAAAATACCTACTATGATCGGGCGGGCCAGTTCACGCTGCTGTGGAATGATCCAGAACTCAACCTCTGGTGGCCGGTTCCCAATCCTCTGGTCAGTCGCCGTGACGCTGGTTTGGAGTGATCGGAAAGAGACTTTTCCCGTCGACGTGTTGCTGTGATCATCACCCGAACCCCTTTTCGCATTTCGTTCTTCGGCGGCGGCACCGACTACCCGGCGTATTACCGCGAGCACGGTGGTGCGGTGCTGAGCACGACGATCAACCGGTATTGCTACATCACCACCCGGTTTCTGCCGCCGTTTTTCGATCACCGATACTGCATTCGGTACAGCAGGCGGGAAGATGTCAGCGCCATTGACGAGATTAGGCATCCCTCGGTGCGTGAGTGTCTGCGGTTCATGCAGATTGACGAGGGAATTGAGTTGGTCCATACCAGCGACATTCCCGCGATGTCCGGGGTTGGCTCCAGTTCGGCATTCACGGTTGGGCTGCTCAACAGCCTCTATGCGTTGACCGGTCGCATGGCGACCAAACGGCAGTTGGCAATGGAAGCGATCCACATTGAGCAGAATCTGATCGGCGAGAATGTCGGCAGTCAGGACCAGACGGCAGCCGCCTTTGGAGGCCTCAATCGGATCGACTTTGCCGGTGATGCCGGGCCGCTCGTGACGCCCCTGACGATTTCCGCCGAGGCCGTCAGGCACCTCCAGGAACACCTTCTGTTTTTCTTCACCGGGTTCTCTCGAATTTCATCGGATGTGGCGGCGGCGCAGGTGACCGCAACACCGGCGAAGCTGGCCGAACTCGCGACGCTCAAACAGATGGTTGGCCGCGGGGTGGAGATTCTCTGTGGCGGGCTTCACGGGGACCGCGATTTCGGAGAGCTACTGCACGAAGCCTGGATGCTCAAACGGACGCTTACCGACAAGATCACCGACGGCAAGATCGATGCGATCTATGAGGCAGGCCGCCAAGCGGGCGCCGTTGGTGGTAAGCTCTGTGGGGCAGGCGGCGGCGGCTTCATGCTGTTCTTTGCACCACCCGAGCGACACGCTGCAATCAAGGAGGCACTGCGAGACTTGTTGTTGGTGCCCATCCGATTCGATACGCTCGGGTCGCACGTCGCCTTTTACTCGCAGTGATGGTGACCTTACATGCGAGTAATTTATCTAGA
>CBFIHA010000103.1:0-13387 GCA_965662195.1 uncultured Pirellulales bacterium
CCCAGCAGGGCCTGGACCGGCTTGGCCGGCTCGACGCCGGTCAGCTTGGTGTCGAGGCCCTGGTAGGGAACCGTGAAGCGATTGTGGTCAATGCCCAGCAGGTGCAGCATCGTGGCGTGCAGATCACGGACATGCACCACGTCCTCGATGGCATGGTAGCCGAACTCGTCAGTCGCCCCGTGGGTGAGACCCCCTTTGATGCCGCCCCCGGCCAACGCCATGCTGAAGCCCTTGATGTGGTGGTCGCGGCCAATGCCTTTGTCTTTGCCCTGGCCCATGGGCGTGCGGCCGAATTCACCGCCGATCACCACCAGGGTTTCATCCAGCAGGCCACGCCGCTCCAGGTCGATCAGCAGCCCTGCCGCCGCCCGGTCGGTGGGCGGGCAGATTTCATCCATGTAGGGTTCAATGCCGCCGTGGTGATCCCAGTCGCTGTGGTAGAGATGCACAAACCGCACCCCTCGCTCGACCAGCCGCCGGGCCATCAGGCAGTTGGTGCCGACCGTTGCCTGGCCCGGCTCGGCCCCGTAAAGGGCGAGCGTCTCGGCCGTCTCGCCCGACAGGTCAGCCAACTGCGGCACGCTGGCCTGCATCCGGAAGGCCAGCTCGTACTGGCGAATGCGAGTGGCCACCTCAGGGTCGTTGAGGCTTTGCAGCCGGTGATGCTCAAGGGCCGCGACTGTTTCAATCAGGTCCCGCTGGTGGGCTGCCGAAACGCCCGGAGGGTTGGCGACGTAATGCACCGGTGAGCCGCTGGTGGCAAATTCGACCCCCTGAAACTGCCCCGGCAGAAAGCCCGAGTGCCACTGCCGGGCAGCGATCGGCTGCGGATTGCGGCCCAACTTGCTGGTCATCACCACAAAGCCGGGTAGGTCGTCGGCCTCGCTGCCGAGCCCATAGGTGACCCAGGCCCCCATGCTCGGCCGGCCCGAAAGCGCGGTGCCGCAGTTCATGAAGGTGTGGGCCGGGTCGTGGTTGATCTGCTCGGTCACCATGCTGCGGACAATGGCGTAGCGATCGGCCAGCCCGCCCAGCCGCGGAAAATAGTCGCTCACCTCGGCACCACACTCGCCGTAGCGGCGAAACGGCTTCCGCGGCCCCAGGCAGGTCAGCTTCTTGCCCTGCAGCTGGGCAATCGGCTGGCCGGCGGTAACGCTCTCGGGCATCGGCTTGCCATCGAGCTTGGCCAGGACCGGCTTGTGGTCAAAGGTCTCGAGGTGACTCGGGCCGCCAGCCAGGCAGAGGAAGATCACCGCCTTGGCCCGTGGGGGATGGTGCAGCGGATTGATCGCGCCGCCGCTGCGGCCGGATGTCGGCCCGCCCGCCGTCGCAGCTGCCAGGGCATCGCGGGCCAGCAGCCCAGAGAGGGCCGCCCCACCCAGGTTCAGCCCGCTGCGGGCCAGGAAGGTGCGTCGCTCTATCTGAAGTGAAGATTGTGTCAGTCGTGTCATTGGTTCGTTCCGTCTGTGGAACCGGCGGGACTGCGCTGGCTCAGTAGCGACCAATCGCCTCTTGTAGATTCAAAACCGCCCGGGCAGTCGCCGTCCAGGCCGCCAGTTCGGCGGCGTCAAGCGATGGATCCCGGGGAGCGACGCCGACGGCAAGCAGTTCACTTACCGCCTGCGGATCACCGCGATACTCCTGCCGCCGCCGGGCCAGCAGACCGGTGAGCAGCGCCCGCTCTTCAGCATCGGGAAACCGCGAGACCGCCTGCCGCCAGAGGGCCGTCAGCCCAGCCTCGTCATCATCGGCTTGGCTCAGCACGAGCTCGGCCAGCTCGCGGGCGGCCTCGACAAAGGTCGGGTCGTTGAGCAGCACGAGCGCTGCCTTGGGCGTGTTGGACCGCATTCGGGAGGCGGTGCACTCCTCCCGGGACGGCGCGTCGAAGGCGGCCAACTGGGGGTGAAGGAACATCCGCTGCCAGTGGACGTAGAGGCCCCGCCGCCACTGCCGCTGGTCGTTGTCCTGCGCATAGGTTCGCTTGGGAAAGTTGAGGTGCCGGTAGTAGCCAGCCGGCTGATAAGGATGCACACTCGGCCCCCCGAGCTGCTCAACCAGCAGTCCGCTGGCGAGCAGGGCCGCATCGCGGACGCCCTCGGCCGGATACCGCCAGCGGCCCTGGCGGGCCAACAGCCGGTTGTCAGGATCGCGGGCCAGCAGTTCGGCCGGTGGATCCGAGGCCATCCGGTAGGCCCGGCTGGTGACAATCGAGCGAATCAGCTGCCGCAGGTCCCAGCCACTGCCAAACAGTTCAAGGGCCAGCCGGTCGAGCAACTCGGGGTGGTCGGGCGGCTCCCCCTGGCCACCAAAGTCGTCGGCCGACCGGCAGAGGCCGGCCCCGAAAAAAAGTGCCCAGATCCGGTTGGCCGTCACCCGGGCGGTGAACTCACCGATGCCGCCGGCGGCGACCGGCCGCACCAGCCAGCCGGCCAGGTCGGCCCTGCTGGCCCGGCCATCGGTTTCAAGCCGCCCGAGGAAGCCCGGGATCGCCGGCTCGACCACCGGGCCGCTGTCATCCATCCAGTTGCCGCGGGGCAGCAGCCGCACCGTCCGCGGCTGGGGCAGCGAATGCGTCACCATCAGCATACGATTCAGCCCCTGCCGCTCTGTTTCGAAGTCGGCCAGCCGCTGCCGGGCCTTGATCACCTCCGGCGGTTCCGCTGGCTGCGCGGCTGCGGCATGTTCCTGCTTGCGGTCAGCCTGTGGCTTCCCATCGGCAGCCGTTGCCGCCACCGGCTTGACCGGCTGCTTCGTTGCTTCAGGCTCAGGCAACGGCGGCAGGCTCTGCCTGAGGGCATTGATCTTGGAGTCGAGGGCCGCCACCCGCTCGCGGTCGAAGGGGCTGACCACCGCCTGCTCGGGTTCGCGTTTGGTTGGCAGGGTGTTGGTGCCGCCGCCAAAACCGCCCTTGCCCATGTGCTTTTCGTCGTCGATGTCGGCGAAGAAGGCCCCGAGGGCGTAGAAGTCGCGGGCAGTGTAGGGGTCGTACTTGTGGTCATGACACTGGGCACAGCCGACCGTCGCCCCCAGCCAGACCCCCGAGACATTCCGAATCCGGTCAGCCTGATAAATCGACCGGTATTCCTTGACCTGCAGCCCGCCTTCATGGCTCGTCTGCAGCAGCCGGTTGTAGGCGGCGGCCAGGACCCGATCGGTGGGATGCTCACCGGCTACCGGTTCGATCAGGTCGCCGGCCAGTTGCAACAGCGTGAACCGGTCGAAGGGCAGGTTGTCGAGAAAGGCTGCGATTACCCAGTCACGGTAGGGCGAGGCGTTATGGACCTGGTCACCGTGGTAGCCGACGGTGTCGGCGTAGCGGACAAGATCGAGCCACCAGGCGGCCAGCCGTTCAGCATGCCGCGGCGAAGCCAGCAGCCGGTCAACCAGCTGCTCGTAGCGGTTGACCGGATCGGCGGCGAGGTAGGCCTCGACCTCGACCAGGCTCGGGGGCAGCCCGGTCAGATCGAAGGTAACCCGTCGCAGCAGGGTGACCTCATCGGCGTCGGCCGCGGGCTCGAGCCCAGCCTGCTCAAGGCCCGCCAGCACGAACCGGTCGATCCAGTTGCCGGCCCAGTCACGGTTCTCGACCGGTGGCGTCGGATGCCGCTCGGGGGAAACATAGGCCCAGTGTGGCTGGTAGGGGGCGCCGGCGGCAATCCAGCGGACCAGGAGGTCCTTGTCGTCGCCCGAGAGCAGATGATTGCTTTCCGGCGGCGGCATGATCAGGTCTGGGTCGGTCTCCCTGATCCGGGCGACCAGCTCGCTTTCGTCAGGCTTGCCGGGCACGATCGCCCGCAGGCCGCTGTCGAGCTCGGCAATCGCCCCGTCCCGCTGATCGAGCCGCAGCCCCGCCTGCCGGTCGTGCTCGTCGGGGCCGTGGCAGGCAATGCAGTTGTGCGAGAGGATCGGCCGGATGTCGTGGTTGAACGAGATTGCCTCGCCCCCCTTCACCCGGGAAGCACCGGCCCAGACGGCAACCACCAGCAGAATGATTGGTCCCAGCCAACGGTTGGGGCGGCACGCAAAGCTGTGCACCATTGGATCTCTCCGCTGGACAACACCCGCTTCGCCACCAGGGCAAGACTGCTCCTGATGCGGGCTCCAAATGGGAGCCGATCCACGGCTAACAACATGATTATAGAGCGGGATCAACTCGAAGACAGCAAAAACACCACTAAAATCGGTTCCATCGGGGGATGCCGCAACCGGCGGGACTCGTTGACGCTCCCCGTTCTGGCCCGTAGATTCTCGGTCACCCGATTGGAAATGCCCAGCTGCGCTGGACTTCCCCACGGATCTCCATCCTCGACCAGGAAAGGTTTTTTTGCCCGATGGCCAAAACGCTCGCCAAGAAGTCCGCCAAGAAGAAAGCCGCCCGGAAAGCAGGGGGAGCGGGTAAGCCCGGGAAGATGATCTACTTCTTCGGCCAGTCGCAGTGCGATGGTGATGGCACCATGCGGGACCTCCTCGGGGGGAAGGGGGCCAATCTTGCCCAGATGACCACGATCGGCCTGCCGGTGCCCCCCGGGTTCACGATCACCACGGCGGTCTGCATCGACTATTACAAAAATGGCCAGAAATTTCCGGCTGGGCTCGAGGACGGCATCGTCTCGTTCCTGAAGAAAATTGAAAAGGAGACCGGCAAGAAGTTCGGTGATCCGGCCAACGCCCTGCTGCTGAGCGTCCGCTCCGGGGCCCGTGACAGCATGCCCGGCATGATGGACACGATCCTCAACCTCGGCCTCAATGACGTGACCGTCGTCGGCCTCGCGGAAGCCACCGGCAACCCCCGGTTCGCCTACGACTCGTACCGCCGCTTCATCCAGATGTACGGCGACGTCGTGATGGGCGTGCAGAAGAAGCACGAGAACGAGCATGAGCCGTTCGATGAGGTGATGGACGGCCTCAAGCATCAACTCGGCATCGAGAACGATACCGACCTCACCGAAGAGGCCCTCCGCGAGCTGATCAAGCGGTACTTCCGCCTGATTAAAGACCGGACCGGCAAGAGCTTCCCCCAGGATCCACTCAAGCAACTCATTGGGGCGATCGGCGCGGTCTTCGGCAGCTGGATGAACGAGCGGGCCATCCTCTACCGGCGGAAGTACAAAATTCCGGATGAGTGGGGCACGGCCGTCAACGTGCAGAGCATGGTCTTCGGCAACATGGGTGACGACTGTGCCACCGGCGTGGCTTTCACCCGCGACCCCGCCACCGGTGAGGACACCTTCTACGGCGAATACCTCGTCAACGCCCAGGGCGAAGATGTGGTTGCCGGTGTCCGGACGCCGCTGCCGGTCACCGAGATGGCCCACGATCCGGTCTTTGCCAACACCTACAAAGAGCTCGAAAAAGTTCGGCAGCGACTGGAGAAGAAGTTCGGCGATGTCCAGGACTTCGAGTTCACGGTCGAAAAGAAAAAGCTCTACATGCTGCAGACCCGCAACGGCAAGCGGACGGCGCTGGCCTATGTGAAGATCGCCCACGACATGGTCAAGCAGAAACTGATGACCATGGAGCACGCGATCAGCAGTGCTGACCCCGATGCCCTGTCGCAGCTGCTGGCGCCGATCTTCGACCGGAAGGCCTACGAAAATGCCAAGAAAGAGGGCCGGCTGCTTTCCACCGGCCTCCCCGCCGGCCCCGGTGCCGCCGCCGGCAAGCTTGTCTTTTCGGCCGTGAAGGCTGAAAAACTCGCCGAGGCTGGCGAGCGGGTGGTGCTGGCCCGCGTCGAGACCAGCCCGGAGGATCTTCGTGGCATGATCGCAGCTGAGGGCATTCTGACCAGCCGTGGCGGTGTCTCCAGCCATGCCGCCCTCGTCGCCCGCCAGATGGGCAAGGTCTGCGTCGCCGGTGCCGGCGAGATCGTCATCGACTATGCCAAGGGCACGCTGAGCTGCGCCGGTCAGAAGCTGAAGGAGGGCGACAAGATCGCCATCAACGGCAGTACCGGCGAGGTCTTCGCCGGTGACATCGAGACTGCCGACAGCGAACTGAAGCAGGTGCTGGTCAGCGGCACGATGAAGCCGAAGGATTCGGAGATCTTCCAGTACTACGACTTCATCATGAAGCTGGCTGATAAGTATCGGAAGCTCGGCCTCCGGACCAACGCCGACACCCCGGAGCAGGTACGGCAGGCAATCGCCTTCGGTGCCGAGGGCATCGGCCTGACCCGGACTGAGCACATGTTCTTCGAGGGAGATCGCATCGACGCGATGCGGGAGATGATCCTGGCCGAAAGCGAGGACACCCGCCGCGAAGCCCTCGACAAACTGCTGCCCTACCAGCGGGATGACTTCGAGGGCATCTTCCGGGCCCTCGAAGGCCGGCCGGCCACGATCCGGCTGCTCGATCCGCCGCTGCACGAGTTCGTGCCGCACGACGAGAAGTCGCAGGCCGACCTGGCCAAGAAGCTCAAGCTGAAACCCGATGTCGTTGCCAAGCGGGTCGCCTCGCTGCATGAGTTCAATCCGATGCTGGGCCACCGTGGCTGCCGGCTGGGCATCAGCTATCCCGAGATTTCGGCGATGCAGGCCCGGGCGATCTTCGAGGCGGCTGCCAAGGTCCAGAAGGCCGGCATCAAGGTCGCACCGGAAATCATGGTGCCGCTGGTCGGCTTCAAGAAAGAGCTCGACAACCAGGTGGCGGTGATCCACGAGGCGGCCAAGCAGGTGCAGAAGGAGACCGGCCAGAAGATCAAGTATCTCGTTGGCACGATGATCGAGATTCCGCGGGGGGCACTCACCGCTGATGAGATCGCCGAAACCGCCGAGTTCTTCTCGTTCGGCACGAATGACCTTACCCAAACGACGCTCGGCATGAGCCGTGACGACATGGGCTCGTTCCTGGCGAAGTACACCGACGAAGGCATCTTCAAGGCGAACCCCTTCGCCTCGATCGACATCACCGGCGTTGGCCAGCTGATGAAGATTGCCGTTGCAAAGGGCCGCAGCAGCCGTGAGAAGATCAAGCTCGGCATCTGTGGCGAGCATGGTGGCGACCCGCACTCGGTGCACTTCTGCCACGCGATCGGGCTCGACTATGTCAGCTGCTCTCCCTTCCGGGTGCCGGTGGCCCGGCTGGCGGCAGCCCAGGCAGCCCTCAAGTAGCCACGGCCCGCGGCGGTGATCGCCGCCGGTAGAAAGCCGGCATGGAACTCTCCTACGAAGCCACCGCGCTGGCCTGGATTGTGGCGGGCGTGGTGGTGCTCTGGGTGACCGAGGTGATTCCGCTGCCGGTGTCGGCGCTGTTGGCAGCGTCAGCCTGCGTGGTGGCCGGAGTCGCCCCGGCGGCCGACGTGTTCAGCTCGTTTTCCAAACCACTCGTCTTCCTGTTCATCGGTTCCTTCATCCTGGCCGAGGCGATCCGGGTGCACCGGCTCGACCGCCGGCTGGCCTTTGCGGTGCTCGCCCTGCCGCAGGTGGGTGAGCGGCCGGTGCGGATCATGCTGGCGGTTGCCATTGTCTCCGGGGTGGTCAGCGGCTTTATCTCCAACACGGCGACGACCGCGATGATGGTGGCCATCGTGGTCGGCATGCTCGAGGCCGTGGAGGAGGCCGGCCGGCGGGCCGGTCAGAGCCCGGACCCGGGGTTCGCGACCGGATTGCTGCTGGCGGTCGCCTTCGCCGCGTCGATCGGCGGGCTGACCACGCCGATTGGGACACCTCCCAATGTGATCGGGCTGGCCTTCATCCGGGACCAACTCGGCGTGCAGGTGAGTTTTTTTGAGTGGTGCCTCGTCGGCGGCCCGGTGGCAATCTGCCTGATCGGCCTGGCCACCCTGTTGCTGGCGGTGGCTTTCCCGGCAGGTGTAAGCCGAATTGAGGGGATGAGCCGGCTGGTGGCCGATGAGCGGCGGCAGCTGGGAGCCTGGACCGTGGCCCAGCGATCGACGGCGGTGGCCTTCGGCATGACTGTCAGCCTCTGGGTGCTTCCCGGCCTGCTCACACTGCTCCTGGGGGGCGATCACCCGGCCGCCCAGTGGTTTCGCCAGCATATTCCCGAGGGGGTGGCAGCGATCCTCGGGGCAATCCTGCTCTTTCTGCTGCCGGGCGATCGGGCGGCTGGGGCTGCCCACCGCCCTCGGGTGCTCACCTGGCAGCAAGCCACCCGCATCGACTGGGGCATCATCCTGCTGTACGGCGGCGGCATGGCCCTCGGTTCACTCGCCTTTCAGACTGGCCTGGCCGAGGCGGTCGGCCGCAGCCTGACCAGTTGGCTGCCGCAGGATGCCGGTAGCTGGTTGCTGATCGCCGCCGCCGCGGTGGTGGCAGTCTTCACCAGCGAGTTCACCAGCAACACCGCCAGTGCCAATATGGTGGTGCCGGTGGCTATTGCCTTGGCGGTCGCCTCCGGCGGTGAACCGCTGGCGGCAGCCATCGCCGCAACCCTGGCGGCCAGTCTCGGCTTCATGATGCCGGTCAGCACGCCCTGCAATGCCATCGTCTACGGCACCGGACGGGTGCCGCTGCGGGCGATGATGAAAGCCGGTGTGCTGCTCGATCTCGCCGGAGCAATCGTGGTCACCACTGTTGTGGTGCTGCTGGTGCCGCTGATCTTCCGGGGCTACATGCCCGGCTGAACCGGCATGCCACAGTGATGGCAGCGGGGCAGGGACGGCGGCTTGGGGGAGGGCATGAAGCCCTTCCGCCAGCCGTTGAACCGCGGGAAGGCTGGTGGTAGTTCCAGGCAGTGCTCCCGGGCCTCCTGCCGCGCATTCAACTGTCCCCAGGCATCGGCATGGAACATGTTCGGCGGCGGGCAGCAGGGCCGGTTGCAACAGGGTCCGGCCACGTTGCCGTGCCAGGCCGGCTGGCGGTCGGCCTGACAGTCGCAGTCGGCGGCGGCCGGCATGCCCCCGTCAAAGGTCAAGGGACCGGAATCGAAGACGATCTCATCGGCGACCGCACCGGTGGCCAGGAGCAGGGCGACGGCCAGCAGGCCACCGCAGCTCCGGAACCGGTCAATGGGGCCCCGCTGGGGCTGAGGCAGATAGTTCATCAGTTCCGCTCCCTCTCAATGCAGCGCAACGACTGCAGCAACTCGTTCGCCCCAACGCAACTCCCCGCGACGGGCCCCGCCGGGCAGGCTCTAGTTCCGTTAGCCGGTGACACCAAGCCCTGAGGACCTTTCCGCCCACCACCGTGTGGGATCGACCTCCAGCCGTCGCAGCATGAGACCGGCCCTCAGAGGTCCATCCGTGGCGATTGCAGCGAACGAACTGGTCGGTCGGCACGTAGGGTCTGGCAAAGGCCTGCCGGCAGTGGCCCCGGTGGCTCGCCGGTGATCGGGGTGAAGGGGCTCTTTCCGGCACAGCCTGCGGCCTCCATTGCCGCGGCACACGGGCCGGAGAAAATTCTGGGAAATTGCTTGACAGAACGGGCCGCTTCGGCAATAACGCAACTGTGTTGCAGATGCGATTGCGTCGCAGCTATTCCCCAGCCAAAGCCGCGGGCTTCGGCCTTCGTGTTGACCTCATCGATGAATCAGCCTTCTTTCGGAGTACCCCTGCCATGACCATGCACCGCTTCCGATCTGACGCCGCGAGCCCACCGTCGGCTCGGCCCGCCTTTACCCTGATCGAGCTGCTGGTCGTGATCGCCATCATCGGCGTGCTCGTCGGCCTGTTACTGCCAGCCGTTCAGCAGGCCCGTGAGGCAGCCCGACGGACGGCCTGCTCGAACAACATGAAGCAGATCGGCCTGGCCCTGCACAACTATGCCCACAATCACCGGGAGCGGCTCCCAACGGGCTGGGTGGGTGAACTGGAAAATGGCGAGATCCACGGTGACGAAGGCCCCGGCTGGGGCTGGGCCTCGCAGCTGCTGCCCTTCATGGAAGAAAACAACATCTATGACGGCATGAATTTTGACGAGGAAATTGGCCATGGCGACAACGATGATGCCCGCGTCGCCGTCATCTCGACTTTTCTCTGCCCTTCGGACTCGTTCGGGACTGAGAAAACGTTCACTGTCGATGGCGTAACGCTCGCCCGCAGCAACTATCCAGGCATGTTTGGATCAGAGCATATGGCCCATGAAGATCATGACGACGACGATGAAGGAGTTGAGGCAAGTGAGGGAAATGGCACCTTCGTTGCCAACACTGGTCTCGACAAGGGAATCTACTTCCGCCACTTCACCGACGGCCTGAGCAAGACAATCGCCGTGGGTGAGCGAGATAGCCGATTCTTTGGCAGCGTCTGGATCGGGATGGTGGCAGGGATCGACCATGCTGCGTCCCGGGTGGTTGGGTTCGGCGAACACATGTTCAACGAGGGTGACCATGACGATGACTTTTACAGCCAGCATCCGGGGGGCATGAATGTGGTCTTCGCGGACGGCCACGTCGCCTTTCTCTCCGATTCAATGGACGAAGCTACTTTTCAAGCGATGAGTTCCCGAGCCGGTGGTGAGGTAGTGAGCAGCGACTACTGAGTGTGAACTGAAACTCAGGTCAGCCCCTGGCGGCGGAAACGGCACGGCAAAAACCGCCGGCTGTTTCGTCGCTGGGGGGCTGAACCTTACACTGCAAGCATCTCGACAGCTTCCGCCGCAGTGTCCCCGCTTGAATATCGACCTCGATTACGCCGCCGCTGGCCCCCTGCCCCTCGCCGTCGGCTCTGTTCCGTTGCTGGCAAACCTTGGGGGTCCTACAGGGCTGTCGCCAGCAGCTCTCTCCACTGCCCTTGCTGAGACCCTCAGTCAACCCCGCAGCGGCCCGCCACTGCGGCGGCATGTCGTTCCCGGTGACCGGGTTGTCATCGCCCTGCCCGCGCGGCTACCCGGTGGTGGTGAAATGCTGGAACTCGTCGTGCAGGGACTCATCGACAGTCTCACTGCCGGCGGGGTCGCCCCTGACGACATCGTAATGCTGACAGCTCCGCCGCTCGATCTGCTCGGTCCCGAGGAGGTTCCCAGCAGTCAAACGGCCGCCGTGTCCACCGGCATGACCGAGCAGACCATCCGGTTTCAACCAGAAGTGGACGATGAAACCGCCTACCTGCTCGCTGATGGCGACAACGAACCCCTCCACCTGGCCCGGGAGCTGGTCGATGCCGATGTGGTCGTCGCCATCGAGATGTTCAGCGTTGACCCAGCCCTCGGCGGTCGGACACCGGCAGGAGAACTCTGGCCCGGCTTCGCCCGGCAGGATCGTCGCCTGACGCTCGTCCGCTCACTCCTCGAGACCCGGCGGCCGGTCCTCGAGGCCTGGCGGAGGCTGGCGGCGGCGGTGACCGACCAGCTGGGCCTGCTGGCCTCGCTGCGGCTGGTACCCGGTCGTGATCACACGCTCGCCGGCGTTGCCTTTGGCTTTCCTGCCGATGCTACGAGTCGGGGCCGGCAGCTCGCCCAGGCCTGGCGGCCGGCAATCGGTCAGCAGGCCGCATTGACGATCGCTGGCATCAGCGACCCTGGCTGCACGCTGGCAACACTCACCCGGGCCGTGGCCGCTGCTGCCAGGGCCACCCGGCCTGACGGCACGATCTGTGTTGCCTGCAATCTCACCGGCCTCCCAGATGGCCTCTTCACCCGCTGGCGGCGGGAGGAGTCACTTTTTACGCTCTTGGGTGATGCCGCCAGCTCAGACGATCCCACGATTCTGGGTGAGGCCCTGCAGACCCTGCTGTTTGCCCGGGCCCTCGGCGACCGCCGGCTGGTGCTGTTCTCCGGGCTGGATGAAGAGACGGTTGAAGGCCTCGACATCGGCCATGCCGACAGCCCTGACGCAGTCAACCGGCTCATCCTTCAGGCCGACTCCCTGACCGTTCTGCACGAAGCCGACCAGCTCTGTCCCCGGCGGTAGCGGTTCACAGCAAAGCTCGCAAATTGCAAGCGTTGAACAATGGAAGCTGCCTGGGTCGCGAATGGCAGGGAGCAGCCGAAGCAAAATCTGAGCGATTCCGTGAGAGTCAACAAGAAAAGAACGCTGGTAGCAGGAGGGCTTCTCGCGAGCGTTGCGATGCTGGTCTGGCTTGGAGGGCAATCGGCAGAGAAACGCCAGGAGCAGGCGGATGCTGTTCAGCGAGACAGTAGGGATATCAATCGAGAGCTCCTCAACGAGAACGCTGCCGGCGCGGCCGCGATCAACCTCGTCATCCACCATGGACAGCACGGGGCTGCCGTCGATGACGCCAAGGAGGAGAACCCGGGGGCCTTTACCGTCGCCAACCTCAATGACACCAACAGTAACGGGGTTCTCGATAGCAGCGAGAACGACGGCAATGGAGTGGCTGGTGAAAAGGATCTCATGAAGCTGGTGATTCATCCGCCCACGCCCAACCACGGTGGAGAGGTCGAACTCACAGTCGCCGGCAGTGCAGCAATCTGGAAAGACTCTGAGAAGAAGACGGTTGAAAAGAAGCGAACATTCAAAGCCGCTCAGCTCCCTCTGACCCGCTGGGTTGAGGTGACTGCGAGAAGTGAAGAAATCGGGGCAGTAAGGATCACCGCGACCCACAACGATCTGAGCGATACGGTCGTAGCAACCGGTGTGTGGGGAGAGATCCAGGCGACGCTTCATGACCGGGATCAGGCGATCTGGCCGGACATCGGCACAGAAACATTGCGGATGGTCACTCTCCGCGGGGGCAAAGCCGGGCTTGCCGCTCCGGATGTCAAGTATCTGAAGAATGTCATCCTGTTCAAATTCGTGATCTTCCCAAAGGGAGTCGGAAGCGGGGAAACATCCTTCATCAAATTCGACAACGCCAGGCAGATGCAGCTACTAAAGTGGCGGATTAAGGCAAGTGGGAAAAAGGTCGTGGACGAGAACATCCCTTTCCCTCCCGGGGACGAACTCGTCAATGACGACCCGAGTCAGTCGGGAGAAACGAACGTGCCAGACACGAACGGCCAGCTCTTCGCCCATGACGCGCCGGGCCTCCGGTCCTGGCGGGCGTCACCCGCCGAAGATCAGCTGTTCTATCGGTACAACTTTCTGGAATTCACGCGGGTGCGATTCGATGATGTTCAGCCTCAGGGTGGGGAGAAGGATAACCCGAAGGTTGACGGTTCGCGTTGCACCCCCAAAGTGAAGTGGACCTTGGCCCACTCATTAAGGAAAGTGGAAAAGAGATGGACGAGGACGACTGGTGACGACACCGAAAGCAGTGTGAACTTCATTAAGCTCGGGCACTCGAAGATCCCTGCCAAACCCCCATTCTGACTCTTGCAGCCTGCGGGGCCGCTGAACCATAGCTGTCCGTGGAAAAAGCCCTCCATGGCAATCCTGTTCGGCACAAGATGTGCCGTCTCAGTTGACTGGTATTTTTGGATCTGTTTTAAAGCGGGGAACACCGACGTCCAGCGTGGGTCGCGGCTGCCCGTGCCCTGTCGCCGGACACTCGCTGCGGCCCTCCAGGCCTTCGCTCGTTCGAAGCTGCCTG
>CBFIHA010000104.1:0-13040 GCA_965662195.1 uncultured Pirellulales bacterium
TGCGGTTTGTGGATCAACACACGTGGTTTCCCTCAGCTTGCGGTTTGTGGAACAACGCACGTGGATTCCCTCAGCTTGCGCTTCGGGCTTTGAAGCAGCTGGTGATACGCCCCGTGCCGGGAAGCCCGAGGCGCGAGCCGAGGGAATGCGGTTTGCGGATCAACAAACGTGGTGCGGTAGCCCACGACTTCCGGGGTGGCGTTCGGCTTGCTGCGTCAGTAGCCGCAGACTCGCGGCGACAACGTCATCAACCGAGACATCGAGCGGATTACCGCAGCCGGCGGGCCAGCGTTGGCTGGCTGGTGGCCGACTGGCCGCCGCGGCCAGCCGTTGCCCGACTGACAGCTGCGGGTGGGCCGATCGCAGCAGTTCGTACCGCGTGCCCCAGGGATACCACTGGTGGGGATCTTCCGAACCGAAGATCACAACGCAGGGCTTCCCGAACGAGGCGGCTAGGTGCACCAGGCCCGTGTCGACGCCGATGCAGAGATCACAGCGGGCGACAACCGCCGCCGTGTCGGCCAGCGTGCAGGCGGCTGAGCAATCGTGCAGCCGCGGGGCGGCTGGTCCCGACGCCGCCACGATCTCCTGATGCATCGCCAGATCACCCGGGCCGCCACACAGCACGAAGTGGGCCCCGGTCTGTTCTGCCAGCAGAGTGATCACCCGCCCAAACCACTCGGCCGGCCACTGCTTCGTCACCGCACCGGCCCGCGGGGCCAGAAAGATCAGCGGTCCCGACGCCGGCAGGCCGGCCAGCAGCTGTTCAGCCTTGGCCGCCGCCTGCGGATCGATCCAGTTTTCGTTGTGGCCGTCATCGACGGAAAGGCCGTCACACCGCAGTTGTTCGAGGAAATGCTCAACCTCATGCGCATAAGGCTTCAGCCGGGCCGAACGGGAGAGCCAGAGCTGCTGCCCCTGACAGGCGAAGCCGACCCGGTGGGGAATGCCCGCCAGCCAGGCCAGCAGGGCCCCGGCCGTCGCCCGTTTGAGCACATAGGCCCGGTCATAGTTGCGGCCGGCCAGCCAGCGGGCGGTCTCACGAAGGTCGTGGATTGAATCGCCGAGTGACCGCCGGAGCGTTCGCGGCCGGCTCCAGCGGATCAGCTCGTTTGAATACGGGCAGCTGGCCAGCACGTCACCCGAGACCGGCTCGACCAGCACGTCGATGACCGCGTCGGGAAAGTTCCGCCGCAAGTTCCGCAGAAACGGAATCGCCAGCAGCGTGTCGCCAATGAAGCGGTTGCGGATGACCAGAATCCGCTGCTGACCACCACCTTCGGCCGGGGCGGGCATCACCGGGCGAATCCCACAAAGAAGCTGAACAGCTGCTGGCTGTCGAAATCGGCGTAAGAGACCGGCACGGCAAAGTCGAGGGCAATCGGGGCCGGGCCGAGGGCCGGCATGGTGATCCGCAGGCCGAAGCCGGGCGAGACTCGCATGTTGTTGATCGAGACGTTCGACTCAACCGTACCGAAGTCGGTGAAGACCACACCCCGCAGCGAGTCGTCGGCCGTGATCGGGAAGAGGTACTCAATCGTGTTGAGCCACTGAAATCGACCGCCGACGATCGCCAGCTGGCCGTTGGTGCCAGCCTGCCGGGGGCTGGCCCCGCGGAAGACGAAGCCACGCAGCGTGTTGTAACCACCGGCGTAAAAGTTGTCGTAGGCGGGAGTGTCGGGCCCGGAAAAGCCCAGCACCGAACCGACCGACAGCACATGCCGGCCCGAACCGTCGGGCCGCTGGTTGAGCAGGAAGTATTGCCGGCCCTCGAAGACGCCGCGGGGATAGACGAAGGTGCCGATGACCTGCTCGAACTCGAGGGTGGCCAGATGGCCCTGGGTCGGCAGGAAGGGACTGTCGCGGGTGTCATGGATGATGCCACCACTGAAGCCGTAGGCCGAATTCATGCCCAGCATGCTGTCGATGTCGGGCACGCCCGGCACCCGCGGGTCGAAGACATCGACACTCTCACCGCGGAAGCCGGCGTTGACTGACAGGTCGGGGGCGAAGGCGAACTGATAGCCCAGGCCCACCCGGCCGCCGACGCGGCCCTCGGCCCAGTCGTAGAAGTAGCGGGTGAAGTACGAGGCACTGGTCGACAGACCAACCCGGGTGTCGAACAGGTAGGGCTCTTGGAAGGTGGCGGTGTACCGCTGCAGCTGCGTGCCGGGGGCCGCCTCCAGCCGGAACCGTTGGCCCGCCCCGCGGAAGGCGGTGCCGTTTTTAATGTCGTCCCAGCTGGTCGGCAGCCGGGTGATGTCGAAGTTCTGCTCGTCGACAACAATGTTACCGACGAGGCCGGCATTGGAGTTGACCCCCGCTCCAATCATCAGCCGGCCGGTCTGGGTCTCCTCGGCGTCGATGTCGACGATGACGTAGGGCTCTTGGCCCGGGAAGACCTGTACCGGCGGCTGGCCGAAGTTGGGCGGAGGCATGCCGGGCTGGAATCCGGGCTGGCCACCGGGCGGCAGCATGCCGGGCTGGCCCATGCCCGGCTGGGCGAAGCCCGGCGGAGCCGATGCCGGGGGCAGGGCCCCGGGCTGGAACGGTTCGATCGGCTGCTGGGCAACCATTTGGGTGGGACCGGCCGGAGCCTGCGGCTGACCATACCCAGGAGTACCCGCCGCGACCGCGGCTGCGGCACTGGCCCAGGGGGCGGCGGCCGGCTGGGCATAGCCCTGGCCATAGGCGGGCGGGCTGTTGGCCGCGACCGGGTTGGCAACCGGTGGCGGCTGATAGCCGTAGGCCGCCGGCTGCCGATAGCTGGGGCTCTGGCCCCGCCAGACCGGTTGGCTGGCAACGTCCCGCTGCTGCTTGTCACCGTTGGACGGGCCGGCGTTGGACGGCGATGGCTCGCCGGCTGGCGGCTCGGGCTGGGTGCCGGCGGTGGTGGCCGGTGGGTCGGTTGCCGGGGCCAGGCTGCCTTCAAGCACCAAGTCGAGCACCGCCTCGTCATCGTCGGGGCTCTGGCCGCGGAAGCCGGGCCGGTTGGGATCACGGGCGATCAGTTCGTCGGTTGGCTCCGGCTTGCTGAAGACGATTCGCGGCCCCTCCCCCTTGGCGGCGTCACTGAGGAACAGGCCGCTGGAGGAGATCCGCCGCTCGTCGGCCCGCAGCTTGCGGATGTCGAGAATGTCACCCGGCCGCAACGACAGCCGGTTGAGGATCACGCCGTGCTTGGTGTGCGGATTCTCGCCCCGGATGCGGACGTTGATCTGACCGACCCGGTACCGCTGACCCTCGAGAATGCGGTAGACCAGATCGAGTTCACCCGGTTCCTCCAAACACCGCGGGTCGGCCTGGATGTCGGCGAAGACGAAGCCGCGGCCGCCGTAGATGTCACGGATCGCACCCAGGTCGATGTCCATCTGCGACTGGTTGAAGTATTCGCCACTGGTTAGCTTGAGGTCGCGTTCGAGGAACTCGCCCTTGAACCGCTCGTTGCCGACGAACGAGACATTCCGCACCCGGTAGCGGGGGCCCTCGCTGATGACGAAGTTCAGCAGTGCCCAGTCACGGCCAATGCCGTGCATCACCTGCACCTCACGGCCGACCCGGGCCTGGAAGAAGCCGAGGCTGCGGTAGTAGGCGGTCAGGGTGTCGACGTCGGTGTCGATCTTTTCATAGTCGACGTCACCACCGAGGAACCAGAAGAAGCCGGGCTTTGACTTGATTTGGGTCAGCAGGCGGGCGTCGCTGGCGATGCTGTTGCCGACGAAGGTGGTCCAGAGTGACTTGCGGCTGCGGCCCTCGTCGATCAGAAAGACCGCCCCCTTGTCACCCGGCTTGTTGCCCTCGACCGTGGTCACCCGGGCCGCCTCGTAGCCCTTCTCGTGGTAATAGCCCTCAAGCCGGCGGCGGGCTTCTTCGACGACGTAAGAGTCCATTGAATCGCCGACATCGATTTCGGCCTTCTTGCGGAGCGTGCGGGTGGTGACCCGCTGGTTGCCGACGAACTTCACATGCCTCAGCGTCGGCCGCTCCACCACTTCGAAGATCACCACCATGCCCTCGCGGACCCGAACGTACTTGGGATGGACGTCGATGAACTTGCGGGTGCGGTGGAGGGTGCGGACGTCCTCCTCGATCGCCTGCAGGTCAAAATCCTGGCCGGCCCGGGTGTTGAGCTGCGGCAGCTTCGAGATCTCGACCGTCTCGTTGCCTTCGATCCGCACCTCGACGATCCGCTCTTCGGCCGCGGTCGCCGGTGTGCCGCTGGCGGTGTTGGGCAGCGGCTGGATCGGGCCGGTCTGGGCCCGTCCGCTGCCGGCCGGCAGCATCAGCAGGCCGACCCAGACGGCAGTCAGCAGGCGGACCACGGCCGGTCCGGTCACCGGGTGGGGGCGGCCGGCGTCGTAAGCCTCTCGTGCGTGGGTGCGGGGCATCTGGTGCAGACTCGGGTGATAATTCAGTGGCGATGGCAGCTGGCAAAGGCCCACCGCTGCCGGCGGAAGTCGCGGAGAGATACCCAAGCGGGTCCTCTGCACACAAGGCGAAAAGTGTCCGTGTCAGCCGCGGCGGGTGCATTTGGCTCCGGACCGGCCCGCTGCCGCCGCGGTGGCGGTTGCCCAGACTGCGATGCTTGACTGGCCGCCGCAGCCTCCGATAGCGTTCAGGGTGACGGAGGAAGGCCCTGTTGTCGGTCTGCCCCATCCCTTCTTCAGCCGTTGTCGACCCCACGCATGTCCCCGACCATCATCGATTTCAGGCAGGCTGACGACGCCCGCGACGTGGTTCACCGGGTCGTGCAGGCAGTCGCTGAGGGACAGGTTGTGGGGCTGCCGACCGAATCGAACTATCTGATTGTCGCCTCCGCCCGCGACGCCGCGGCCGTCGACCGGGCCTGTGGCTTGGTGCAGGCAGCGACTGGTGAGCCGCGGCTGACGGTGGCGGTCAAAAGTGGGGATGAGGCGGTCGACTGGGTGCCCGAGCTGTCACCCCTGGCCCGCCGGCTGGCCCGCCGTTGCTGGCCGGGGCCGCTGGCGATGCTGGTCGCCGACAACCATCCCGAGGGCCTGCTCCGCCAGCTGCCGGCTGCCGTGCGGCCGTGCCTGCTCGACGCTGATCGGCTGCGACTGCGAGCGCCCGACCATCCGTTGCTGGCCGACTGCCTGCGGCTCCTGGCCGGCCCGGTGGTGCTGGCTGAGCCGGGAGACGCCGCCGCGCCACCGGCAACGGTGGCCGAACTGATTGAGCTGCTCACCGGTTGCGAGCCGCCTCCCCTGGTGATTGACGATGGCCCTTCACGGCAGGCCGGGCCGGTGACCACCATCGCCGTGAACGGCGAGGGGTTCGAAGTTGTCCGCGCCGGCCGGCTCGATGCCGAACGGCTCGATCAGCTGGCCCGGCTGGTGGTGCTTTTCGTCTGCACGGGCAACACCTGCCGCAGCCCGATGGCGGCGGCCATCTTCCGCAGCCTGCTGGCCCAACGGCTTGGCTGTCTGCCCGAGGAGGTCGAAACCCATGGCATTCAGGTCGCCAGCGCCGGGCTGGCTGCCTGGGGTGGTAGCCCCGCCAGTGATCAGGCCGTCGAGGTGCTGGCTGCGGAGGGCATCGACCTGGCCCGCCACTCAAGCCAGCCGTTGACTGAGCGACTGGTGCGGCAGGCCGACCTGATCTGGACGATGACGGGGGCCCACCGGGCGGCGATTCTGGGGCAGTTTCCCGACCTGGCTGACCGGGTCTGGACGCTCTCGCCGGGCCGCCGGGATGTGCTCGATCCGATCGGCGGATCGCTCGAGACCTACCGCCGTTGTGCCGCTCAAATCCGCGAGCACCTTGAGTCACGAATCGCTACACTGGGAGTTTCCGCGAAGAAGCGGTGACCGACGGCTGCCGCTTCGCACGGTAGCAGGGTGTCGGTCGGCCCCGGCTGGGAGTGCGAGGGAATGAACATTGCGATTGGAAGCGACCACCGTGGCGTTGCCGCTCGCCGGCGGTTGATCGGTTTTTTGGAGCGGCAGGGTCATGCGGTGACCGACTGCGGCAGCCACGACGAGGCCTCGGTCGACTACCCCGACATTGCCGCCGATGTCGCGGGCCGGGTGGCCAACAAGACCTCCGACCGGGGGATTCTGCTGTGCTGCTCCGGCGTCGGCATGGCCATTGCCGCCAACAAGGTGCCGGGTGTCCGGGCCGCCACCTGCCATGACGAAGTGGCCGCCGAGATGAGCCGGCGGCACAATGATCTCAACGTCCTCTGCCTGGCGGCCGAGATGGTCGGGGCCGAGCAGCAGGAAAAGATGATCGAGATCTGGCTGGAAACCCCCTTCGAGGGCGGCCGGCATGAACGCCGGCTGCAGAAGATTACCGCCCTCGAGGCGGCCGCCTGCGGCGGCTGAGTGGCCGGCTTCATTGAAAGCTCGCAGCGGGCGGTCTGGTCGGCACGCTGAGTGCGGCGCATGTTCTTTCACCTCTCCCGCTGGGAGCGTTCGGCCGCAGGCCGGGTGAGGCTTCCTTTCGCTGCGAAACCTGCGACGAAAGCACCCTCACCCCGGCCCTCTCCCGGCGGGGGAGGGGAGCAGGTGGCGGGTTTCATCGGGACAGCGCGTTTGCTCCCGGTGTGCTGAACATAACTGTACCGGTTCCTTCCGGCGGGCTGCTGGGCCGTTTGGCAATTCCGGGGAAACACGGGGGACAAAACGGTCGGCGGAAAATCGTCACGTCGTAGCGGTCGTGCCGAAGCAGGCCCATTTTTTCCCGGGAAAATCGCCGGCTGATTCGTTGCGTCGCCCAGCCGCGTTGGTACTGTCGACGGGTAAGGACCTGGATGGGACACCGGCGAACGCTGGTGTTTCCGGGTTGTTGTCGCCCCGAAGGATTGTCTCCATGCGATCTTCCAACGCACCGAGCGCTGCCGAAATCGACTGCCTGCTGCGGAACGCCGCACTGCGGGACGCGATCGAGCCCTACCTCGACGATGAAACGATCGGTGACATCGACTTTCGCAGCATGCCGACTGAGGTTGAAAACCGTTACCTCGAGTCGATGCTGGCCTGGGAACACGCCCCGCTGACACCCGTCGGCCGGTGGTTCGACCCGCCTCTCGCGCTGCCGCCTGCCTGCATTCTCAATGACGACCAGCTGCGGGACCGTCTCTGGCAGACAATCGAACGGCTCTACGCCCAGCGGATCGTGCTCGACTTCACCGACCACCTCTCCGATCGCGAACTCTACCGGCTCATCCGGCGGGAACTGCTGCCAACGCCGGTCAAGCGGGTCGACCTGCCCGACAACTACTTCCACTGGGACTGCAGTACCGCCGGTCGGTCGCCCGAACGCGATTTCGGCCACTGGCTGCCTGAGGCAGTGACGGACTCATTGATCTGGCTGACCTACTATGCCGACGATGCTGAGCGGGCAGAGTGGGAGGACGAGTTCGGCGTCGAACTGCCAGCCCGCGAGGTGCCACCCTACCCGCGGGCCCTGCCATCGGCCCCGGTCTGACGTGGCAGTGGTGACGGATTCACCGGTCTGGGGATGGTTTCCCAGTTGACTGCCAGCCGGGGGCCGCGAGACTTGCAGCAGCCGGACGCAGCAGCTGACTCATCCGAGCGAGGCTGCGGTTCGTGGTCAGGCACCGGGAGGTTTCTCATGCGGCGGTTCAGTGTTGTGGTGGCCGTGATGCTCAGCGGCCTGATCAGTCTCTCCGGCCGGAGCCGTCCTGTCCGGGCGGCCGAGCCGGCGCTGGCCAAGGCCATCACCAAGGCGTCGGCCTTTCTGATCGAGCAGGGCCAGGACCCGGCGGGTGGATTTTCTCCGCAGGTCGGTCCGGCCGCCACCGCCCTGGCCGTGACCGCCTTGGTAGAGTCAGGCACCGCGGCTGACCATCCGGCCGTCGCCAAGGGCCTTGGCTATCTGCTGTCCTTTCGGCAGCCGAACGGTGGCATCTGTCGGCCCGATTCAGCCGTGGCCAACTACGAGACCTCGATCGCCCTGATGGCTCTGGTGGCCTGCAACGCCGCCGGCCGCCATGACGAGACGATTGCCGCAGCCCGGCGGTTTGTCAGCGGCATCCAATGGGATGGCAACGAGGGTACGCAGCCGTCGGACCCCGCCTATGGCGGCGCCGGCTACGGCAGCCACAAGCGGCCCGATCTTTCCAACACCGCCTTTCTGATTGAAGCCCTGAAGTCGGCCGGCGCCGGGGCCGATGACCCGGCCATTCAGCGGGCGTTGATCTTCGTGTCGCGGACGCAGAACCTGGAGGGGCCGCATAACACGCTGCCCTTTGCCGCCAAGAACCCTGACGGGGGCTTCTATTACACGCCCGCCAACGGCGGCGAGAGCCAGGCGGGCGAGACGCCAGCCGGTGGCCTGCGGAGCTATGGCTCGATGACCTATGCCGGGCTCAAAAGCATGATCTATGCCGGGGTCGCCAAGGACGACCCGCGGGTGGTCGCGGCCACCGACTGGCTGAAGCGTCACTACACCTTCGCGGAAAACCCCGGCATGGGTGACGCGGGGCTCTACTACTACCTGCACACAGCGGCCAAGGCCCTCGATGCCCTCGGTGCGGAGACATTCACCGACGCCGCCGGCAAGGAGCACCGCTGGCGAGACGAATTGGCCGCGGCCATCATCGCCGGCCAGCAGCCTGATGGGTCGTGGGTGAACGACAACCCCCGCTGGCTGGAAGGCGACGCCAACCTCGTGACCAGCTACGCGCTGCTGGCCCTGAGCGTCTGCCGCTGAGGCCGGTTGCAGAGTGGTCAGCCGGCTGGTGCTTCACGCGAACAACAGGCTGACCGGGGCCGTTGCGGCGGACGAAAGAGACACTACTCCTTCAGGTCAAACAGTCGGCGGAGGGCGTCGAGCAGGCCGTGGGGTGGGCCGGCGTGGCTTTCGCTGCGGAGGGATGCCAGCGGTGGATGGAGCATCTTGGCGGCATAGCGACTGAAGGCCTGCCGGATCTCGTCGCGGGCAGTTTCATCAAGCTCGGGCAGTTTGCCGAACAGCCGATCAAGTTCGGCCTCACCGGTCTCGTTCCAGCCGGCCCGCAGCTGTTCGATTACCGGCACCGTCGAGCGGTGGTGCAGGTCCCCCATGAACCGCCGGGTCTCTTCGTCGATGATCGTCCAGGCCGCCGGCAGCTCTCGCTGCCGCCGCCGCCGGTTGGCCTCACAGGCCTGGCCGAGATCATCCACCGAGTAGAGCCAGACCCCGGGCCGCTGGCCGATGGCCGGGTCGAAGTCGCGGGGAACGGCCAGGTCGAGCACCACCAGCGGCCGGCCCTGCCGCTGGGCCTCAATCTGTTCAAAGGCGGCGAGGGTCACCACCGGCTCAGTTGCCCCGGTCGTGCTCACGATCAGGTCGGCCGCGACCAGCTCGGTGGGCAGCTCGTCGTAGCGGCCCGCCGTCCCGCCCAGCCGTTGGGCCAGCTCTGTCGCCCGCCCGGCAGTGCGGTTGACCACCCGCACATCGCGGGCTCCAGCGTCACGCAGATAACGGAGGGTCTCCGCCGCCATCTTGCCGGCGCCGACCAGCAGCACCCGCTTGTCGTCGAACCGCTCAAAGACCCCGGCAGCAAAGTCGGCCACCGCCACGCTCGGAATCGAAAGCCGTTCGCGGCCCAGGGCCGTCTCGCTGGCGACCCGTTTCGCAGCGCGGAGGGCCGCCTGAAATAGCTCGCCGGTGAGCGGGCCGGTCGTACCGCTGGCGACGGCCAGCTGCCAGGCCTGCTTGACCTGGGCAACGATCTGCGGCTCACCCAGCACCATGCTGTCGAGACCGGCGGCCACGCTGAAGAGATGCTTGACCGCTGCCGGCCCGCGGTCGCCGGCCAGCACACTGCCGACCGCCGCCAGCTCAACGCCGCGGCACTCCGCCAGGAACATCGCCAGCTCATCCGGCGGGGGCGGCCCCTGCCGCTGCTCGGCGGCGGCATAGAGTTCCACCCGGTTGCAGGTCGAGAGCAACACCGCCTCGTTGCCGGGAAACTCCCGCCGGAACCGATCGAGGGCAGCGGCCGCCTGCTCGGCGGAGAAGGCGAGCCGTTCACGCAGCTCGATCGGCACAGTGCGATGACTGCCGCCGGCGAAGGTGAGACTCATGCGGCATCTCCCGCGAGCGGCGCAGTGACGGCCGGCGGCTGGGGTGGCATTCCGTGCCGGGTGGTGCCAAGCACGCCCCAGAGGATCGATGCCGTCAGCAGTGCCAGGCTGACCAGTGACAGGATCGCTGTCACTCGGCGGCCTTGCGGGCTGTGGCTGATCAGCCGGCTGATCACCGCCGCGGCTACCAGCCAGGTCACCAGCGCTCCCATCCGCAGGACCACCGGATCGTTCCAGGGGACAATCTCAAGCAGGCCCCGCTGGCGATTGACTGCATTGAGAATGATCCCCGAAAGGAAGCCGCTGCCGCCGGTCCAGGCAGCCACCACCACCATCCGTGAAGCCCAGAGGGACATCTTCTCGAGGCTCGGCATCCGGAAGCCCTGCAGCGGCGCCTGCTTGCGAGCCAGCCGGCCGGCCTGGATCAGCCACATGCCGCCCGCCAGGCCGCCGAGCACCACGGCGACGCTCATGAGCAGGTTGAAGCTGCCGTGGATCACGCCCCAGGTCTGGGTGGCTGGGCTCTGCGGAAAGGGTTCGCGACTGGAGAGTTCGGCCGCCCCGATCAGGCCGAGCACGACCGGCAGCACGAACAGCCCCACCGGCGTCCGTGGATTCGAGAGCGTCATCCAGAGCGAGCCGGCGGCCAGCACCCAGGCCGCCAGCAGGTACCAGTCGAAGGCGCTGGACAGCGGCAGCGCCGTGACCGTCGCCGCCCGCCAGACGAGATAGAGGGTGTGGGCGACCAGCCCGGCCGCCACAAAGCCGACCATCGTCACCCCGCGGACCCCCGAGCGGAACCAGAGCCGGGTGGCCTCGAAGATCAACCCCACGGCGTAGCTGGCCGCGAAGCAGACGACGGAAATGCGGGAGATGAAATCGGCCATGGACAAAAACCCCGTCCGGCCTGAACGGCTTACGCAGGTTGGGAAATCGTGATTGGATCAACGCCCAATTGTAGCCCGCGAAACGCCCGGCATGAGCAGGCGGGGTCGGCAATCGTGGCCTATATTTGAGGTCATGTCCCAGCCTTCACAGACCGCCGCCGCTGCCAGCCCGGCCCACGATTCGCTGTTTCTGCGGGCCTGTCGGCGGGAGCCGGTGCCCCGGCCCCCGGTCTGGCTGATGCGGCAGGCCGGCCGCTATCTGCCGGAGTATCAGGCAGTCCGCAGCAAGGTGACGTTTCTGGAGCTGTGTAAATCGCCGGCACTGTCGACTGAGGTGATGCTGGCCACGGTCGATCGGCTGGGGGTCGATGCGGCAATCATCTTCAGCGACCTATTGCCACTGCTGGAGCCGATGGGCCTGCAGCTTGAGTTTGCCGAGGGCGAGGGGCCGGTCATCCACAACCCGATCCGCAGCCCTGACGATCTGCCCCGGTTCCGGGAGCTGGAGGATGTCAGCCCACTCGACTTTGTCTATGAGACCGTGCGGGCCACCCGGGCCGGCCTCGATCAGGCCCTGCCGGTGATCGGCTTTGCCGGGGCACCCTTCACGCTGCTGGGCTATGCGATCGAGGGGGGCACCAGCCGCAACTGGCTGGCCACCAAGCGGCTGATGCTGACCGAGCCCGCCGCCTGGCATGAACTGATGAGACGGCTGGCCCGCACCATCAGCCGCTATCTGCTGGCCCAGTTCGACGCCGGGGCGGACGCGGTGCAGGTCTTCGACAGTTGGGTCGGCTGCCTCGGCCCGGAGCACTACCGCGAGTTCGTGTTGCCCCACAGCCGGGCGGTGCTCGAGGCCGTGGCCGACCGGGGGCCGGTGATTCACTTTGCCGCCGGCAATCCCACGCTGCTGCCCCTGGCGGCGGAGGCCGGCGGCACGGTCATGGGCATCGATTGGCGGATCGACCTCGACGACGCCTGGCAGCGGGTGGGCCACGACCGGGCAGTGCAGGGCAATCTCGACCCGGCGGTGCTGCACACCACACCCGAGGTGGTGCGGCAGCGGACGCTCGACGTGCTGGCCCGGGCGGCTGGCCGGCCCGGTCACATCATGAACCTCGGCCACGGCATTCTGCCCCAGACGCCAGTGGAGAACGTGCTGGAACTGATCGCCACGGTGAAGGCTGCCGGCTGATCAAGCGACGGGTCGCCCGCCGCGAATCGTCTGGTATCCTGTCGACGCAGACTGCTTCCTTCCCGCCCCTCTCGAGCCCGGAAAGACTTCGAACGATGAGCCAACCCACTCCCATCACCGTCGCCAAGGGTGACGGCATCGGCCCCGAAATCATGGATGCCACCCTCCACATCCTCAAGGAGGCGGGAGCGAGCCTGGCGATCGAGGAGATTTCGATCGGCGAGCAGGAGTATCTCAAGGGGAATTCGGCCGGCATTGCCCCGGAGGCATTTGAATCGATCCTCCGCACCAAGGTCTTTCTCAAGGCGCCGATCACGACGCCGCAAGGGGGGGGCTACAAAAGCCTCAACGTCACCACCCGCAAGGCGCTGGGCCTCTACGCCAACGTCCGCCCCTGTGTGGCCTATCACCCGTTTGTCCGCACCAAGCACCCCAAAATGGACGTGGTGATCGTCCGAGAGAACGAGGAGGACCTCTACGCCGGCATTGAGCACCAGCAGACGGTCGATGTAACCCAGTGCCTGAAGTTGATCACCCGTCAGGGCTCCGAGCGAATTGTGCGGTACGCCTTTGAGTACGCCCGGGCCAACGGCCGGCGGAAGGTGACCTGCTTCACCAAGGACAACATCATGAAGATCACCGATGGCCTGTTCCATCGGATCTTCGAGGAGATCGCCGGCGAGTACGGCGACATCGAGAACGAGCACTGGATCGTCGATATCGGTGCCGCCAAGCTGGCTGACACGCCGGAGAATTTTGACGTGGTGGTGATGCCGAACCTCTACGGCGACATCCTCAGCGACGTGGCCGCCCAGATCGCCGGTTCGGTCGGCCTGGCCGGTTCGGCCAACATCGGGCCGGAGCAGGCGATGTTTGAGGCGATCCACGGCTCGGCCCCGCGGC
>CBFIHA010000105.1:0-12729 GCA_965662195.1 uncultured Pirellulales bacterium
GAGCCGAGGGTATGGGTTATGGGATTCAAACAACGTGTTTTCCCTCAGCTTGCGCTTCGGGCTTCGAAGCATGGGGTGTGCTCGCGGGTTGGCCGTGCTGAACCACCGCCTTTGAAGCCCGAGGCGCGAGCCGAGGGTATGGGTTATGGGATTCAAAAAACGTGTTTTCCCTCAGCTTCCGCCTCGGGCTTCGCAGCATGGGTTTTTGGGTAGGTCGCGCGAACCCGCGACATCAAAGCTTAAGCTGTTGGCTCCAGGGATCGGCCCTCATGGTAATTTCTTTTCACACGAGAGATCGCCCCCGTTAGTTGTTCTCCGGCAGTCCCTCCGCATGCCCGATGTTCTTCACGGCTGCGAAGATCGCCAGAACCTCACCCAGCAGCTCCTCCTCGATCGGCTCGGCGATCCACTCAGCCCAGTTGCGGATATTGTCGGGGTTTGCGCTGCCGGCGATCGTCGTGGCGATGGCAGGGTTGGCCACGGCGAACTGGAGGGCCAGTTTGGCAATCGAACTGCCCCGTTCGCGGCAGCGGTCGGCCGCCCGGCGGGCGGCGGCCTTTACAGCCTCCGGCTCCTTCAGCCAGGCCGGCAACGGGGCATCGGTCAACAGCCGCGCACTGAAGGGGCCGGCGTGCATGACGCCGATGCCCTTGGCCTGCAGGTACGGAATCGTCTCGTCGGCGAACCGGGTGTTCTGGAGCGTGTACTGGTTGTAATTCAGCACACAGTCAACCTCGGTCTGGTCGCAGATGAAACGAAAAATCTTCTGTGGATAGCCACTGAAGCCGACAAACCGCACCTTGCCCGCCTGCTGGGCGGCCCGCAGGGCTGGCAGGGTCTCATCCACAATCTGCTGCATCGGCACAAACTCAATGTCGTGACAGAGCACGATGTCGAGGTGATCGGTGCCCAGCCGGTGGAGCGAGACGTCAATGCTTTCAGCAACCCGCTTCGCGGAAAAGTCAAAGTGGGCCAGGTCATAGCGGCCAAGCTTCGTGCAGAGCAGGTAGTCGTCGCGGGATACATCCCGCAAGGCAAGGCCGAGCAGAACCTCGCTCATGCCACGGCCGTAAAAAGGGCTGGTGTCGATCAGCCGCAGGCCCGCCTCAAGGGCGACCCGAACACTGGTAAGGGCCTCCTCGACCGTCACCCGGCGAAACTCCTGCCCCAGCGACGAGGCCCCAAACGCCAGAATCGGGACTTCCAGTCCGGTTTTTCCCAGAACACGTGTCTGCATGGTGCGACGCCCCTTGTCTCGTTCTGACTATCAGCCAAAAGTTCGGCAGCCGACCGACAGCAGCAGGTTGGCCCAGGGCTGGGTGTCGGCGGTCTGGATGGTCAGGATGTGGTCAGGCGATGTAACCGCCTCATAAAAGTCCCACTTCACAACTGGGTCGAGCTGACAGCGACTGCCAGTCTTCGTCAGGAGTTCGCGGTAGGTCGTCCAGACTGGCGGATCCCCCGGTGTCGCGGCGGCGTACGAGTCGCTACGATCCACCCCCATCGTCTTCACCTCATCGATCTGCACCGTTGCCAGCACCGCCTCAAACACCTGGGCAACGGTCGGTAGCCCTGGTGACAGCTGCAGCGACACCAGCTCCGCCCGCGGCCCCCGCTTGGTGGCGGCGGGATAGTTGCCGTCGGCAATCAGCACCAGCGAGTGGTGGCCGGCCATGGCCAGAATTCGCAGAATCTCAGGATGGAGCAGGGGGGTGTTGAGCATGAGTTGTTCTCGTGTGCAACGAAGGGTTGTGATTTGTTATTCCGCCGCCAGTGTCTCCAGCGAGGCAATCGTCTGACGGGCTGCCTCGTCGGCGGAAGGCAGCGGAAAAACTTCAGCAGCAAGGTGCCCCTTGTAGCCGCTGGCTTGAAGCGCCGCGTAGGCCGCCCGGGCATTGGTGTGGCCCAGGCCCATCGCCCGGCGGTTGGAGTCGGCCCAGTGGACATGGCCGATGAGATTTCCCGGCAGGCTGCCGACCTCACGGAGGGTCGCGGCCGGGTCGGCCTCTTCAATGTTCATGTGAAAGAGATCGCAGAGCAGTTTCACGCCAGCATCAGCCAGGCCCCGCGACTGCAGAAAGTCGGCAGCCGCCCGCTGGTCATTGAGCAGATTGGTCTCGTAGCGGTTGAGCGGCTCGTAGAGCAGTGGCTGACCATGACGGGCCGCACGGGTGGCCAGCAGGCCCAAGCCGTCGGCCAGCCGGTCGAGGGCATCTGGCCGGCTCTCGGCATTCACCGCCTGTCCCTGCATTGAGCCGATGATCGCCGGGGCCCCGAATTCAGCGGCAACGTCGATGATCTCGCCAATGAACCGGACCGCCTGCTGCCGGAGCCCAGCATCGGTCGCCACTAGCGACAGCCGTTGCCGCACCCAGCCGGCACCGGTGCCGACGGCCGCCAGTTGCAATGACTCACTCAGCAGCAGCTTTTGGAGTTCAGCCGCCGGAAATGAAGGGGCATCCGCGGGAAAGACCTCGACGGCGTCAAAGCCGGCAGCAGAAGCAGCCTGGCAGCCGGCGGCCAAGCCGTTATGAAAGACAAACGGTCCACGGGAGGCTTCCGGGACAAGGCAGATGGTGACGGCTGATTGCATGGCATAATTTGGGTGACGCGGACGTGGATGCAGGTCGGCAGGTCGTTAGTTTGCTAAAAACAGCGGCCGCAGATGCCGCTCGAAGAGATTCTCTGTCACCTGTTTGGCAACCACCGCCCGATGTTCGGCCAACAGGTTCAGATACCGCGGCCCTTCGCCAGCAGCCACCTTGAAGGCGATGTGCAGCAGCTGCCGGATATTGGCATTGAACCGGGGATCGGCGGGGATGTGCCTGATTGTTGCTGCGGTATCAGGCCCTGAGAGGGCATTGAAGGCAGCAGCAGAAGGCAGGCCTGCCGGATCGATGTCAATCACGGTCGCATAGGGACCGCAGAGCCGCTCGCGATGCTCGAGTGCATAGGCATAAACGTCCCGCACCAACTGCAGCCCATCGCCCCCGGCTTCCGCCAGGCCGATCAGTTCCTCAAGCCAGGTTGTGCCAGCGGTCTTGAGATGCAGCCCGGCACCCGTCGCCGACACGATTCGCCGAATCACCGGGTAGAGCGAGAACTTGTCACTCCCGGAATGGACTGAAAGCTTGAGGGTGCCAGGCAGGCCGTACTGAACGGCTGCAAAGCTGCAAACTGCGACGTCGTCCGAAAATTCCTGTTCAAACCTTGCCAGATCACCCACGTAGTCGACCCCCTTGTTGAAGCGGCCGGTGAACTTCGGTGCGATCGTCTGCAGCGGGACTTTTTCCTCAGCGAGCAGGGCCAGAATGATAAGAAGTTCAGGAGGCGTCTGCGGCTCGTCGGTCTCGTCCATGCTGACCTCGATGACAACCGCATTCCCCTTGGTGGCAACAATGTGTCGGTAGATGGCACCGGCTTGTTGGCAAGCCCGCAGGTATTTTGCAGCGATCCGCGCCGTCGCCTCCTCGGACAGCCGGATCACCTTGGTAATGCCCGGAATCGACAGCGGCTTGCCGAGCTCAGGATGGCGCTCCACAAACGCCTTGACCTGATCACCGGACGCGGACTGACCAATGCTGTCGGCCACGTCGATGGTGAAGAAGTCACTGCTGGCCAGATAGCCATCGACCGTCTCCAGTCGAATATGATCGGCATCGACAAACCAAGGGTGTGGCCAGCCGGTCGCCGCCACTGCCGTAGCGGCCGCCTGCCGGACACTCTGAGGCTGACTGCCGATAAAACTGTGCTCCCGGTGCGACTTGTTCCAGACCGGCGCAACAATCACGCCAGCGTCGGCAAGTTTCTGAAAAGCCGCCAACTGGGCTTCAGCCTCATGGGCAAACCGGTCACCGACACCAAACGAGAAGCGGGGAAGTGAGAGCATGAGGAGCCAATAAGGTTGGGGGGTGACCTGGCGGCACCGTGAGGTCAGGTGCCGGTTGTTTGACGCCTCTCCCAGTGGGAGAGGCCGACCGTAGGCCGGGTGTGTGGGTTTTCGCTGCGGAACGCTTGGCCTAGGCACCCTCACCCCGACCCTCGCCCAGCAAGAGTGGGAGTGCATTTGAACGAGGGCGGTTCGCCCGCCCTCACTCGTCAACGCCCTGCCTTTTTCTGTCCTTCATGCCTTGGTGGTGAACCTATCCGGGATACCGTTTTAAGAATGTACCGCGGCTATCCGGTCGTGGGGATGATGATTCTTGACCGCAGGATAGCTATTCTTAACCTCATGCAAACTGCTTCAAACCCAGCAGCCCGACCCGAAGCGCGGTTGCCGGCCTTTGTCTCCCGGCAAGTGGCCCGCTCGCAGCGGTATTTCCTCGATCTGGCCCCCAAGCGTCGGCAGTCACTGGCGATTGCCTGTGGGGGCTATGAGGAGGTCCGGGGCGACTACCTGATTGTCAGGGACGATTTCCCCTATTACTGCATTGAATTTGTCGCCGGGGGCCGCGGCCGGCTCTGGCTGGGAGAATCTGCCACTGCCGCAGTGCCCGAGGGGGCCGTGCCCCTGACCACGGGAACGCTGTTTACCTACGGCCCGGGTATCGCTCATCGAATCGAGACTGACCGCCGCAGCCGGCTCCGGAAACATTACGTCGATTTTGGCGGCCGTGGGGCCGCAGGACGGCTCCGTTCGGCGGGCCTTGTCGCCGGCAGCTCGATACGGGTGAGCCATGCGAATGAAGTGGCAGAGATCTTTGACCTGATGCTCCGCTGCGGTCTACCGCAGTCAGCTCACAGTGATGGGCTCTGCAGTCAGTTGCTTGGTGTGCTGCTCGCCAAGGTGCGAGAGCGGCGGCTGCCCGAGGCCGCGGACGACCAACGGGCGTTGAACAACTACGAACAGTTCCGCAGCCTGCTTTCCCATCGGTGCATCGAATGGCAATCGGTAGAGGCCGCTTGCAGAGCCTTCGGCATTTCTCCCGCGTACGCCTGCCGGCTGTTTGCCCGCTTTGGCGAGCATAGCCCGTATCAGTACCTGGTGCGGCAGCGGATGAGCCTGGCGGCCGAATGGCTTGGCAGCGAGCAGCTGCTCGTCAAGGAAGTGGCCGCCCGGCTCGGCTTTTCCGACCAGTACCAGTTTTCCCGCAGCTTCAAACGGGCCTTCGGCATCTCCCCCGCAGCCTTCCGGCGAGGACAATCCGACGGCCGCGGGCACATCTGACGGGCAGCAAGCCAGTCGGCTCAGTCTGCCAGCGCCTCGCGGAGGTAGGCAGCCGGCTCGAAGTCCTCGATCACTACCGTGGTCTCGCCGTTCCGGAGCATCCGGGCCTGACGCACCTGAATTTCCGGCGTCTTGGTCGGCGAAAATAGAATGTCGTCGTGGGTGGCATTGAGCTTGTGCTTAAACAGATTCGGCGTCAGATGACCACCAAGGTGGTCACTGCGACCGGTCGCCACATGCAGGGTCCCAAGAACCTTCTCGTCCTGAATGTCGCGACCGGAAACCGGCAGATCCTGGGTGCCAAAACCGAGTTCGCCCAGTTCACCGGTGACCGGATCAGCCGCTAGCTTTTCGTTGTAAGCGGCGATCAACTCGGCGTCGCCGGAGACGAGCGTCGCCTTGTGGATGCGGCCATCGGCAACGTCCATTACTGCCAGAGTGCCGTCTTCGAACCGCATCGGAAACTGCCCCTCGGCTCCGGTCGGCACGAAATAGACCTCGCCGGCTGGCAGATTGGCGATGTCGGGATCCCGGCCCAGGCAGAGCCCATGACTCTTCTGTGCCTCCTGACCGCCACAAAGCAGTTTGAGCTGTAGTTTCTGCTTCCCCAATTCGAAATCGATTTCAAACGCATCGGCCTTCGTGAGTGCGAGTCGCAGTTTCTCAGCTTCGGCACTCACATCTCGGTAATCGACCGCCAGGCCCGTCGCCAAAATAATGTCGTTGAGACCGTGCAGCGTGGCTCCACGGAAGCCGTACTGCTTGGCGAATGCGGTCAGCGGAGCCGTGGCCGAGTAGGTCGAAATACAGAGAATCAGGTCGTAGTTCGGATAGACATCCCGCTGGAGCGAAATTGTCCTGCCGTCGGCGTTGACCGCCTCGTCCGGCAGGTCAAGATTGCTGCCGCCGGTGGTTTGGTAGGCCAACATCTCGCCACCGGTCAGACTCAGCGCATCGGCGACGCCGTCCCGCAGCCCTTGGTAGAAAACTTCGTAGGCTTTCCGCTGAATCGTTCGTTCAGCATCGTTCAAGAAAATAAAATCCTTCATCTGGCTGGTGTCATCGAGATCGATCAGGATCGCCACGCGACAGCCATCGATCGGCTCAAACACCGTGGCCAGCAGACGGGCCAGGTCAAATTCAGGGAAATCAGCAATCGCCCGGCGGGTGATTGGGTCGGTATTGAAGGTTGCTGTGCTCATGACATTTTTATAGCACCTTGCCGCCAGTCCGTCCGTGAAAATTCCGTCACCCCCGGAGCGTCCACGAGTCGTGACGCAAGATCCCGTTATTGCCGCGGAAAATCGACTGGGCGAACTGCCCGTCGCCGCCGTTTTGCCGAAAATCGTGGCGGCTTCCAGAGTTGGGCCAGTGGTGGTCGCTGCGCCGCCGGGATCGGGCAAAACGATGCTGGTCCCCGCTGCGATTCATGATGACGTCTGCGGTGCCGGCGGCAGTCTTATTCTGCTCCAACCCCGCCGGCTGCCCGCTCGATCGGTTGCCGCGCAGATCGCCCGGCTGCGGGGTGGTCGGCTGGGGGACGAGGTCGGCTATCAGGTGCGATTCGACGCCCGCGTCAGTCAGCAGACGACACTGTTTGTCGAAACCACGGGCATCCTGCTGAGGCGGTTGCTTGATACGGTGACCCTTGACGGTGTCGCGGCAGTCGTGCTCGATGAGTTTCATGAGCGATCCGCCGAAATGGATCTGATCTTTGGAATGCTTATCAAGCTGCGGCAGACGGTCCGGCCGGAACTCCGGGTGATCGTGATGAGTGCCACGCTCGACACCGGTCCTGTCGCCGCCCGGCTGGGCGATGCCAGCGTGATCACTGCGGCAGGCCGGCCCTTTCCCGTCGAGATGCGGTTTCTGCCGCACGGCCGTCGGCCGACCTCCCCCCGCGACTTGCCGGAGGCGGTCAGCCGCGTCGTGCCGGAGGCATTACGAAAAACATCCGGCCACCTGCTTGTCTTCCTGCCGGGCGTCGGTGAGATTCACGCCACCGCCCGGCTGCTCGAACCGCTTGCCCGGCGGGACAACCAGCTGATTCTGCCGCTGTTTGGTGACCTGCCGCCGGAACGCCAGGACGATGCCCTGGCCGAGACCGGACAGCGGAAGATCATTTTGGCCACCAACATCGCCGAAACCTCACTGACCATTCCGGGGGTGACGGCAGTCATCGACAGTGGCATGGCCCGCCAGCAGCAGCTGACGCCGGCCACCGGCCTGCCACAACTGGTGACCGTGCCGATCTCGCAGGCGGCCGCTGACCAGCGGGCCGGCCGGGCCGGCCGCACGGGGCCGGGCATCTGCTGGCGACTCTGGGACGAGGCCTCGCACCGGCTCCGGCCAGAGGCCGAAACGCCGGAGGTGCTGCGGGGCGATCTCTGCCGTCCGCTGCTCACGCTGGCGGCCCTCGGCGAGGCCAAGGGCTTTCCCTGGCTCGACCCGCCGCCCGCTGAAGCGGTTGGCCGCGACACTGAGATGCTGCGTGAACTCGGCTGCCTGCAGGCTGGCCCATCAGCAGCTTGCATCACGCCCCTGGGCCGCCGGGTTGCTGCTCTACCAGCCCACCCGCGACTCGCGGCGCTGCTCCTGGCGGCCGCCGCCCGTGGTGTCCTCCGCGAGGGTGCCCTGGCGGCGGCACTGCTCTCCGAACGCGACCCGTTCCGCGCCGGTGGCAATCGGGGCGGTGGGCCCCGCGACCACCAGCAACGCCGCAGCCGCTGCGACCTGTTCGACCGGGTGCTGGCGGTCCAGCATTTTCACGCCACCGGCAACGAGACCGGGGTGCCCGGATTACCACCGCTGCATCCAGGTGCCGCCCGCGGCCTCCTCCGAACCGCCGAGCAGCTTTATCGGCTGGCTGCCCATGACGCCGGTGTCCGAGCAATGAACGTCGAGGCAGCCTTTCGCGAGAGCTTGCTGCTGGCCTTGCCCGATCGGCTCTGCAAGCTGCGGGCTGGCTCCACCGACCGGGGCGCGATGGTTGGCGGCCGGGGCGTGCGGCTCGAGAAGACCAGCCTGGTTCGCCAGGAGCCGTTTTTTCTCGCCCTCGATGTCGATGACGCTGCCAGCGAGGTGCGGGTGCGGCTGGCCTCGGCGGTCGAGCCCGACTGGCTGCGGCGTGATGACCTTGCCAACGGCAGGCTCTCCAGCCGCGCCGAGCTGTTCTTCAATCCGACGCGAAAGCAGGTCGAGGCCCGCCGGCGCGTCCGCTGGCTCGACCTGGTGTTGGAAGAGACCCCGCTGGCCGTAGAAGACACAGCAGCGGCAGTCGCGCTGCTGGCGGCCGAGGCGGCCAAGCAGCCGGCCGCCGTGCTGCCGGCCACCGACACGCCGGCGGGCAGCCTGCTGGCCCGGGGCCGCTGGCTGACAGGCTGGCTGGCTGGCGCGGCTGGCGAAGCCGCTGCCGACCTGCCCACCCAACTCCCTCCGCTCGACGATGCCAGCCTGCTGGCTCGGCTGCCCGAGTTTGGTCAGGGCATGCTTTCCTTCGATGATCTGCGGCGGGCGGACTGGCTGGGCTGGCTCAGTGTCCTGCTCGGTTACGAGGCAGTGACGACAATCGAACGGCTGGCACCGGCGAGCCTGAAGCTTGGTACCGGCAGCACCCATGCCATTGACTACACCACCGGGGGGCAGCCGCGAGTGAGCATTCGCATCCAGGAACTCTTCGGCACCACGGAGACCCCGCGGCTTGTCGGCGGCCGCTTGCCGCTGCTGATTGAACTGCTCGGTCCCAACCACCGGCCCCAGCAGCTGACGACTGACCTGGCCAGCTTCTGGGCCACCACCTATCCCGAGGTCAAGAAAGAGCTGAAGCGGCGGTACCCCAAGCATGCCTGGCCCGATGACCCGCTGGCTGCCGAGCCGATTCGCTCAGGCCTGAAACGCCACCTGAAATCATGATGAGCAGCCAGCCCGATTCACCGGCCCTCCCGCCGGCTGCCGCCGACTGGCTGGCGGGCCTGCGGGCATTCATCACCCAGCGACGCCACCGCTCAGCCTCGCGGTCAGCACAGCAGCCGCCACCACCAGCGGCGGAACTGGCTGCCGAGGCCGAACTGATCGCCGCCCATCTCCGTGACTGGCTGCCGCCGCTGCCGCCGCTGCTTGCCGGGCAGGGTCGCACCGGCGACCGGCAGCCGGCCATTGCCATCACCACCTCGCTGGCGGGACTGCAGGCGGCCACAAAGATAGCCGCGGAACCACAGTTCCGTGAACTCCTCGCCAGCTGCTGCTTCGTGACCGAAAGTGAATATCGGTTCTGGTGCAAGGAGCGACCGGACGCCGACCACCGGCTACACATCAACCACTGGGCCTGGATCAAGACCTGCGTGCCCGCAGCTCGGGCCGAGGAATTCATCGCCTATCCGCTTCCCACGGGCAGTCGCCATTGGCTGTTTCGCCACGGTCTGGCCGGGCTCGGCTCTGCCGACCACCACTCCTGCAGCCTCCACGCCTGGGACGGCCGTGCTACCCGGCTGCTGGCTGAGTCGTTCCGCGAGGGTGTCCGGGGGCTCTCTTAGCTTTTCCCGAATGACCATTCCGCAAAAAAAATTCGTCATTACACTGACGATATTCCACCAGCCAAGTCCGCTTGAGGCCCCATGCCCCGCATCCTTGTCACCACCACCTCGTTTCAGGATACGCCGGGGGAGCATCACCAGGTGCTGGCCGACACCGGCTGGGAGATTGTCACCGCCCGCGGCCCGCTGTCTGAAACCGACACCCTGGCTGCAGTCGGTGAGGTCGATGGCTACATCTGTGGCGATGATGCCATCACCCGGGCCGTGCTGGAACAGGCCCGGCCCCGGCTGCAGGTGCTCAGCAAGTACGGCATCGGGGTCGACAAGATCGACGTTGCCGCCTGCACGGAACTCGGCCTGCCGTTGCTGTTTACGCCCGGGGTCAACCATACGACCGTGGCCGAGCACACCTTTCTGCTGCTGCTGGCCCTTGAAAAGCATCTGCTGGTGCATGCCGACTCAACGCGGTCCGGCGGGTGGAGGCGGCAGACAGGCCGCGAAATCCTCGGTAAGACGATCGGCATTGTCGGCATGGGCCGGATCGGCAAAGAGGTTGCCAAGCGGGCGGTCGCCTTTGGCATGACACCGCTGGGCTACGACGTCTATTGGGACGAAGCCTTTGCGGCGGAACACGGGGTCGAGCGAGTCGAAAGCCTCGCGGAACTCTTCCCCCGGGTCGATTACCTGTCGCTGCATACGAACCTGACACCCGAAACCCGCGACCTGATCCGCTCCGAGACAATCGGCCAGCTCAAACCCGAGTGCATCATTCTCAACTGCGCCCGCGGCGAAATCGTCAACACCGCCGACGTGGCCGCCGCCCTCGCCGCCGGCCAGCTCCGCGGCTACGGCACCGACGTGCTCGACGAGGAGCCGCCGCCGGCCGATCACCCGCTGACAAAGCTACCCAACTGCCTCGTCACGCCGCACATCGGCTCACGAACGCTTGAGAGTGTGCAGCGACAGGCGATGGCGGCGGTGACAAACCTGATTCACGCAATGCACGGCGAGCCGCCGCTGGCCCAGGTCAACCCCGAAGTCCCGGTTCGCAAGGTCGTCTGAGCAGCCGGCATCGCGCGTGCCGTTTACCTCTCACATTTTCCCTCGATCACACGCCATGCCTGAAACCTTCCACGTTGTCCCTGTCGAAGCCCACGAGCAGATTGTGCGGGCCGCCTACACCGCCCGCGGCTTCACGGCCGCCGAGGCCGACCATGCGGCCCGGCTGGCCAGTGCCGCCACCCGGCACGGCATCCGCACCCACAATGCCATCAAGGCGGTCCACCTCGACGACCTGTTCGGCTCGAAGGCGGGTGGCTGTGTACCGGGGGCCGACATCAAAAAGCTGCCGAGCCGATTCGAGGCTGCCGAGGTCTGGGATGCCCAGAAAAAACTCGGCCAGGCCGTCGCCTGGGAGGCGGTTGACCGCTGCATCGAACTGGCCGACCGGTTTGGCTGCAGCACCGTATCGGTTGACAACGCCTTTCACTATCTCTGGGGTGGCGGCTATGTGATGGAGGCCGCCGAGCGGGGCTACATCGCCTACACCAACTGCACCGCGTCGCTGGCTGAGGTAGTCCCCTTCGGTGGGGTGTTTCCGACGCTTGGCACCAACCCGCACTCCTGGGGCTTTCCCACCACCGCCGCCGTCGGCTTTCCGGTGGTCATTGACTGGGCCACCTCGGTGATCGCGATGGGCCGGGTGCAGCAGTTCCAACGGGAGGGCAAACCGTTGCCGCCGGGAGCGGCCGTGGACAAGGACGGCCAGCCGACGACCGACCCGAACGCCGCCGCCTCACTGGTACCCTTCGGTGGCCACAAAGGGTACGGTCTGGCCCTGATCAACGAACTGGTGGGGGCACTGATCGGCGGCTCCCTGCCGACCATCCGCAGCCGGGCCGCAGTCGCCAACGAGAAGCAGAACTGCACCTTCTTCTTCCAGGTGATTCACCCCGAGGCGGTCTCCTCCGGCTGCTTTGCTGGCGGCCGCTCCCAGGCCGATAACGTCAAGGCGGTGCTGGCCGACATCCTGGGCCATGGCAACGACAACTGCCTGCTGCCGGGGCAGATCGAAGCCAGCTTCGCCGCCCGCAGTGACGCCGCCGGTGGACTGCTGTTCTCGCCCGCCGAGGTCGCTGCTCTCAACGAGATTGCCGCCGAGGCCGGCGTTACGCCGCTCGACCCGGCCGGCCTGGCCACGGCGTGACCCGATCGGTCGTCCTCCCGACCCCCACCGCGTTCATCTCCACACTCTGTTCCCCACCTGAAAGGATGCAGCATGAGTCTGCCGATCAAGCCTGCCGGTTCCTGTCTCCTCGATGCCGTCTCACTCGGCGAGGTGATGCTGCGGCTCGACCCGGGTGAGGGGCGAATTCGCAGCACCCGGCAGTTTCAGGCCTGGGAAGGCGGGGGCGAATACAACGTCACCCGCGGCCTGCGAAAGTGCTTTGGGCTCAGGACGGCGGTGGTCTCGGCCTTTGTCGACAACGAAATCGGCCACCTGATCGAAGACTGCATCCTGCAGGGGGGCGTCTGCACCGATTACCTCGTCTGGCGGGCCGATGACGGCATGGGCCGAACGGTCCGCAACGGCCTCAACTTCACCGAGCGGGGCTATGGCATTCGTGGGGCCGTCGGCAACCCCGACCGGGGCAACACTGCCGCCAGCCAACTCAAGCCGGGTGACATCGACTGGGATGCCATCTTCGGCCAGGCAGGGGCCCGCTGGTTTCATACCGGGGGCATCTTCGCCGCGCTCTCCGAGACCACAGCAGCTCTGACCATCGAGGCAGTGACCGCCGCCAAGCGGCACGGCACCATCGTCGCCTACGACCTCAACTATCGGCCCAGCCTCTGGAAGAGCATCGGCGGCCTGGAAAAGGCCCGCGAGGTCAACCGGGAAATTGCCAAGCACGTCGATGTGATGATTGGCAACGAAGAGGATTTTACCGCTTCGCTCGGATTTGAAGTAGAAGGGGTCGATGAGTCGATCAGTGAAATCGAGACGACGGCCTTCAAGCAGATGATCGA
>CBFIHA010000105.1:12739-12989 GCA_965662195.1 uncultured Pirellulales bacterium
GCCAGTGCCTTCCCCAACTCCATGGTGGCGGCCACGCCGCTACGGCGGGTCATCACGGCCACCAAAAACGACTGGTCGGCGATCCTCTGGCACGACGGCAGCTTCTACGACAGCCGCAAGTATCCTGAACTGGAAATCCTCGATCGGGTCGGCGGCGGCGACAGCTTTGCCAGCGGGCTGGCCTTCGGCTTCCTCGAGTTCAACGACCCTCAGCAGGCGGTCGAGTACGGAGCGGCCCACGGGGCCCTCG
>CBFIHA010000106.1:0-12772 GCA_965662195.1 uncultured Pirellulales bacterium
ATGCAGATCGGCTCGAGCAGCGCGTCGTCGAAGCGGGGGGGCGTCCAGCCGGTCGCGCCGTCGGGGCTCGTGGTCACCAGCCGGCGCTGGACCGGCGACTCGTTGCGGACGTTGAGCATCACCCGGCCATCGGAAAGCTCGACGGCCACGGTCTCGCTGGGGTTCACATGCTCGGCAGTGCAGGCCACCGCGATCTCGCCTGCTTGCCAGGTCGTGCCGCCGTCGTCGCTGACGATCGTGGCCACGACACTCGGGCGGTGGGCGCCCTCTCCGGTGCCCGTCGAGAGCCAGATGGGCACGACGAGCCGCCCCGTGGAAAGCTCGATGGCGTGGTTCGGCCCCGTGGCCAGCACCTTCCAGTCGTAGGCGGCCCGGAAGCCTTCAAACACGGGAGTGATCTCGACCGGCTCGCTCCAGGAGACGCCGTCGTCAACGCTGCGGCAGTGAAATGCCCGGGCGTAGTCGACGCAGAAGAGCATGTGCACCGTGCCGTCGGCGGCGGCAATGAGCACCGGGTTGTTGTAGGTCACGGCGTCAGCCGGGCCGCCGTGCTTGACGGCGAGCGGATGCCGCTGCTGCGGGCCGGGCACGTCGGCCACGCTCTCAGGCAGGCTCCAGGTGAGGCCGTCGTCGGTGCTGCGGCGAAGCAGGATGCGAATGTCGCCCCAGTCCGACTCTTGCCGCCGCGCTTCGCACCAGGCAAGCACCGTGCCTTTGGCGGTGACCACGATCCCGGGAATGTGATACCGCTGATAGGCCGGGTCGCTCCCGACGACGAACAAATCCTGGGTTTCGAAGAATCCAGTCGGCTTCTCGGGTTCCACCGCGGATGCAAAGCCGCACAGCGCCGCCAGGCAGAGCGTGGCGGTCACTTTCGGGCGGACGGCGATCGAGGCAAGCGTGCGCATGCTGCAGATTCCTGAGATCCCGGCGACCTTCACCAGCAACGCCCTGGAGATCGAAGCGTCGACTTCCTTGATATACTGAAATATCATGGTCCCGGCAACATCCAACAATTCTTTGGAGTCAGCCATCATGGCCGATTACCCCGCGAACCGCCGCTTCGGCGGATGGGTGACCATGCTGCTCGCCACCTGCCTCCCCGCCGCCGGAGGCTTCGCCAGCACGCAAGTCGACGAGCCGCTCGCTGTTGACATCGCCTTCTACGGCGGCACGTCGGGCGGGGTCGCGGCGGCCGTGCAGGCCCGGCGGATGGGCAAGACGGTCGCCCTCATCGAGCCGGGCCGACACCTCGGCGGCATGACTTCCGGCGGCCTCTCGGCCGTCGATATCGGTGACCCGCGGACCGTCGGCGGCATCGCCCGGGAGTTTTTCACCCGGCTGGTCGGTCGATACGGCACGTCGCTCGCCTGGGACAAGCCACACACGCCCGTCGGTGGCAGCGGCGGCGGCACGGGCGGCGCCTACGCGATCGAGCCACATGTCGCCGAGGAGGTGTTCGATGAGCTGGTCAAGGAGGCCGGGGCGGTCGTACTCCGCGAGGCCCCGCTCCTCGAGGTCGCGAAGGAGGGGCCGCGGATCACGGGCATCACCGTGGCGGGGCCCGGCGGGCGGCGGCAGATCACCGCCCGCGTGTTCATCGACACGACCTACGAGGGCGATCTGATGGCCGCGGCCGGCGTTTCGCACACCCTCACCCGCGAGAGCCGCGACCAGTACGGGGAGTCGCTGGCCGGGATCGTTTACACCCCGAAATACCAGCCGCGAAAGCCCCACGAGCAGCCGGGCCCCTCCGGCCGCACCTCGAGCGGGCAGGGAGTCTGGGACCGCGACTTTCCGCTCGATCCGTATGTCACGAAGGGGGATCCGGCCAGCGGCCTCCTCCCGCTTATCAACGCCGGCGAGCCGGGTGAGCCGGGCGCCGCGGCACCGGGCGTGCAGGCCTACTGCTTTCGGCTCTGCCTGACGACCGCCGCCGACAGGCTGCCGATTGATCCGCCTCCCGGCTACGACCCGGCCCGCTACGAGATCCTCGTGCGGTTCATCGAGGCCTGCCTGGCCAACGGCGACGACATGGACCTCCGCTGGTTTTCCAAGCACGATCCCGTGCCCAACCAGAAATACGACTTCAACACGGCCACCTTCGGCGGCAATCTCCCGGGGGCCAGCTGGGCCTGGTGCGAGGCCGATCATGAAGCCCGGCAGCAGCTCCTCCGCGAGCAGGAGCACTACCACCGCGGCCTGCTCCACTTCCTGGCCACCGATCCGCGGGTGCCCGTCAAGGTGCGGAACGACATGCAGCGGTTCGGACTGCCGCGGGACGAGTTTCCCGACACCGGCGGCTGGCCCCACCAGCTCTACATCCGCGAGGGCCGGCGGATGATCGGCGAGCTTGTGATGACCCAGCACCACACCTTCGGCAAGCAGGTGGCGGCCGATCCGGTGAGCCTGGGCAGCTACGGCACCGACTGCCACGAGATCCGGCGGATCGTGAAAGACGGCGTGGTGACCCGCGAGGGCAAGCTTGGCGAGGGCCGCGGCGGCGCGGGCCCCTACGGCATCGGCTACCGGGCGATCCTCCCCAAGCAGGCCGAGTGCGACAACCTGCTGGTCACCTTCGCTCTCTCGGCGAGCCACATCGCCTTCGCGAGCATCCGCATGGAACCGGTCTTCATGGTGACGAGCCAGTCGGCGGCCACGGCCGCGGCCCTGGCGATCGACGCCGACTGCCCGCTCCACGCGATCGACACCGCCGCGCTGCGGGCCCGCCTCCTCGCCGACGGCCAGGTGCTGCCCTGAACCGCGTATCGCCCCAGCAGGGCATGCCACTTCACGGTGACTGACGCCGCCCCCATCTCGGTGCCAACCGAAGTATGAGCCATGCAGGGCCGGATCGTGACGTTCAGCCGCCCATGATGCGGCCGTTCCAGAGTTCCTCGAAAAACAGCTGCCAGGGCAGGATGCGAACCCCGGCGACGACCCGCTCCTCGGGCTCGTTGCAGACCACGATTGCAAGCCGGGGGCGATGGGTCTCACGGAAGAGCGCGAGCGACCGCAGATCCCGATCATCGACGCGGGACGTGCCCTTCACCTCGATCGCGACCTCCCCCCGCCCCAGCACGAAATCCACCTCGGCCCCGGCCTTGGTCCGCCAAAAGCAGATGTCGTAGCCCAGTTCCCGATACGAGGCATGGGCGGCGAGTTCCATGAACACGAGGTGCTCGAGCGCCCGGCCAAACTGCTCCCCGCGTGGCTCCGCGAGATGCCGTTTCGTGAGCCCGCCGGCGACGCCCACGTCGAAGAGATAGAACTTGGGCGCCTTGCTGATGACCTGCCGCTCCTGTCTTTTTTTGTACGGCAGCACGAGCCGGCCGAGGAGTGTGTCGCAGAGGATCTGGAAGTATTCCTTGACCGTCTTGGCGTCCACCCCGCAGTCGCGAGCGATGTTCGCGTAGTTCACGAGTTCGCCGTGCGAATAGCCGACCGCCTCGAAGAATCGCGAGAAGGCCGGCACGTTCCGCGTGAGCCCTTCGTCGAAGACCTCTTCCTTGAGGTAGTCGCGGATATAGGCCTCCAGGGATCGCCGCGGGTGCGCTGAGAGGTAATGGGAGGGCAGCAGGCCGTGGTTCAGCGCCCGAAGGAGGTCGAAACGGCCGTGCGGCCCGTCAGCTGCGGGAAACTCGGCCGTCACCAACGGAAACATCTCGAACCGCCAGGCGCGGCCGCCGAGCAGGTTGGCTCGCCCGCGCCTCAGCTTGCGGGCGCTCGACCCGCAGAGGATGAACCGCAGCCCCCGGTGCTCGATCAGCCAGTGCACCTCGTCGAGAACGCCGGGCACCTTCTGCACCTCGTCGAGGATGATCGGGCGATCCAGCTCCGCCGCTGACCGGGCCAGAATCTGCTCCCGCAGCAGAGCCGGCCTGGCCCCAAACGACAGGGCAAGATCGGTCTTCAAAAAGTCGTAGGTGAGGCTCTGCGGAAAGGCCGTCCGCAAGAGCGTCGATTTGCCGGTCTTGCGGGCTCCCCAGAGGAAGGCCGACTGCCTGCGCGGCAAATCGAGCGACAAGAGTCTCGTCCACGCCTCTGCCATTTGGGAGCCTACTCCATTTTAGTTAAACTAGAATGGATTGTCCTCCGGATTGGTTGGTTGTCAATCCCTCGTTTCCCCCAGACCGCGTCCGCGCATCTGGCGGCTCTGCCAGATGCAGAGGCGTCGGTTAAGGCCATGCGACTGGCCGCTACCGAGCTGGAGGCGGCCGGCAACCGGTCAATCCGCCGCGAGCACTCGGTAGACCACCTGGCAGGCAGCGCCGCGGGTGATCGTCTTGCCCGGAGGAATCTGCAGCGCGGCCAGCAGATCCTCAGGCGGCTGCGCCGAGTTCCCGCCTGCGGCGAGCGCCTCCCTCACCAAGCCGAGAAACTCCGCGGCGGTCACCGCCGGGTCGCTGGCCGCTTCCCGCTCCGGCAACTGCCTGGCCAGCGCGGTGGCATCGGGCGTCGTGTCCGAGTTCCAGGCCGCCGCAAACGTCGCCCACAGCCGGGCCGTGGCGGCCGTGAGCGGATCGCCGGGCCGGGCGTCATAGGAACGGAAGAAGCCCCGGGTGCCGAGGTATTGCCCCGCGGCGGTCCATGGCTCATCGGCGGCCAGATCGACGTCGTTGAAGAAGCTGATCATGACACCGTTATCGGCAAGCGTGCGTTGCAGGCGGCTGATGTCGATGTCGGCAGGGGGGCGTTGGTCTGCCACCGCCTGGGCCGCCGCGTAGCCGGCCGACTCGCCGGTGTTCATCCAGGTCGGCTCGAGCCGGATCGTGCCCCAGCCCACATGGGTAGACGAAAGACAGACCGGCACGAGCAGATTGTCGATCTCCGGTGCCAGCAGTGTCCGGTAGGCCACCTGGCCCGGCCGTGTTTCCTCCGTCAACAACACGATGCCATCCCTTCCCCCTTGGGGGCCATGCTTGGCGGTGCATTCGTGCGAGTCCATCGGCCATTCGGTCACGGCGATGCTGTCCCAATGAATCGGAGCCCGTTCGAGGCCCGGGGCCGGCAGGCCGTCGTGCTCGGTGAAGATCGCACGGCCGACAAGGCGGCGGGCCTCGCGGACATACATCTCGTAGGGCACGTGCCCATTGTCGATGAATTCATCTTTGGGAAGACCGATTCGGCGATTCATCTCGCGTTGCGCGAGCGGAATCGATTCGTCGTTTTGCATGAAGTAGATCCAGCCGAGCGCGTGGTCGAGATGCCGGCGGGTGATCGCGTGGCGGGTGGGCCAATCACCGTCGGGGTAGGCGTGGTTTTCACCGGGCAACTTGGGCTCGTTCCACGAGCCCTTGCCGTTGATCGATCCGGCACCGCCCAGGCCGCGGCCGAGTTTCAGAAAATCCTCGCGGCGATAGTTGGCGGGCTTCTCGGGAAGCACGATGTTCTTTGGATCGTTCGTCAAACAGAGCCGGAAGTTATAGGCCTGCACGGCGTTGTCGCCGGTGCCGGTGCTGCCCTCATACACCCGGCCCTTGGTGATGCGAAAGCCGCGGAGATTCAGGCGGCCCTCAATCGCGTCGCGGGGAAACTTGGCCAGTTCGTTTTCGCCGCCGATGTAGTCGGAATACACCACGCCGGCATGCGGTTCATCAAATTCGTCTCGCGCTTCACGACCGACGCGGAAGGGGGCCTTGGCCGCGGCCATCAGGTCGCCTTCGTAGGAGCCGTCGGCAAACATGGCTGCCGCGACCCGACGGCTTGGCCCGCCAGTGAGGGGCTTGAGCTCCATGCTCGTGAGCAGCCGCCCGTCCTGCTCGAACGACACCGGGGCGAAGGACCGCAGCACCGTGATGCGGGGTTCGGCCGCGACGATCCCCTCGAACACACGTTCGGCCACGTGCGGCTCGAAATAGCCCCGCGGCGACGACATCGTTCGCGGACCTGGTCGGGCGGCCTTCAGCTGCGGGGAATCTGGTCCAAACTTCTCCCGGTAGTGGTTCTCGATCCGGTCGCGGATCTCGTCATAGACGGGGGCCCGCCGGCCGTCATACATCGTATCCCAGACGCCCAGGCCGTTGGTCGGCATGCCGCCCAGATGACCGGTGTGATTCACGAGCAGCACGGTCAGCCCCTCCCGAGCAGCCCGCACCGCGCATGCGATGCCGCCGGGCGTGGCCCCATAGACCACGAGATCGTAGCGGTCGCTCGGGGCCTGTTCGGCAGCCGGCACGGCGGACGGCCCTGGCTCCGCGGCGGTGAGCAACGCCGCGTGGGCCGGGATGGCCATGTTCAAGAGCCAGCAGGCGATCACCGCCGAGCCGATTCGGGAAAAGGGGAACCTGTTCATGGAGCCATCCTCCGGAGGTCTTCCGCAACGAACCCAGGAAACGTTCTACACAAGTGATCTATCAGAATGACATAAGGGTATTGGTAGGAGCGCTGTCAAGAAGCCGGCGTGGCCGGGGAAAGCCCGGGCTACCCCTAACCGCGGCTACGGTGGCGAATCCCGCCCGGCCGCTTGCCAGGCAGCCTCGAGCCACTCGCCGCGAGTCTGGCCAGCCGTTCCGGAGTCTTCGGAAGACTGCTCCTGTTCGGCGGCAGCCACGCGGCGGGCCGCGGCCGTGGGATCGAAGGCCGCGCCATCCGCAGGGGCGGCAGTGGCGGCCTGGACCGCTTCCTCCCAGGCGGTCTTGACCGCTGCGGTCAGCGGCTCGGCGAGCCGGGCGTCGTAGCCGGGAAAGAGCCCGAGCGTGCCGAACCATTGGGCCGCCTGGATCTTCGCGGCTTCAGAGTTCGCCGCTGGCAGAGTATCGGGAGCCGCCGCATCCGGCTGCCAGCCGAGCGGCTGCGCGCGGAGATCGTTGAAGAACGTGACCAGATGCCGGCGGAAGATCAACTCCCTGACCAGCCGCTCGCCCGGCAGCGTGCCGGCGGTGACCTGGCCGTCGCGTACCAGCGCCGCGGCCAAGCCGGCCGCCTCGCCGGTTTGCATGAAGACTGGCTCGAGCCGGATGGCCCCCCAGGCGACGTGCGTGGCCGAGAGACAGACCGGCACGAGCACGTTGTCGAGATCGCGGGGAAGCAGCGAGCGATACGGCACCTGGGCGGGCCGCGACTGCTCGGTGAGGATCAGCTTTCCGTCATACGGAAAGCCGGGCCGCGAGTCGGTCGTGCAGGCATGGCTGTCCATGTACCAGTCGGTGACGGCGATCGCGTCGGGCTGGATCGGGGGCCGGGCGATCCCCGGCGCGGCAGAGTTATCGTGCTCGGTGAACACGTGGCGACCGACGAGCCGCCGCGCCTCGCGGACATACATCTCGTAGGGCACATGGCCGTTGTCGGCGAACTCGTCGCGGGGCAGCCCCCAGCGGAGAAACTCCTGCCGCTGCTTCTCGGGGATCGACTCGTCGTGCTGCAAAAACCAGATCAGCCCCAGCGCGAAATCGAGGTGCCGGCGAATGATCGGCTCCCGCTCCTCCCAGGAGGCCTCGGGATAGGCATGGTTCTCCCCGGGCAGGATCGGGCTGTTGCAGTGGCTTTTTTCGGCCGGGCCGACGCCGTTGGTGGCGATGTAGCGGCGGGTGAAGTTCAGATAGTCGGCGCGGTCGCAGCTGGCGGGCTTGGGCACCGGCAGGCGATTGGCGGGATCGCTCGTCACGCAAAACCGGAAGTTGTAGGCCTGGATGCAGCCGTCGGCCGAGTGGGGGCTGGCGGGGTCGCTGGGGCCCTGCCTGTCGCCATAGGGATAGATCGCCAGCCGGGCCTCGAAGGCGTCGCGGGGCGTGGGCCCCGGCACGAGCGTGGTGAAGACCTTGCCGGCGTGGGGCTCGTCGAACTCGGCCCGGGCCTCGCGGCCGACCCGATAGGCCGTGCCTACGACCGGCAGCAGGTCTCCCTCGTAGGTCGCGTCGATGTAGGTCGTGCCGCGGACGGTGATCGTGGCGGGCTCCGCTGCCGCGGCGGCGGCCGGGTGGAGGCCGAGCGTGAGCGAGCGGATGAGCCTGCCTTCCCGCTCGGCGGCCACCGGCACGCGGTGGAGGAGCAGCGTGATCCGCGGTTCCGCGGCGACCAGCCGGTTGAACTCCCGCTCGGCGACGTGCGGCTCGACCCAGGCCACGGGGTATTGCTCGTGGGAGTAGCAGGCCGCCCGGTGATCCGGGGAGCCGACGCCGAAGCGGGCGGCATAGTGCCGCTCGATCCGCAGCAGAAGCTCCGTGAACAGGGCCGCCCGGGGAGCCCCCGACAAGGCGTCCCACTGCATTCCCCCGTTGATCAAAAAGCCGCCGATGTGCCCGTTGTGCTGCACGAGCAACACGCTCGCCCCCTCGCGGGCGGCCCGCACCGCCGCCATCACCCCGCTGCCGCTGCCGCCGACCACGACCACGTCGAACGAGCGGCCAGCCACATCCGTCGCCAGCGCCGGGGTCGCAAGCGCGACCGGCTCACCTGCCGAGTCGGCTCCCTCGACCGGCGGCTTTGCTGCGGCGGGCAGCGGCACGACAGCCGCCGCGCGGGCCAGCCGCGCGCGGGCTTCGGCCCACTGGTCTGCCGCCCGGACGCCTGCTGCGGGGATCGTGACCGCGACGACCGCGGCGATCAGGGCGAGTTCAATGCATCGTGTGCTCATGGCTTCCTGTCTTCAGCGTCCGGCCAGCCCTGTGATCTATCAGAAATGTCGTAGCGATTTACCGGTGGCTTGTCAAAGTGGTCATCTGCGTTTGACTTCAGGCGGCGAGTTCGTCTCCCGCCGCGAACCGCCCACGAGCGACAACGCCACCGAGTACCGCGATGCCGCCCCCCGGAGCAGATCCCGCGGCGCTCCCCCACTCTGGAATCCTCCGGCCTGGAGTGGACCGTCGAGGCGGGCCGCAACCGGCTCGACATCCGGCTTGAACCGCCACCGCCTTGAGCGGCGCGGGCTCCGGGGCTCAAGCGGGAATGATCTTTAACCACGCTCCGTGTGGCGGGAGCGAATCACGAAAACTTGACGAACCAGTAGCGTGCCGAGTAAACTTTCGAAAGTTTGGTGCTTTTCGAAAGTTGGCCGTGAGCTCTCAATGTATGACCTTTCCGACCGAACTGCCGAGGGCACCCGCCCGGAGAGCCCGCCGTGTCCGCCAATTGGGCCGCCATGACGTTCGCCGTTCGATGGCCGAGCGGATCGCCGCCGGGGAATTTCCGCCGGGCGCCAAGCTGATCCAGGCGCAGCTCGCGAAGGAATACGGCGTTTCCATGGGCCTCATTCGGGAGGCGCTGTTGGAGTTGCAGGTGTTCGGCATGGTCGCGACGGACGACAATCGAGGAATTTTTGTCCGTGAGTTCGATGCGAAAGCGCTCCTGGAGCTCTACGACATCCGCGAAGCGTTCGAGGGCATATCCGCACGGCAGGCCGCCGAACGCATCGCGCCGGAGCAGGCGGCCGAATTGCATGGCCTGGTCGAAGGTATGTGCGCGGCGATGGCTGACGGGAAGCATGACGTATGGCCACAGCTTGATCGGGAATTTCACGATCGAATCACGTCCATCGCCGGCAACACGACGATTCGCTTGCTGACGAACCAGTATTGGATTTTCGGGAAGTTTGTGTGGGTGTCGAACGATCCCGCACACATTCGCAGCGTGCACGAGGACCTGATCCAAGCGATCGTCAGTGGGGATCCGCTGCGGGCAGAAGCCGAGGCTCGTGAGCATGTCCGCTTAGGGCGTCGCATGTTGGAGCAACGGCTCGCCAGTGGTGAGGCACTTGGTCGGGTGAGCGACTCGAATGAAGACCGCAGCACGGCCAATCCTCCCGCATGAGCCTATGAGTTTCTTTCACACACAAGGAGTTTGTTTTATGCGTTGGCAAGCATCTGCCCTCCGCGGGCTCGGCTTCTCCGGTGCCCTCATGGCCTGGTTTTTCGCAGCACCGGCTGTCGTGATCGCCGATGAAGCGGCGGCCGTGCGGCTGCACGAGAGGGTCGTCATCGGCGGGCAGGATGTCCGGCTCGAAGCCCTCCCGGATTGCCTAACGCTCGTCGCCGACCCGGGCGTCGTCGTCCCTGCCGGATTGTGCGAGGTGCAGCCGATCGGTACTCGGGCCGGCTTTGGCACGCTTTTCGGGCCGCGAGCGGTCAAGGCGGCCAACGGCGACTACCTCGCGTTTGGTGTTCACGGTGGGTATTACCAAAGCTCGGTCAAGCCCAACAACGCCCCGCTCCTGTGGCGATCAACCGACCAAGGGCGGAGTTGGGACCAAGGCGTGCGGCCATGGACCCAAGACGCCTCGGAGCACTGCCTGGTTCCGATCGTCGATCCGGCGCAGCCCGAGCGGATCATCGTGTTTGGCAATGCCTCCCGCGACCAAAAGCATTCTGCGGGGATGGTGCTCAGGCACTCCGATGACAACGGGCACACGTGGTCGGCACCGTCGGCGATCCTTCCTGAAAACGACCCCGCCTTCCCCGGCGCTCCCATTCACATGCGCGGGGCGGTGCTGGGGGACGGCACCTGGCTGTGGGGCGCCTACTATCGAGACATCAACACCCTTGAGGGTGACCGCCAATTTCTGCTCCGCAGCACCGACAAGGGGGCTACCTGGACCGTGCTGCCGGCCGCGGCACCCGGGGGCTGGTACCATCCCACATGGAACAAGTTCATGGAGGGGATTGTCGTCCCGGGCGAAGGAACTCAGGCCACGTTCTATCTTCGCGCTCCTGGCGGTCGAATGTATGAAAAACGCACGACCGACAGCGGTCTGACCTGGACCGACGCAGCGGAGGTGCCCGGTCTCCTGCATCCCGATGCCCCGCCGATGGTCTTTCGGTTTGACGGAGGAAAGCGGTTGATCGCCTTCGTCCATAACCGCTACGACGAGAAGCATCCGCATCACTACCATCCCGACCGCGTGGAACTCTGGTTCGCCACCAGCGCTGACGAGGGCCGGTCGTGGTCGGAGCCGCGCTTCATCATCGCGCAGGCCAAGCACACGGATCATCCGCTCTCCTGCGATCCCGACGTCAGTTACGTCGATCTGCTGGTGGACGAGGCCACCCTGCACTTGTTCGTGGCCGACGGCCAACGGCAGGCGGTGCAGGTGTCGTTTTCAGCCGACCGGCTCGATGAGTTTCCGACCCGACGGGATCTGGCCGGCCGGCAACCCTAGCGCGATCGCGCAGTCCGCCAACCCCTTGGCAATTCACGCAGCGACTCAGCCATGGGGAAATTCTACGCGCGTGAACTTCGGCGCCGGAAGCTACGCGGGAGGGGCCGACCATCGGGGATCCGGAAAAAACGAGATCCGGCCGGCCGAGTTGGGACGGCACCGGGAAATATACGGTGCTGGCGGGTATGGCAAGGCCGACTCTTTTCTTGACGCTCCCGCAGCCCTCATCTATACTTTCGAAAGTTTAACGCAGGAAGAAATCTTAGTTTTCAGTTCACGAATCGCTGGAGGAATCGTCATGAGCGCGGGAGATCATGTCCACACGGCACGGCTTAATCACCGTGGCTGCTGCTCGACCGCCGCCTGCCGCAAAGCATTTACGCTGGTTGAGCTGTTGGTGGTGATTGCGATCATCGGAGTGTTGATCGGGCTTCTGCTTCCGGCCGTGCAGTCCGCACGCGAGGCCGCGCGGAGGACAGCCTGCACCAACAACATGAAGCAGCTGATGCTGGGCGTGCACAACTACATGGACGCCAACAAGGAGGCTTTTCCAGCTGGACTTTCCGATGCCTTAAATCGCTGGGGTTTCATCACCATGCTGCTTCCCTTTATCGAAGAAGCCGCTCTCTTCGATGAGCTTGGTGTGAACCCGGCTCTTCCTATGCCGACGGTGGCGGCAAAGCCAGTTCTCGGCACCACCCTGCCGGCATTTCTCTGCCCGTCGTGCACGGGGCCAAAAGTGAACCCCAACTAGAACGTTATTTCCACCCACGGTAATTTTGGCAAAAGCAACTACGTATGTAGCGATGGTGTGATGCGATTTGCTCCCTCCACTCCGATACGAATCAGAAATGTGACCGACGGCATGAGTAAGACGATTGCCATCGGTGAGCGGGCGCTCAATACCTCCGCACCCATTTTTTATGGGGCGAATTGGGCCGGGCAGGGCGGCGGCCTGTCGACGGCTGCCGTGCTCTTGCGGTGCGTGTGGCCACCGAACACGGCGCAATCAGCACATCCTTTTAGTACTAGTCCCGCCAACGATCCCGATAATAAGCGATACGCCCTCTCCAGCCGGCACCCCGGCGGCGCAAACGTGGCCCTGTGTGATGGCGCCGTGAGATTTCTTACGAATGACATTGATTCGTATGCGAATCCCGCAAGCGGAGACCATGCGCACGTGAGTGGCGGCATGAACACCGATCATCTGTTTCAGCGGCTCTACGTCAAAGATGACGGAAAGCCGGTCGGAGAGTTTTAGGTCTAGGGCAGAAACGCTTGCAGACGGTGAGACTGGCGACTCCTTCGGCCGGCCGGCCTGTGGTGGAAGCCGGTTTTTGGTCTGCCTTGTCCGATTGGCTATGAGTTGCGGGCTGGTAACTCCTGATCGACCCCGATGCCGGCTTCATGTGCCCATCGATGAGTTGGAATCTCGCCCGGCGTGGTGCTCGCGACCAGCGCCGCGCGGAGGATCTCCGCCGGGTGGTGGGCGGTTCGCGCGGCGCCGTCCTTGATCTGGTGGCGGCAGCTCGTGCCGGCGGCGGCGATGATCGCGTCGGCCGGTGCGGCCCGGACCGCCGGCAGCAGCACCAGCTCGCCGATCTAAGGATAGGACGGTCAACGGCACTTTCACAAGCATCTCGCCCGCCGGCAACAGCCGAACAGTTGGCTTCTGCTCCC
>CBFIHA010000107.1:0-1425 GCA_965662195.1 uncultured Pirellulales bacterium
CGGTAACGACGGCTTCAACACTCACGGTGACCGCCGTGGTGTCCGGCTGGAGCGGGTGCGGGCGATCGCCAACGCCGATGAGGGCATCAGTGCCCACGAGACCACTGAGATGGAGGTTGTTGCGGCGGAGGTGGCGGGCAACGGCTCGTCGGCTGGCGGTGTGGCCGACGTGAACCAGTCGGTCACCAGCTACCGCGACTGTTACGTCCACGACAACGCCGCGGCTGGCTTCTTCTTTTCCGGTCGTCGGCATACGGTGGCCGATACGGTGATTGCCAACCAGACGCGGCCGATCGTAATCCAGAAGGGCACCGAGGTCGTCCAAAAAGGAATCGACAACCGCTGATCGAACGACAGGGGATTGAACGTTCGTACTCCGCGCAACGAGGAAATACGATGCAGGAAACAAGGCTGATCACAAGACGACGGCTTGTCGCGGCTGCCGCAGGCGGTGTTTCGGTCTTCACAGCCGGACCACTCCGGCAGGCAGCAGCACGCGGTGCGAGCCTCCTAGACTCGTCCGGGCAGGTTCCGGTCAAACTGCGATGCCCGGACTTTCCGCGGTTTCGCGGGAATATGGTCCCGGCGGCAGCACTCCACAAAAGCCAATTGTGCGGGACCTGACCTTTTCAAGCTCAGAGATCGCAGAAATCGAATGGCGGTTTGAGTCGCTCAAGCCGTACCTCAAATCGGGCCGGTTCGCCGGCTGGCACCCCGGGAGAGCCCCATGTCGCGACCGACTCGCCGACGCGTGCTTCGTGATTCGACCATCGCAGCGGCGATGCTCACTGCTGGATTCCCGAACCGTTTCGACATGGGCAGTCGCCCTGCGTTGGCCGGTCAGCCGGCGGCGGCAGGGAAAGACCGCCTCAACGTCATGGTCTGTGGCGTTGCCGGCCGCGGCTGGGCGCTTGCAAATGCGTTCGCGCAGCATCCTTCCTGCCGCATCACCTTCATCTGCGACGTCGATGAGGCGATTGGTCGCAATCGGGTTGATGAATTTGAGCGGCGGTACGGGTATCGCCCGGCGTTCACTCGCGATCTCCGGCACGGATATGACGACAAGAATCTCGACGTTGTTGTGGTGGCCACTCCCAATCACTGGCATGCCTTGGCGGCGATCTGGGCCATGCAGGCGGGCAAGGATGTCTATCTGGAAAAGCCGGTGTCGCACACCATTTGGGAAGGACAGCAACTGATTGCAGCTGCCCGGAAGCATCAGCGGATCTGCCAAACGGGCACCCAGAGTCGTTCGCTGGATGGGGCCATTGCGGCGGTCGATTATGTCCAAAGCGGAAAGATTGGAGCCGTCCGCCTCGCTCGGGGGCTGTGCTATAAGCGTCGCAAGTCGAATGGCGGCAAGGGAATCGTCGAGCCGCCCGCGGCCGATGACTACGACCTCTGGGTCGGCCCAGCCGAAATGCG